>NZ_JALHBK010000008.1:0-286083 GCF_031570565.1 Nonomuraea sp. 3-1Str
GTCAGCAGCCTCTCCCCCGCTCCGGCCACCGCCAGCAACGTGGCGTACGCGCGACCGGCCGGCGTCCCCGCCGCCCAGTCCGGCTCCGGGCCCGCCGGGAGCCCGTCGAGCGTCGCGAGGCTCTCGCCCGGCGTCAGCCGCCTGCGCACGGTACGGGCCATCGCCCGGCCGCCGGCGCTGCGCACCAGGCGCGACTTCTGCAGGCCCCCGGGCAGCAGATCCTCGGTGATCAACGCCGAGGCGACGCTGTTGACGAAGTGGAAGGTCAGTGCCGTCCCGACGTACTCGGGCCCGTGCTCCGGCGGGTACGGCGGCGCCGACAGGGCCGCCGCTCCCGGCGTGCGGGTGGCCGTGGCCCAGGCCAGCAGCGCCGCGTACCGGGGATCGTCGGGCGTGCCGCCGGCGGCGATCGTCTCGGCCAGCCGGTGCTCGCCGGTGGCGTGCAGCAGCGTGGTGTGCGCGCCGACGCAGAACGGGCACCGGTTCGCCAGGGACACACCGAGCGCGACGACCTCCCTGCCGGTGCGGGAGGCGTCGCCGGCGAGCAGCGACTCCCGCATGGTCGCCCACGTGGCGGCCAGCAGGTCGGGCGCGGGTGACAGCGTCATGAACACCGGCATGCGGCGCATCCCGAACCCGGCGGCGACCTGCTCGTACACCTGGGCGGTCCGCCCGGTGGCGCTCTCGACGGGTGTGGGGACGACGTAGCGGAACTGTGTGGGCATGTGCCGTACTCCGATCGTGTGGGTTCAGGCCGGGGGGATGTTGTGGACGCGGCCGAGCAGGTTGTCCGGGTCCCAGTCCCTCTTGACCCGGCGCAGGCGGGCGTGGTCGGCGGGAGTGTAGGCGTCGCGGGTCCGTGCGGGATCGGTGAGGAAGTTCAGGAAGGAGCCACCGGTGGCGTACGGGCGCAGGGCGCCGGCCAGGTCACGCACCTCCTCACCGGCGGTCACGCCCGGGGCGGCGTCCGGAGCGGCGCTCGCGGCCGGGATCGCGTCCGGGGCCGAGGCCGTGCTCGGCCCGGCGCCCAGGACCGCGGTCGCGATCACCGAGAACGGCACGTCGCGATGCCCCACCGGCCCCGCGTCCGGCTCCGGCCGGGCCATGGCGCCGCCCCAGTGCCGTACCTCGACGGCCGTCAGCGCCGGCCCGCCCGCCGGTCCACGTGACGGCGCCCCGCCGGCGGCCTGCGTCACCGCGCGGACGGCGCCGTCCGGGAGTTCGGGCAGCAGCTCCAGGTGCTGCGCGACCGCCATGGGCGCCGGCTCGGGACCGCCGAACGCCGTCGCCGCCTCCCCGAACGTCATCGCCCCGAACCCGCCCCCGAGTACGGGCCCGGCGGCTTCCAGCAGCGGAGCCAGCGCCTGCCGTCCCCGCTCGGCGTCGCCCGCGTAGAAGCCTCGCACAGCCAGCGCCCACCGCGCCGGGCCCTCCTGCTCGTCACCTTGGCCGCCCGGCATGCGCATGAGGATGACGGAGGTGTTCAGCTCGTCGGGCGCGGCCGGGGCCCACTCGCGGTACCGGGCCAGTGTGTCCGCGGCCCGCTCGACGGGGTGCAGCGTCATCCCCGCGTATACCTCGGCGACCGGGAACAGGCGGAACTCCAGCTCCGTCACCACTCCGAAGTTGCCGCCGCCGCCGCGCAACGCCCAGAACAGCTCGGGGTGCTCCTCCCCGCCGGCCGTGACCGGCTCCCCGGCGGCGGTCACGAGCTCGGCCCGGGTCAGGGCGTCGGCCGCGTAGCCGTACCGGCGGGACAGCCAGCCCGTTCCGCCGCCCAGCGTGTAACCGGTCACGCCGATGCCCGGGGTGCCCGACAGGGGCGCGAGACCGTACGGCGCCGCGGCGGCGATCACGTCGGACCA
Source organism: Nonomuraea sp. 3-1Str (assembly GCF_031570565.1). NCBI lineage: Bacteria > Bacillati > Actinomycetota > Actinomycetes > Streptosporangiales > Streptosporangiaceae > Nonomuraea > Nonomuraea sp. 3-1Str. Next base: position 1,866 of record NZ_JALHBK010000008.1, read on the forward strand.
GCGGGCCCCGGCGCCGGCCCGCGCGGTCCGGCGCTCGGGGTCGACCCGCACGCCGCCCAACCGCCCGGTCTTGAGCAACAGGCCACCGTCGGCGGGCACGTGGGTGCCGTGGCCGGTGGCCTGGACGGTCAGGGGCAGGCCGTGCTCACGGGCCGCCAGGACCGCGGCCCGCACGTCGTCGGGGTGCGCGGCTTCGGCGACGATGGCGGGCCTGGGGTCGATGACGAGGTTCCAGGCGGGCCGGTGGGCGTCGTACCCGGGCTCGCCCGGCAGGTGCAGCCGATCGCCGAACGAGGCGCGCAGCCGCCGGACAGCGTCACCGAACCCGGCCCCGCCGTCACCCACCCCAGCCGCACCCGCACGAGACTCACCCGGACCGGACCCGCCCGCACGAGACCCGGCCGGACCGGCGCCGGACACTCCTTCCGCCGGCACGGTGGGCAAGCCGGAGCCGGCCGCCGCACCCGTGGGCACACCAGAATCGACCACATTTCGCGAAGATGAGGACATGGCGCCGATCTTCGCCCTCCGTCCCCTCCACGGTCGTCGTGCGGGCGAAGACACCTCCGGCTACCTGGTCTGACGTACAAGCCGGACCCGGTACAACCCCTGGAGTACATCCCGGATCAGCCCTGGAGAGGACGAGATCCGGGGCCCGACCCCCTAGTGTTCTGGCATGAAGTTCGCGCGCATGCCCGACCTGGCGCTCGCGCTGGTGGTGGCCGTCCTGCTGGAGGCGGGCGCGCTGGCGGCCCCCGGCACGGCTCCCCTCGCCCATGTGGCCGTCCTGGCCGGTTCGCTGGGGCTGGTCGCCTGGCGGAGCGCGCCGCTGGTCGCCCTCACCATGGCCACGGTCTTCATGATGGTCTACGTCGTGAGCTCCCATCCCGGGCCGGCGGTGGCGTTCCCGGTGCTGGTGACGGTGTTCGGCGCGGTCAGGAGCGGCCACCGGCTGGCCGCCGCGGCGAGCGCGGTCGCGTTCCTGGGCTGCGGGCTCGCGGTCGGTCTCGCCGAGGCGGCGGGGCAGCCGGTCCAGCCGCTGGTGGAGCGCACGATCCTGCTGGTCGGCTGGTTCCTGGCGGCGGCGGTGGCGGCCAGCGCGAGCCGAGGCTGGCGCGCGTACCTCGACGAGGCCGAGCACAGGGCCGCCGAGGCGGAGCGCACCCGTGAGGAGGCGGCGCTGCGGCGGGCCGGCGAGGAGCGGCTGCGCATCGCCAGGGAGCTGCACGACTCTCTCACCCACAGCATCTCCATCATCAAGGTGCAGGCGGGAGTGGCCGTCCACCTGGCGCGCAAGCGCGGCGAGGAGGTGCCCGAGGCCCTGCTGGCGATCCAGGAGGCGAGCCGCGAGGCGATGCGCGAGCTGCGCGCGACGTTGGAGGTGCTGCGCGACTCCGCCGACGATCCACCGGCCACGGGTCTCGACCGGCTCGACGACCTGGTGGGCCGTGCCCGCGCCGCCGGCCTGCCCACGACCGTGACGATCGAGGGCGACCGGCGACGCCTGCCGGCCGAGGCCGACCGGGCGGCGTACCGCATCGTCCAGGAGGCTCTGACCAACATCGCCCGCCACGCGGGCCCGGCGTCGGCCTCGGTGTTTCTCCGCTACGCCGACGACGCGCTGCTCGTCCAGGTGGACGACGACGGGCGAGGCTCTCCCGGCGGGGCCCCGGTGCCGGGAGTGGGACTACGCGGCATGCGCGAGCGGGTCACCGCCCTCGGCGGCGACCTCCGCGCCGAGCCCCGCCCCGACGGCGGCTTCACCGTCCAGGCCCGGCTCCCCCTCCCCGCCCTCACCGCCGAGACCGACCCTCCCCTCCCCACCCGGCCCATGTGGTCCGACGAGCCACCACGCGCCTCACTCTCAGAAGATCCCACCGCGGACGGGCAGCTCTCCAGCAAGGAAGTCGCGGCCGGCACTCCCCTCGGAGAGGCGTCATGATCCGGGTGCTGCTCGCCGACGACCAGGCGCTCATCCGGGCCGGCTTCAGCGCGCTGCTCAACGCCGAGGACGACATCGAGGTGGTGGCCGAGGCGGCGAACGGCGAGCAGGCGGTGGCCCTGGCGCTGGAGCACCGGCCCGACGTGGCGCTCGTGGACGTGCAGATGCCGGTGATGGACGGCATCGAGGCGACCCGGCGGATCGCCGCCGATGACCGGCTGGGCGACGTGCACGTGGTGATCCTCACCAACTACGGCCTGGACCAGTACGTCTTCGACGCCCTGCGCGCCGGCGCCGGCGGCTTCCTGGTGAAGGACACGGAGCCCGCGGACCTGCTCCAGGGCGTGCGGATCGCCGCGCGGGGAGACGCGCTCCTGTCGCCCTCGATCACCAGACGCCTGATCTCCGAGTACGTCGCCCACCGCCCCGAGCCCGCGCCCACCGGCCTGGACGTGCTGACGAACCGCGAACGCGAGGTGACGGCCCTGGTGGCCCGAGGCCTGTCCAACGACGAGATCGCGGCCCACATGGTGATCAGCCCGACCACGGCCAAGACCCACGTCAGCCGCGCCATGACCAAGCTCCACGCCCGCGACCGCGCCCAACTCGTCGTCCTGGCCTACGAGACCGGCCTGGTGACCCCCCGCCCCCGGTGACGAACGGCCCTGCCCGTCGCCGGACGATGCCCCAGCCCGACAAAGCCCAGCGGAACCGGCCCAGCCGGATGTTGGTCAACCGGACGGTGGTCAACCGGACGTCGTCAACCGGACGGTGGTCAACCGGACGGTGGTCAACCGGACGTCGTAAACGGGGCGTTGGTCAACCGGACGTTGGTCAACCGGACGGTGGTCAGTCCGCTGTGCCCACGTGCCGGTCCAGGAAGGTGAGGAGCGTCCGGGTGAGGGCCACCCGGTGGTCCGACAGGGCGTGGTCGGTCGGGAAGACGTGCTCCTCCAGGGCGACCGCCGGCTCGGCGCGGTAGGCGGCGGCGACCGGGTCGTGGTGGACGGGATGCGGGGAGACGGGGTCGCGGCCGGTGCCGATCAGCAGCACGGGACGACCGGCGAGCCGCGGCGCCAGCCCGGCGAGCCGCCACTCCTCCCCCGCTTCCTCCATCTCCGCCACCAGCGCCTCCCCGCTGGTGCCGCGCAGCGGGAGCAGCTCGCCGTCGAACATCTCCACGTACCCCGCCCGCGCCCCCGGGTCCTGGCGCGACAGCGCACCGGCCGCGCCGAAGTCGAACGCCGCCCACGAGGCGACCGCGAGGACCGACGGATCGGCCGCGGCGGTCATCAGCGCGGTGAACCCGCCCGCGCTGTGCCCGGCGACCACCACCCGCGACGGGTCCAGCCGGTGGGCCGCCACGAGCCCGGGGTCGCGCAGGGCGGCGACGGCGGCGGAGGCGTCCTCCAGCACGTGCCCCCACGACCACGAACCGCCCATGCCCCACGAACCGCGGTAGTGGAACACCAGCGTCGCGTAGCCGGCGCGGCGCAGCGCCTGGGCCACGTCGAAGTTGCGCTCCATGCCCGGGAACCCGTGCAGGAGCAGCACGATCGGATGCGGGCCCGGGCCGGCGGGCACGTGCAGCACGCCGAGGAGCGTCTCTCCGCCGCTGGCGAAGGTGACACCCGGCGTCGTGGCGGGCGGCGCGACGTCGGCGGGCGGGTCGGTGACAAGGGGGTTCGCCGTCATGTGCGTACGTCTCCAAGAGATCGAACCGATCGGTACGAGGTTGCACGTTAACAGGACATCGAACCGATCGGTACCATCAGGGGCATGCCAGTCGACAAAGGCGTCACTCTGGACCCGGCGCGCACGCGCGAGCAGATCCTGCGGGTGGCGGGCGAGGTGCTGTACGAGCAGGGACTCGACGGGATCGGCGTCGCGGGGCTGTGTGCCCGCGCGGGCGTGTCGAAGGAGACGCTGTACCGCCACTTCGGCTCCAAGGACGGGCTGGTCCGGGCCGTGCTGGAAGCGCGCAGCGACCGGATCGCGCGCTGGCTGCGCGAGGCCGCCGAGGGGGCGGGGCCGGAGCCCGCGGCGCAGCTCGCCGCCGTGTTCGACGCGCTCGCCCGGTGGTACGAGGAGCCGGGGTTCCGCGGATGCGCGATCATGAACGCCGCCGCGCAACACCACGAGGGCTCCGCCCCCGCCGTCGCGGCCCGCCACATGGACCGTCACCTGGACCTGCTGTCCGGCATCGCCATCCGGGCCGGAGCCGCCGATCCCGGCACCCTGGCGCGGCAGTTCCTCCTGCTGATGGAGGGCGCCGCCGTGGTGGCCGACCACCACGGCGTGGCCGGCACGGGCGAGCAGGCCAGGCGGGCGGCCCTCACCCTCCTCCACGCGGCCACCGCCCGGCGCGACACCTGAGCGCCGGCGGCACCCCGCAGGACCGCCCGGTACCCCGCCGGCCCCATATCCTTAGGCCGTACGGAGATCTCGGGGCGACGAAGGGCCGGGTGGGGCGGCGTGGTGGTGTTCGCCGGGCAGGGCGACGCGCGGCGGTCCATGGCACTGCTCTGGCGCGACACCGGCACAGCCCGCAGCGGCGCCGAGCGGGCTGGGCGGGGTCGCGGACGCCGGGAAGATCGGAGCAGGCCGGGACCCAAGCCGGGGCTGAGCGTCGGCATGATCGTGGCCGCGGCGATCGAGGCGGCGGACGCCGAGGGGATGGCGGCGCTGTCCATGCGCGCCGTCGGCGAGCGCCTGGGCCGCACCGCCATGGCCCTCTACACGTACGTGCCGAGCAAGGGCGAGCTGCTCGACCTCATGTACGACCAGGCCCTCGCCGAGCTGCCGACCGGGTACGACTCCGGCGCGGGCCGGCGGGCGGCCGTGACCGCGTGGGCGGGTGACGTCCTCGCGCTGTACCTGCGCCACCCGTGGATGCTCCAGGTGTCGCAGGCCCGGCCGGTGCTGGGCCCGAACGAGTACACGATGCTGGAGACGCTGCTGCGGATCCTGCGCGGGAGCGGGCTCGGCCGCGACCGGGCACGCCGGGTGGTGGGGACGTTGTTCGCCTTCGTCCGCGGGGCGGCCGCGACGATCGCCGAGGCGCGGCAGGCCGAGGCCGCGACCGGGGTGACGGACGAGCGGTGGTGGCGCGACCGGGCGGGCCTGCTGGCGGAGGTGGCGCCGGACTTCGCCGAGCGGTTCCCTGCGGTGGCGTGGCTGGAAAGCGAGCCCCCGGCGCGTCCCCCGGATGAGCGGCCGCCCGCCGAGCCGGGCTCGTACCTGGAGGGCGAGGCTCGCGCGATGTTCGACAGCGGCCTGGCCCTCATCCTCGCCGGCCTCGAAGCCACCTGACCCCGGCCGCATCGAGAGCCATCGGCCGGTCCCGACCTCCTCCAGCGGCCGCCCGCCCACGTCAGAAGGAACGGCGCCGTGGACCCGGCCGTCCCGGTCCACGGCGCCGCGAACGACGCCCGCAGCGCACGGCCGGCACAACGGGCGCTCCCTCCGCGCCGCGTCCCGGGCACGCGGTCTAGCGTGGACGGAGGGGGCTCGCGGCGTCATGGTGACGGCGCCGTTCCGTGCCGTACCGGGGGAACACCATGGACACCTCCAACACCGCCGCCACCGGCGACACCCACGCCAGGGACGCCGAGCGGCTCGCGGAGCGGCTGCTCGACGACACGCTGGGAGCCCTGGAGCTGTTCGCCGTGTACCTGGGCGGCGAGCTGGGGCTCTACCGCGCGCTGCACGAGCTCGGCCCGCTGACGGCCGCCGAGCTGAGCGGGCACACCGGGACCGCGCTCCGCTACACCGCCGAGTGGCTGGAGCAGCAGGCCGTCGCCGGGCTGGTCGAGACCGACGCGGGCGCGCCCGCCGAGGAGCGCCGCTACCGGCTGTCGCCCGGGCACGCCCGCGTGCTGGTGGACGCCGACGACCTCGCGCACGTGGCGCCGTTCGCGCACATGCTGGCCGGGATCGGCGGCGTCATCTCGGAGGTGGCCCAGGCGTACCGCACGGGGGCGGGCGTGCCGTACGAGTCGTACGGGCGGGCGTTCCGGCACGGGCAGGGCCACATCAACCGGCCGGTGTTCACCCACGAGCTGCCGGAAGCCTGGCTGGCCGCCATGCCCGACGTCACCGCCCGCCTGCGCGGGACGCCGCGCCCCCGCGTCGCCGACGTGGGCTGCGGGCAGGGCTGGTCCACGCTCGCGATCGCCCGCGCGTTCCCGGGCGCCTGCGTGGACGGGCTGGACGCCGACGCCTCGTCCATCGCCGACGCCCGCGCGGAGGCCGAGCGCGCGGGGCTGGGCGACCGGATCAGGCTGGAGCAGGCGGACGCGTGCCGGCTCGCCGCCGCGGGCCCGTACGACCTGGTGATGATCCTGGAGGTGCTGCACGACCTGCCCCGCCCCGTGGAGGCGCTGCGCTCGGCGCGGGCCGCGCTGACGCCCGGCGGGACCGTGCTGGTGGTGGACGAGCGGGTGGCCGACCGCTTCACCGCGCCCGGCGACAAGGTCGAGCGGATGATGTACGGCTGGAGCGTCACCCACTGCCTGCCGACGCAGCTCGTCGAGTACCCCTCGGCCGCCACGGGCACCGTCATGCGCGCGGGCACGGTCCGCCGGTACGCGGCGGAGGCCGGCTTCGGCAGCTGCTCGGTGCTGCCGGTGGAGAACGACTTCTTCCGCCTGTACCGGCTGGACCCCTGATCGATTGATTAGACGCGACGTTGCGTCTAGTCTATGGGCGTCATCACCCATCTCCGAGGGGACACCCATGCACCATCCCCCGCGTCACGGCCTTGAGGCCCGCCAGGTCACGCCGTCGCGCACACCGCGCGGCGGCGTGCTCGCGCCGGCGATCCTGGCGTTCACGTTCTGGGCCGTCATGGCCGGCACGACCGCGCCCACCCCGCTCTATCCCTTGTACGGGCAGGCGTTCGGCTTCTCGCCGTTCACCGTGACCGTCGTCTTCGCCGTGTACGCGTGCGGCGTCGTGGCCGGCCTGCTGCTGTTCGGGCGGGTCTCGGACCAGATCGGGCGGCGGCCGGTCCTCATGGCCGCGTCCGTCCTGGCGATCGTCGCCGCCGCCGCCTTCCTGGTGGCCGGCGACGTCATGACCATGCTCGTCGCCCGGGTGATCTCGGGACTGTCCGCGGCCCTGGTCACCGGCGCCGCCACGGCCGCCCTGGCCGAGGCCCTACCGCCCGGCGGCCGGGTGCGCGCGGCCACCGTCGTGCTGTTCGCCAACATGGGCGGCCTGGCCGGAGGCGCCCTGCTCGCCGGGATCCTGGCCGACATGGCGCCCGCGCCGCTGCGCACGCCGTGGGCGGTCCTCGGCGCGCTGGCGCTCGCCGCGCTCGTCGGCGTCGCGCTCGTGCCGGAGACCGCGCCCCACCGCTCGCGGCTGTCCCTGCGCCTCCAGCGCCCGCACGTGCCGAGCGAGATCCGCGGCGACTTCCTGCGGTCGGCGTTGGCCGCCGGGGCGGGGTTCGCGGTGCTGGGGGTGCTGACCGCTGTGACCGGCCTGTTCCTGTCCGGGGTGCTGCGGCTGCCGAGCCACACACTGATGGGCGTGGTGGTCTTCACCGCGTTCCTGTGCACCGCCGTGGGCCAGCTCCTCAACCGCGCCGTACGGGCGGGCGGCGCGCTCGTCCTGGCCTGCGCCGGGCTGGTCGCCGGCGCCGGTCTCGTCGCCCTGGCCATGGCCGCCGCATCGCTGGCGGCGCTGCTGGCCGGCGCCGCGGTGAACGGCCTCGCCACCGGCATGGCCCTCGGGTACGGCGTCACCGTCATCACCACGCGTGCCGCGCCGGAGCACCGGGGGGCCTCGGTGTCGACGTTCTTCGTGATCCTGTACTCCATGCTGGCCGTGCCGGCCGTGGGGGTCGGCGTGATGATCCGGTCGACGAGCCTGCGTCCGGCCGGTGAGATCTTCAGCGCGGCGGTCGCCGCGCTTGCTCTGGCGGTCCTGCTGAGCCTGCTCGGCGCCCGCGGGACGGCCCCCCGGGCCTGACCGCGACCGGAAGCGTGCCCGGGCCGGGGCGCGAAGCCCCGGGCGTGCGGCGGGGGAACCGTCCGCATGCGGCGGGCCGTACGTGGCGGGCGGGCGTGCCACAATCGGGCTGCCGCTGCCCCGCGGCGTCCGGTCGTCCGTAGGCTGGACGTGCTCGTTCGTCGCAGGCTGCTCGTGATCGTGAAGGAGGAGCGGACATCACCGCCGACCAGGACGCCCAGGCCGCCCCGCGGCGGGGGGCCGTCGTCAGCCGTACGGGGCCCAAGCGCAGTGAGAGCATCAGGCTGGCCGTGCTGAACGCGGCCGACGACCTCCTCGTCGAGCGCGGCTTCACCGGGGTCACCATGGAGGGCATCGCCGCCCGCGCCGGGGTGGCGAAGCAGACGATCTACCGCTGGTGGAAGTCGAAGGTCGACATCCTGCTCGACACGCTCGCCGCCGACGCCGGGGAGGCGCTCGCCTGGCGCCCCGGCACCGCTTCGTCGGCGGAGGAGGAGCTGCGGGAGCAGCTCGGCCGCGTGGCGGCGTTCTTCGGGGAGCCGGCCGGTCAGGTGCTGCTCGCGCTCGTCGGCCACGCCCAGCTCGACCCGGAGACGGCCGCCAAGCTCCGCGACGGCTTCCTGCGCGAGCAGCGCGAACGCGATCTGGCGGGACTCGGCGCCCTGCTCGCCCGGCACGCGGGCCGCCCGGTGGACGAGCGCCTCACCGCGGTCCTGCTGGACGTGGCCCTCGGGCCGCTCTACCACCAGGCGCTCGTCCTCGGCCGCCCCGCCGGCCCCGGCACCTCGGCCGCCATGGCCCGCCTCGTCCTCGCCGAAGCCACCCGCTCCTGACGAGAGCCCCCTCGCCGGCGGACGGGCGCGGACGAGGGGACGGCTGAGGGTTCCGGGGGCGCCCGCGACGGGATCGTGGCTCAGCCTTCCGAGGGGGTGTCGTGCGGCGGGTGGGCGACGTGGGTGAGCTTGTCGGGGTTGGTGACGGCGTAGATGCCGGTCACCTGGTCCCCGTCCGGGTCGAGGTCGACGACCATGACGGCGAACGGCGAGTCCCCGTCGAAGAGCACCGCCGACGGGTCGCCGTTGACGGTCCGGTAGTGGACGTCGACGCCGTCGGGGATGTGCGAGGTGACCCCGGCGATGAGCCTGGCCACCTTGTCGCGTCCGCGTACCGGGCGCAGGATGGAGGCCCTCGCCTTGCCGCCGCCGTCGGTCCACATGGTCACGTCCGGGGCGAGGACGCGCATGAGGGCGTCCAGGTCGCCGCCGAGCGCGGCGGCCAGGAACCGCTCGGTGACCTGCCGGCGCGCCCCGGGGTCGGAGCGGTAGCGGGGGCGGCGGGCCCGCACGTGCCCGCGGGCGCGGTGCGCCAGCTGGCGGACGGACGCCGGTGAACGGCCCAGCATGGCGGCGATCTCGGTGTGGGCGTAGCCGAAGACCTCGTACAGGACGAACACGGCCCGCTCCACCGGGGCGAGGGTCTCCAGCACCACCATGAGCGCCATCGACACGGACTCGGCGCGCAGCGCCGGCTCCGCCGCGTCCTGCCCGGTCGCGGACGCCGCGACCGGCCCGGCGGCGGGCCCGCCGACCACGGGCTCGGGCAGCCACGGGCCCACGTACGTCTCGCGGCGGCGGCTGACGGCGGCCTGGCGCGCCAGGGCGGCGTTGACGGCGATGCGGACCAGGTACGCGCGCGGCCCGGCGATCTCGCCCGGCGAGGCCCCGCGCCACCGGGAGGCCCAGGCGAGCCAGGTCTCCTGGAGCACGTCCTCGGTGTCGGCGACGCCGCCCAGCATGGCGTAGACGACGGAGAACAGCAGCTCCCGGTGGTCCAGGAAGATCCTGGTCGCCTCCTCCACCGGGTCGGCCGGTGGCGGCGTCTCTGCCATGCCGTGCTCCTTCGTCCCTCGTCCTCGTCGCGGTCCTCTCCTGAGAGCCCCGGGGCACGCGAAGTGTGACACTCCCCCGGCGGCTGTGACGCGGCTCACTCCCGGCGCGGAATGTGACAGCGCTGTTGTACCTTGGTCCGATGCGATCCCCCATCGAGCCGTACGACCACGGCCACCTCGACACCGGCGACGGCCACCTCGTCTACTGGGAGGTCTGCGGCAACCCCGCGGGCAAGCCCGCCCTCGTCGTCCACGGCGGCCCCGGGTCGGGCTGCTCGCCGGGCCAGCGCCGCTCGTTCGACCCCGAGCGGTTCCGCATCATCCTGTTCGACCAGCGCAACTGCGGGCGCAGCCTGCCGCACGCGAGCGACCCGGCGACCGACCTGAGCACCAACACCACGGACCACCTGGTGGCCGACATGGAGCGGCTGCGCGAGCACCTGGGCGTCGAGCGGTGGCTGCTCTACGGCGGCTCGTGGGGGTCCACGCTCATGCTGGCCTACGCCGAGGCGCACCCGGAGCGGGTGTCGGAGATCGTCATGGTCTCCGCCACCATGACCCGCCGGTACGAGATCGACTGGCTCTACCGGGGCGTCGGCCGGTTCTTCCCCGAGGAGTGGCAGCGCTTCCGCGAGGGCGTTCCGGAGGGCGAGCGCGACGGCGACCTGCTGGCCGCGTACGCCCGACTGGTGTCCGACCCCGACCCCGCGGTGCGTGCCGAGGCCGCCGCGAACTGGCTGGCGTGGGAGGACGCGGTCATCTCCCTGGAGCCGAACGGCAAGCGCAATGCCTACAGCGACCGGCCCGACGACGCCCGGACGGCTTTCGTCCGGATCTGCTCCCACTACTTCTCCAACGGCGCGTGGCTGGAGGAGGGCGTCCTGCTGCGGGACGCGCACCGGCTGGCCGGGATCCCGGGTGTGATCGTCCATGGCCGGTTCGACCTGGGGGCGCCGCTGGAGAACGCCTGGCAGCTCGTCCAGGCGTGGCCGGACGCGAAGCTCGTCGTGGTGGACGACTCCGGCCACACGGGCAGCGACACGATGCGCGACGCGATCATGTCGGCCATCGAGGGCTTCGCCCCCTGACACCCGGGTGCGGGCCGCACCGGAGCTCCGCCTCCGGCGTAAAGTCTGGCCAGGACCGGTCGCGCTGGTGGTCAATGGACGCGTGAGAGCCGCGTACGACGAGATCGCCGACTGGTACGAGCATGAGTTCCTGCCCCGCACCGAGGGCGACCCGCTGGGCCTGAACCGGGTGCTGACCGAGCTGCTCGGCCGGGGTGACGGCACGTGCCTGGAGATCGGGTGCGGCACCGGCGTCCACGCCGCCGCGCTCCGCGGCCTCGGGTGGAGCCCGGTGGGGGTCGACCTGTCGGCCGGGATGCTGCGCCACGCCCGCGTCCGCCTGCCGGTCGCGCTGGGCGACGCCGGGCGGCTGCCGATCCGCGACGGGTGCCTGCCCGCCGTCGTCGCGCTGATGGTCCACACCGACATGCCGGGCTACCCCGACGTGCTGCGGGAGGCCGCCAGGGTGCTGCGGCCCGGCGGGAGGCTCGTCCACGTGGGCGTGCATCCGTGCTTCTGCGGCGGGTTCGCCGACCGGGCCGACCCCGCCGCGGTCGTGGTCAGGCCCGGCTACCTCGACGGCCACTGGACCAAGCAGTCATGGACGGACCAGGGCATCCGCGACAAGGTGGGGGCGAGTCACTGGCCGCTGGCCGAGCTGCTGGGCGCGTTCCTGGAGGCGGGGCTGGTGCTGGACGGGTTCGCCGAGGGCACCGGCCCCACCCCGACGGTCCTGGGGGTACGCGCCCGCAAGCCGTGACCCGGGCGCGCCCCACCGGGAGAGAACCGGTCAGGAGAAGAAGTCCGCCAGCACCGGGGCCAGGGCCTTCATCGACACGTTGTGGTTCTGCCCGGCCAGCATGTGCCCGCGCGCTCCCGGCACCGCCTCCGCCACCGCCGTGACGGCCCGGCGCAGCGACTCGGGGCTCTTCTCGCCGCCGACGACCAGCGTCGGCACCGTCACCTCGGACAGGTCGGGCAGCGCATAGTCGCCCATGATCGCGGCGTCGTACGGCAGGGTGTGCGCCACGGCCTTGAGCCGCTTCCAGACGGGCATGAGCCGCATGACCAGCGGCACGAACGCGGGCGCCCCCATCACCGCGGTCATGAAGTACGAGATCGCCTCACCGCGGCGGCCGGAGGCGGCCAGCTCCGCCAGGCGCTCATGGTGGTCCGCCGGCGGCCGGTGAATGCCCTCCCCCAGCAGGAACGGCGGCTCGTACAGGGCCAGCCGCTCGATGGGCAGCCCCTCGGCGGCGGCCCGCAGGGCCAGGGCGGCGCCGGAGGACAGCCCCCAGACGCGGGCCGATCCCCCGGCTGCCTCGATCACGGCGGCGAGGTCCTCGACCTCGCGCTCCACCGCGTAGGGGGCGGTGTCGCCGCTGTCGCCGCGTCCGCGGCGGTCGTAGCCGTACACGGTGAACCGCCCGGACAGCAGCCGCGCGAGCTCGGCGAGCGTCGGGAACGAGCGCCAGCTCATCGCGCCGCCGACCAGCACGACGGGCGGCCCTTCGCCGGTGCGGTCGTAGGCGATGGCGGTGCCGTCCGCGGAGACGGCCCTGCCCGTGGTGACGGTCGTCATGGTGGTGGTCTTGGTGGTCATGGTGAGGTTCGCTCCGAGAAGATCCGGTCGAGCCACGCCTGCCAGGCGGGCCCTTGGGGGGTGACGTCGGTGAAGAGATGGTGGGAGGCGATCATGAAGCCGGGCATCCCCTGGATGAAGCGGTAGAGCGCGCCCGGCGCGCGGACGCCGAGGGTCTGGGCGTTGGCGAAGTAGACGACGCCCTCGACGGGCGGCAGCCCGTCCGGCGTGAACGCCACCCGCTCGCCCACCACGTCGCCGCCGGGGCGCAGGCCCAGCTCGGTGTACAGGGCGCTCCAGGCGTCCGGCCAGTCGCGCACGGGCGGCCCGAACGCGCTGACGGGCGTGGCCGTGCGGCCGTGGAAGTGGCCGAGGTACTCGACGAGCGTGGCGAAGAACATCGCCAGGCCGCTGCGCATCGCCTCGTACTCGCTCTCCCAGTCGTCGCCGGGCAGGAAGCCGCTCGTGACCATGCGGACGACCGTGCTGCCCCGCTCGCGGCCCTCGATGAGGAACTCGTACGCGACGAAGCGCCCGTCGTCCTCCGTGGCGCTGGCGTGCGCGAACCGGTGGGGCGGGTCGGAGACCGTGACGGCGGAGTCGGGGAGGAACCCCCCGAAGTCGGTGCGCACAGCACCCTCGGTCACCTCGGTGCGGCCCATGTACCACGAGTCGATGCCGGGGCCGGTGGCGATGGCGTCCCACACCTCCTCGGGGGTCACGCCGACCGTGGCCTCCTGCGGCAGCTCGAACCGGTGTCCCACGTCAGCCCTCCATCCCGGCCGGGGCGCCGCCCTGAGCGGACGGGGCGGACCTCGCGGAGCCGACGGAGGGGTGGACGGCGACGACGAGCCTGTGCGGGCGCCCGCCCTCGGCGCCCTCGTCGTGGTAGCGGCCGACGAGGGCCGTCACGAACGAGGTCAGCTCCTCGGCGAACGCCGCCCGGTCGGCCGCCGAGGCGAACCGCACCTCGCCGTCGATGCCGAACGTCGCCACCCGTTTGCGGGCCTTGACCGCGCCGGTGACGAGCTCCCCGAGGTCACGGACGAGCCTGGCGGCCACCGCGAGCAGCCAGCCCGCCGACAGCCGGTCCGGCGACCTGCCCGGATCGGGCTGCACGGCGGCCAGCGCCACCGGCGAGATGACGAAGGAGGCCGCCGTGGCGCGCATCACGCGCTCGGTGACGTTGCCTTTCCGGCGCTCCTCGACGAGCTCGACGAGCCCGTGCTTCTCCAGGGTCCGCAGATGGTAGTTGACCTTCTGCCTGGCCAGGCCGACCCGGGCCGCCAGCGTGGTGGCCGAGTTGGGCTCGACCAGCTCCGCCAGGAGCCTGGACCGCATGGGGTCGAGCGACGCTTCCGCCGCCGCGGGGTCTTCGATCACCGCCACATCGTGCATGCCTGAACGATGGCACCGAAAAATTTATTTGTCAACGCGGGCGCCCCGGCTCGGCTGCGAGCCGCCGCCTCGCCCCGGCAAAAAGAGATGGCGCCGCGTGATGCGGCTTTCGTAGAGTTCACGCACGTGAGAGAGCATCTGACGAGCGCCGTACGACACGCCGGGACCGGCGGCCCGGAGCCGAGGGACGTCGCCCGGCTGCCGAAGGCGCACCTGCACGTCCACCTGGAGAGCACCGTGCGCCCCGAGACCGTGCGGGAGCTGGGCGGGCCGCCCGAGCCGGAGGGGCCGTTCCGGAGCTTCCGCGAGTTCGCCGACCAGCGGGCCCGGGTGCGCGGGCTGCTGGTCAGCGCGGAGCACTTCCGGCGGGTGGCGCTGGAGTTCTGCGAGGACGAGGCGGCGCAGGGCACCGGCTACGCGGAGGTGACGTTCACGGCCGCCTCGCACGGCGAGCGGGTCGGGGCGCTGGAGATGCCGCTGGAGGCCGTGCTCGACGGGCTCGCCGAGGGGTCGGCGCGGTACGGGATCGAATGCCGGGTACTGCTGGACCACTCCCGGCGGCGGCCCGTGGAGCGGCTGCGGCGGACGGTGGAGCTGGCCCGGCGCCACGACGGGGTGATCGGCGTCGGGCTGGCGGGCGACGAGAGCCACCCGCTGGCGCCGTTCGCGGACGTGCTGGCCGAGGCCAGGGACGCCGGGCTGCGGATGGTGCACCACGCGGGCGAGACGGCCGGGCCGGAGAGCGTCCGGGAGGCGCTGACGCTCGGGCACGCCGAGCGGCTCGGCCACGGGATCCGCGTCCTCGACGACGAGGAGCTGGTGGCCGAGCTGCGGCAGCGGCGGGTGCCGCTGGAGGTCTGCCCCACGTCCAACGTGCTGCTCGGGCTCGTTCCGTCGCTGGCCGAGCACCCCCTGCCGCGCCTGCGTGACGCCGGCCTGGCCGTCACGGTCAACACCGACGGGGAGACGGCGCTGGCGGAGGAGTACGGGCGGCTGCGGGAGGTGTTCGGGTACGGGGATGCGGAGCTGGCCGGGTTCGCCCGGGCCTCGATCGACGCGTCGTTCGCCCCGGAGGCGGTCAAGGCCCGGCTCAGGGCAGGGGTGGACGACTGGCTGAACTGAGCGCCCCTCTCTCCGGCGCCCCGGCCGGCACGTGTCTTGTTCGTTTACGGACCCTTGGCTTCCGAAGACACATGGCACGGGTATGTCGTCCCTCAGAGAGATCTTGAGCCTGGGGAGGCGGTCGGCCATGTACGCAACCGTACGGCGATACGAAGGGGTGACCGATCCCGCAGAGGCGGGACGCCGGGTGAGTGAGGGGTTCGTGCCGATCATCCGTCAGGTCCCCGGGTTCGTGGCCTACTACTGGGTCGACGCCGGGGACGGGGTGATGCTGTCCACCAGCGTCTACGAGGACCAGGCCGGGGCCGAGGAATCCACCAGAAGGGCTGAGCAGTTCGTCCGGGACGACCTCGCGTCCCTGCTTCCGAACCCTCCTCACGTCACGGCCGGCGAGGTCGTGGCGTCCGGGTAGCGGCTGCCTGTCCGTCAGGCGTGGGCGCCGGTGGTGACGGGGCCGATGGTCAGCTCCGGGCGCGCCTCCAGGATCTCGCCCACCCGGGCGACCTGGTCGTCCAGCTCGCGTGACCGGGCCGCGGTGAGCGGGCGCAGCGGCTCGACCGTCACGTGGAGGCGCCGGCCCGAGCGCCGCTGGTGCCACACGCCCGCCACCTCGCCGTCCACCAGCAGCACGGGGAAGTTGCCGGCCTGGCCGCCCGTCAGCGCCCGCTCCGCCGCCGCGCGCGGGAAGAGCAGCTCACGCGGCCTGCCGGCCACGACGTAGGCGTCGAAGTACGGCAGGAGCCGCACGCCCCGCGGCGGGCCGCCGGGGACCTCCGTGTCGCCCGGCAGGACCCAGGCCGGGCGGCCCTCCAGCCGCACCTCCTCCAGCTCCGCCGCGCCGAACAGCCGCACCGCCGACGACCGCGGCGCCCCCAGCCACAGGGCGAACTCCTGGGGCGTGGCCGGACCGTAGGCCGTGAGGTAGCGCCTGAGCAGCTCGACGGCGCCGGAGCGCGCCACGCCGTCGCCGGACGGGCCAGGGGTGCGACATGTGATTCCCCCGGGCAGGCCGGTGTAGGTGACCTTGCGGCCGCGGGGCGGGCCGTACACGAACGCCCCCCGGTGCGCCGCCGCCGCCAGCGCCTGCCGCCAGCGCGGCCACATCGTCTGGAACGCGGGCATCACCAGGTCGCCCGCCCACGGCCCCGTGGCGGCGACGACCGCGTCCCCCAGCTCGTCGATCGTCAGCGCGCGCCCGTCCACGGCGACGCGGATCGCCTCCACCACCTCCTCGGTCTGCCGGTCCGTCATCCGTACGTGCTCGGAGTGGGACGGCAGCACCGGCGGCAGCTCCGACAACGCGCTGACCCACAGCGGCAGGTCGGCGGCCGGGAGCAGATGGACGGTTCCGCGCGGGCCGTGGGTCTTGACCAGCTCGCGCGTCCCCCACAGGGCATCGCGCACCGCCGAGCGGGTCGCACCGCCGAGCCGAAGACCGACCGACAGCTCCGCGGCCGACATGACCTGGGCGTGCGCACCGCACATGGCGCCCACGACCCCGCGGGGTGTGCCGCCCGCCGCCGGCTCGGCCAGCCCCTGCCGCTCCAGCCGGCGCGCGCTGACCTCGGGCCAGGAAAACTCGATCATGGTGCCCCTCCTCAGTGGTCTCGGACCACGTTAGAGAGCGATGCGGAAGAGTTCGTTCCGCATTGGGCACGGGGGCACACAGCGTGAGGCCCCGGGCCTCACGCCGGCGGAGGCCCGGGGGCGGCGGGAGCGGTCAGCTGAGGTAGTCGCGCAGGGCGCGGGCCCGCGACGGGTGGCGGAGCTTGGACATCGTCTTGGCCTCGATCTGGCGGATCCGCTCCCGGGTGACGCCGTAGACGCGGCCGATCTCGTCCAGCGTCATGGGCTTGCCGTCGACCAGGCCGTACCGCATCGAGATGACGCCCGCCTCCCGCTCGCTCAGCTCGTCGAGCAGGTCGCGGAGCTGCTGCTGCAGCAGCGTGAACGACACGGCGTCGGCCGGCGAGACCGCCTCGGTGTCCTCGATGAGGTCGCCGAACTCGCTCTCCCCCGCCTCGCCGAGCGGCGTGTGCAGGGAGATGGGCTCGCGGCCGTACGCCTGGACCTCGGCCACCCGTTCGGCGGCCAGCTCGGTCTCGGCCGCGATCTCCTCGGGCGTGGGCTCGCGGCCGAGGTCGGACTGGAGGCGTCGCTGCGCCCGGGCCACCTTGTTGATCAGCTCGACCATGTGGACCGGGATGCGGATCGTGCGGGCCTGGTCGGCCATGGCGCGGGTGATGGCCTGCTTGATCCACCAGGTGGCGTAGGTGGAGAACTTGTAGCCGAGCTGGTAGTCGAACTTCTCGATCGTGCGGATCAGCCCGAGGTTGCCCTCCTGGATGAGGTCGAGGAAGAGCATGCCGCGGCCGGTGTAGCGCTTGGCGATGGAGACGACCAGCCGCAGGTTGGCCTCCAGCATGCGCTGCTTGGCGCGGCCGCCGTCGGCGGCGATCAGTTCGAGGTCGGCGCGGAGGTCGGCGGGCAGGTCGCGCTCGCTGTCGAGGCGCTCGCGGGCGAACAGGCCGGCCTCGATGCGCTTGGCCAGGTCGATCTCCTGCTCCGCGGACAGCAGCGGCACCCGCCCGATCGCCGTCAGATAGGTCTTGACGGAGTCGGCGCTGACCGCCGGAGAATCGGCGACTCCGTCGTCCAGTTCGAGAACCTCTGCTGCTTGGGACACGACACTCTCCTCGCTACAGGCAGGCCACCACCGTCCACGCTACCCAACCGTGCTCGGTGCGCGGGCCGGTGCCGGGGCCGCCCCGGCCCCGGGTGACAGGCGGTCGCCTTATCCCATTCTTCCCCGGTATGGGCGTTACGCACCCGGGTGAGCGGTTGAGGCGTCACGGCCGCGAGCATGACCTCTGCATGCTCTTTCCGCACGAGAAGATCCGTGCCGCCTACCCCGCCCTGTCCGACGGCCACGCCTACCTCGACGGCGCCGCCGGCACCCAGACCCCGCAGGCCGTCATCGACACCATCGCCGGCGCCTACCGCTCCGGCATCGGCAACGTCGGCGGCGCCTTCCCCGCCAGCCACCGCTCCGACGCCATCGTGGCCGCGTGCCGCGCGGCGGTGGCCGACCTGGTCGGCGGCCGGCCCGAGGGGGTGATCCTCGGGCCGAACATGACGACCCTCACCTACCGGATCGCCACGACCCTGGCCAAGGACTGGGGCCCGGAGGACGAGGTCGTGCTGTCCCGGCTCGACCACGACGCCAACGTCCGCCCGTGGACCGCGACGGGCGCGACGATCCGCTGGGCCGAGGTGGACCCGGTGACCGGCGAGCTGCCGGCGGAGCAGTACCGGGACCTCGTCGGCGAGCGGACCCGGCTGGTGGCGGTGAGCGCGGCGAGCAACGTGCTGGGCACCCGCCCGGACGTGGCCGCGATCTGCGCGGCGGCGCACGCGGCGGGGGCGCTGACGTACGTGGACGGCGTGCACGCCACCGCGCACGGCCCCGTGGACATGCGGGCGCTGGGCGCCGACTTCTACGCCACCAGCGCCTACAAGTGGTCCGGGCCGCACGTCGGCGCGGTGGTGGCCGACCCGTCACTGCTGGAGCGGCTGCGGCCGGACAAGCTGGCCCCGTCGCCGGACACGGTGCCGGAGCGGTTCGAGACGGGCACGGCGGCGTTCGCCGACCTGGCGGGGGTGACGGCCGCCGTGGACCACCTGGCCGCGATGGTGCCCGGCACGGGCTCGCGGCGCGAACGGCTGCTCGCCTCGATGGCCGCCGCGGAGGCGTACGAGCTGGAGCTGTTCGCGGTGCTGCTGGCCGGGCTGGAGGCGCTGCCGCACGTCACCCTGTACGGCAAGCCCGCGCGGCGGACGGCGACGGCGTACTTCACGGTGGCCGGGCTGACGCCGCGCCAGGTGGCCGAGCACCTGGCCGGGCGCGGGGTGAACGTGTGGAACGGTCACAACTACGCCTGGGAGCTGACGGGCGCGCTCGGCGTCCGGGACGCGGGGAGCGCGGTCCGGGCCGGGCTGGTCCACTACAACGACCGCTCGGACGTGGACCGCCTCCTGGAGGGGGTCGCCGGGCTGCGCCCGGCCGGCTGAGACCGGGACGGCGCCCTCAGCCGGCCGGGAGGAAGTCGGCGGCGTGCTCGCGGGCCCAGGTCTCGAAGTCGCGGGCGGCGCGGCCGGTCAGCCGCTCGACCGTGTCGTTGATCTCCACGGGCGTGCCGTCGGTGGAGCTCCAGTAGTCGAGCAGCGCGTCGGCGAAGCCGGCGTCGAGGTACTCGGCCATCTCGGCCTTCCACTGCTCGCGGCTGACCCGCCGGATCTCGACGGGCCGCCCGGTGACGGCGGCCAGGATGTCGAGCTGCTCGGCGAACGTGACGGAGCGGGGGCCGGTGAGCGTGTGCGCGTCGCCGTGCCCGCCGTCCGAGGTGAGCACGGCGAGCGCCGCGGCGGCGACGTCGGCCTCGTGGATGGGGTCGTTGTGCGCCCCCGGGTACGGCAGGCTGACCGGCTGACCGGACTTGACGGCCCAGGACCAGGCCAGCGCGTTGGAGGAGAACGAGCCGGGCCGCAGCAGCGTCGTCCGCACCGGGCCGGCCACCAGGGCGCGCTCCACGTTCAGGTGCGAGGCGGCCAGGGGGTTGGTCTCCGCCTCCGGGTTCAGCACGGAGGCGGAGGACAGCAGGACGATGTGCTCGACCCCGGCCTCGGCCGCCTCCCGGGCGAAGGCGCCGGCGTGGGCGGCGGTGGCGTACAGGAAGACGGAGGTGACGCCCTTGAGTGCGGGCGCGAACGTGGACGGGTCGTTCAGGTCGCACACCACGCGGCCGGGCAGTCCGGGAGCGGGGGCGCTGGAGGCCTCACGGACCTCGGCGCCGCGCTCGCGCAGGAGCGCGGTGAGGTGGCGGGCGACGGCGCCGCGGGCGCCGGTGACGAGAATGGTCATGGTTCCTTCTTAAATGTATTCGTGACGCATATATTGCGTGACACACATAATTCGTGGTGGGAGAGGTCATGTCAAATCGGCACGAGCTGCTGGAGCGGATCATCGCGGAGAGCCAGCGTCACTACGCGGCATACGCGCTGTTCAACCAGGCCATGGCCGACCGGCTCGGCCTGCACCCCACCGACCTGCAGTGCGTGGCCCTGCTGGACCTGGAGGCCGGGCCGGTCAGCACCGGTCACATCGCCCGGCTCACCGGGCTGACGGCCGGCTCGGCGTCCCGCCTGGTGGACCGGCTGGAGAAGGCGGGCCTGGCGGTCCGGGAGACCGATCCGGAGGACCGCAGGCGTTCGCTGGTGAGGCTCGCGCCGGGCGTGCGGGAGCGGATCGGGCAGGCATGGGACACGCCCGGCCGGGCGTACGGGGAGGTGCTGCGCTCCTACACGGACGCGGAGCTGGAGCTGATCGCCGACTACCTGCGGCGGGCCACCCAGGTGGGATTCGACCAGGCCCGGCACCTCACCGCCGACCGCCCGCAGGCCGCACCGCCCGGGGCGTGATCGGCGGTTAGGATCGGCGGCGTGAGCCTGCCCGCCGTGTCCGGCCTCGTTCCCGACGCCGAAGTCCCCGACCTCGTCGAGCCGGCGCGCGACCCGTACCACGTCTACCTCGACTCGCTCACGAGCGCCGAGTCCCGTCGCACGATGCGCGGCTGCCTCGACCGGCTCGCCCGGCTGCTCACCGGCGACGAGAACGCCACCGGCGCCGGCCAGCCCTGGCACCTGCTGCGCTACGAGCACACGGTGCGCATCCGGACGCTGCTGACCGACCAGGGCTGGTCGGCGGCGTACGTCAACAAGCATCTCGTCGCGCTGCGCCGGGTGCTGAAGGAGTCGTGGCGGCTGGGCCGGAGCAGCGCGGAGGAGTACGCGCGCGCCTCCGACCTCGCCCCGGTACGGCAGAGCCGCCTGCCCACCGGCCAGCACGTGCCTCCGGAGGTGGTGGGCGCGGCCCTGGCCGCCTGCGACGACTCGCCGGCCGGTGTGCGCGACGCGGCGCTCATCGCGGTGCTGTACTCGACGGGCTGCCGCCGGGCCGAGATCGGCGGGCTGTCGCTGGCCGACTACGACCCGGGCGGGCGCTCGCTGCGGGTGCGCGGCAAGCGGGACAAGGAGCGCCTGGTGTACCTGACGGCCGACGCCATCGGGCTGCTGGAGCGGTGGCTCGCGGTGCGGGGCGGCGGGCCCGGAGCGCTGTTCAGCCCGATCAGCAAGGCGGGCCGCGTCCGGACACGTGACGGACGGCCGGTGGGTCTGACGGGCCAGGGCATCGCCGACATCCTCGCGCGGCGGCTCGGCCAGGCGGGGGCGTCGCGGCGCACGGCGCACGACTTCCGGCGCACGTTCATCGGCGAGCTGCTGGACGCGGGCGTGGACCTGGCGACGGCCCAGGCGCTGGTCGGGCACTCCTCGCCGGCCACGACGGCCCGCTACGACCGCCGCCCGGAACGCACCCGCCGAGAGGCGGTCGACCGCCTCCGCCTCCCTCCCCCGCGCCCCCTCTCCTGACGGCCCCCTCTTCTGACGGCTCCCTCGCCTGACGGCCTCGGCTCAGGACGTGGGCTCAGGACGTGGGCTCAGGACGTGGGCTCAGGGCGTGGCGCGGAGTCCGGGGCAGTGGCCCCGGCGGTGGCCGCCCGGCGTCGTGCCGTACCACTGCCGGAACGCCAGGTGGAAGCCCACCACCGACCCGTACCCGACGCGGCGCGCGATGGCGTCGTGCGGCAGCGACGTCTCCTCCAGCAGCCGCGCGGCCTCCTGCATCCGGCGCGCGGTCAGGTGCCGCATCGGCGCCTCGCCCACCAGCCGCCGGAACGTGGCCGCGAACGCCGACCGCGACATCCCCGCCTCCGCCGCCAGCGTCTCCACCGTCCACGGCTCCCCGAACCGGCTCTGCACGGCCAGCAGCGCCGCACCGACGGCCGGGTGCCGCAACGCCGCGAGGACGGGCTCGGCGGCGGCCGGCCCGTCCACGAGCGCGGCCCGCAGCGCCAGCACGAAGGCCAGCTCGAAGCCCCGCAACGCCACCAGCGCCTGCCCCGGCTCGGCCCGGTCCCACTCACCCGCGAGCCCGTCCAGGGTGCCGCGCAGCAACGGCTGCCCGGCCAGCGACTCGCGGTCGAGCAGGAGCACGGGCGGCAGCGCCCGATACAGCGGCGAGGCCGCCGCGGCGTCGTAGTGCAGCCCGCCGCACAGCAAGACCGTCTCAACTCCGGGACCGTCGATGCGGACGGTGCGGGCCTTGCCGGGCGGCCGCGCGGGCAGGACGCTCTCCAGCGGCACGGTGGCCCGGCCGGTCGCGTCGGCCAGCCGGTGCGCCGCCCCGTGCGGGAACACCGCGAGGTCGCCCGCCCGCAGCCGCACCGGCTCCCGGCCCGGCAGCTCGACCGTGCACGCGCCCGCCTGCACGTAGTGGATGAGGGCGCAGCTCTCCCGCTCCCCCGCCACGCCCCAGGGGGCCCGCGCCGACCAGCGGCTGTGGAAGACGCCGCGCAGCCGCAACGGCCCCAGCAGCTCGCTCAGCAGATCACCGTCCACGGACGATCCTTAATGTTCACCGGATTTCCGTTTATGGAGCGTACCGGCCGGGCGGAGGGAGGGTGGGCGGCATGAGGATTCTGGTCATCGGGGCGGGGGGCGCGCAGGGCGGCGCCGTGGCGCGGCGCCTGGCCGCCGAGGGGTACGAGGTGCGCGGGCTGTCCCGCACGGGGGCGGCGCCGGACGGGGTGCGGCCGTTCGCGGCGGACCTGGGAGACGTGGCGCGGGTCCGGGAGGCGTTCGACGGGGTGACGCACGTGTCGGTGACGGTGCCGCTGGTGTTCGAGGCGGAGCTGGTGGAGGCGTACGTCCGGAACGTGCTCGGGGCCGCGGCGGCGGCGCGGGTGCGGCGGCTGGTGCTCAACACCGGCAACCGGCTGCCGGCGCGGGCCACGGGCGTCGCGGCGTTCGACACGCGGAGGAAGGCCGCCGCGGCGGCGCTCGGGTCAGGGGTGCCGTCGGTGGTGCTGAGCCCGCCGCTGTACCTGGAGAACCTGGCGGCGCCGGGAGTGTGGGGGCCGCTGGTGGAGCGGGGTGTGCTCCGCCAGCCGTTGCCCGGCGACGTGCCGGTGTCCTGGCTGGCCCACGCCGACCTGGCCGCCGCGACCCTGGGCGCGCTCACGGGCGACGGCCCGGTGGGGGCCGTGCTGGAGGTGGGCGGCCCGCCCGTCACGGGGGCCGAGCTGGCCGCCGCCGCCGGCGCGCGCTACGAGGAGCAGGACGTGGCGGTGTTCGAGGCGGGGCTCGCGGCGGCGCTGGGGCCCGGGGCGGCGGCGGGGGTGGCGGACACGTACCGCTGGATCGCCGCGCACGGCCGTGACCTGTACGGCGCGGACGGGACGGCCGGGCGGCCGGGCACGCGGGTCACCTCGCCGCGGGAGTGGCTCGCCGCGCGGCTGCGGGCCGCCCGATGAGGCCGCCCGATAAGGCCGAAGCGATAGGGGCCGAGGGGGTGCGGGCCGAGGGGGTGCGGCATCACCAGCTCATCGAGCGGTGGCTGGCGGGGACGGCGCCGCGCGACGCCTTCGCCGGGTTCGCCGGCGCCCATGCCGCGGCCTTCACGCTCGCGGCCCCGGACGGGCGGCTGCTGTCACGGGCGGAGGTGCTGGCCGAGGTCGAGGCCGGGTACGGGCGCGTGCCCGGAGCCCGGATCGAGATCCGCCACGTCACCGTGGTCGCCGCTTCCGGGGCTCTGGTGGTGGCCGCGTACGAGGAGTGGCAGGGCGGCGCGGGCCGGCGCTCGACGGCCGTGTTCGAGCGCCGGCCCGGCGGGCTGAGCTGGCTGCACCTGCACGAGACCGCGGTCCGGGAGGGCGCTCCCTGGAAGAACCCGCCGGTGCCAGGACGGCGGTGGGGCGCTCAGCCGGGGGTGTGCCCGGCCCCCAGCAGCGAGAAGGCCAGCTCGGCGGCGCGGACCGCCTCCGGCTCGACCTCGGCGATGGGGCGGCCGGCGGCCAGCGCCTCCCAGGAGCGCCGGGCGAGCACGCGCTGCGTGGCCATCGCCTGAGCGGCCAGCAGCTCGGCCGTCAGCCGGTCCGTGCTCTCGGCGAGCGCCTCGGCCAGGGCGCTCTCGTCCACGGCCATGTACTGGAACACCCGCGTCGCCAGGCTCGGCGTGGAGAAGACGAGACGGTAGTAGGCCACCACCGCCGGGTTGTCGTTGAGCCCGGTGACCGGCTCGTGGCGGGCCAGCCCGTCGAGGAAGTGGCGGCGCAGCGCTTCGAGGTGGGTCTCGCCCGCCGCCCGGCCGCGCACCACGCGGGCGGCCTCGCCCTGGTGGTCGGCGATGCGGTGCAGGACGAGGTCCTCCTTGGTCGGGAAGTACTTGAACAGCGTCGGCTTCGACACCCGGGCCGCGGCCGCCACCTCGGTGACCGGCACCTCGTCGAAGCCGCGCTCCAGGAAGAGCGAGATGGCGGCCTCCGAGATCGCCTCGTGGACGCGCTGCCGGTGCTGCTGCCTCAGTCCTGTCATGGATTCACTCTAGCAAAGTGTTAACCTGGTTAATATATTGACCGGGTTAACACTTTCCGGAGGGCGCACATGGACGAGCTGGAGGACGGCGTGGACGGGCTGGAGCAGGAGCGGCGGTACGTCGAGACGTGCCGGGCGGGGCTGCGCCGCATGCTCGACGCCGCGCGCGACAACGTGATCGTCGGCGAGACCGTCGCCGGTGACCGCTACAGCGCCGAGCGGCTCGGCCGCTACCTCAAGAGCCTGGCCAAGGAGCTGACCGAGGAGCCGGACGGCCCGCCGTTCTTCGGCCGCCTCACCTTCGAGCGCCGGGACGGCGCCGCGCCCGCCGAGGGCACGGGGGCCGGAGAGGGCACGGGGGCGGGAGAGGGCACGGGGGCGGGAAAGGGCACCGCGGACGCGGAAGGGCACGACGGCCGTACGTACTACATCGGCAGGCGGCACATCCCCGGCGAGCACGGCGGCCCGCCGGTCGTCATCGACTGGCGGGCGCCTGTCGCCCGGGCCTTCTACCGGGCCGGCGCGCGGGACCCGCAGGGCGTGGCGGTGCGCCGCCGGTTCGGCTGGTCGGACACCACGCTGACGTCGTACGAGGACGAGCGGCTGGGGCGCGGCGAGGAGCGCCGCAGCCGCCTGCTGGCGGCCGAGATCGAGCGGCCGCGCGTGGGTCCGATGCGCGACATCGTCGCCACGATCCAGCCGGAGCAGGACGACCTGGTCCGCACCGGCCTGGAGGACTCGATCGGCGTGCAGGGGGCGCCCGGCACCGGCAAGACCGCCGTGGGCCTGCACCGCGCGGCGTACCTGCTGTACGCCTACCGGCAGCGGCTCCAGCGCGGCGGCGTCCTCGTCCTCGGCCCCAACCGCGCCTTCCTCGGCTACATCGCGGCGGTCCTGCCCGCGCTGGGCGAGGTGGACGTGGAGCAGACCACGCCGGACGGGCTCATCGCCACGGTGCCGGTCCAGGCCCGGGACGACGCGCGGGCGGCGGCGGTCAAGCACGACGCCCGGATGGCCGAGGTGCTGCGCCGGGCCCTGTACGGGCGGATCTCGAAGCCGGCCGAGCCGGTGGTGGTGAGCGAGGGGTCGTTCCGGTGGCGGGTGGAGGAGGACGAACTGCGCCGCGTCGTGGACGACACGCGGCGTGACGCGCTGCCGTACGGGACCGGGCGGGAGCGGGTGCGGGCCCGGGTGGTGGCGCTGATGCGCCGCCAGGCCGAGGCGCGCGGCCACAGCCCCAACGCCGCCTGGGAGCGCCGCACCGGCCGCGCGATCGCGGCGTGGCTCGACGGGGTCTGGCCGGCGGTCCGGGCCGAGCAGGTGGTGCACGAGGTGCTGTCCGGCCGGTGGACGCCCGCCGGCGGCGAGGGCGGGCCGCTGAGCGCGGGCGAGTGGGCGGCCGTCGTGTGGGAGCGGCCGGCGCGCACGTACAAGAGCGCGAAGTGGTCGGCGGCCGACCTCGTGCTGATCGACGAGGTCGCCGGCCTGCTGGAGCGCCCGCGCGGCTACGGCCACGTCATCGTGGACGAGGCGCAGGACCTGTCGCCCATGCAGTGCCGCGCCGTGGCCCGGCGCGCCGAGCACGGCTCGCTCACCGTGCTGGGAGACCTCGCCCAGGGCACGACGCCGTGGGCGGCCCGGACGTGGCCGGAGCTGATGGCGGCGCTGGGCAAGCCCGAGGCGCGGGTGGTGGAGCTGACCACGGGCTTCCGGGTGCCGGCGGTCGTCGTGGAGCTGGCGAACCGGCTGCTGGCCGCCCTGGACGCGGGCGTGCCGGCGACCCGCTCGTACCGCTCGGACGGGCGGCTGCGCGTGACCCGGGTTCCGGGGCTGGAGCGGGGCGTGGTGGCGGCGGCGCGGGAGGCGCTGGAGTTCGAGGGGTCGGTCGGGGTCGTCGCCGCCGACGCGGACGCCGAGGCGCTGACCGCCGCCCTGTGGGACGCCGGGCTGGACGTGGGCGAGCGGCTGAGCGTGGTCCCGGTCTCGCTGGTCAAGGGGCTGGAGTACGACCACGTGGTGCTGGCCGAGCCGGCCGCGATCGCCGAGGCGGAGGAGCGGGGACTCAACCGGCTCTACGTGGCGCTGACCCGGGCGGTGTCCCGGCTGGACGTGGTGCACGCCCGGCCGCTGCCGCCGGAGCTCGGCGACCCGGCGCCGGTCGCCGGGCGGGCGGCGCGTGAAAGTTTCTCGACCGCCGACTCAGTCTGAGCCGCCCCGACCAGCCCTCATGCCGGCCGTGACGGGTCGGGGCCGACGGTCGGCGTTGACCCAGGGAAAGCGCTTTCCTACGGTGTGTGCAACCGCTTTCCCGTGACCGTGAGGTCATCTCCGCAGAGGAGCTCAGCGATGGGCACACGAGGACGCACCCCCACTCTGATCACCGGCCTGGCCGCCGCGGCGGCCGCCGTCACCGCGCTCGCGGCACCCGCCTCCGCCGTACCGCGCTCCGACGAGCCGGCTGCGGCACTGGCCGCCGAGACCTCTCCCGTCGGCTGGGCGAGCCAGGGCGGCGGCACCACGGGCGGCGGCGGCACGCCCCCGACGACCGTGAGCTCCGCCTCCGCTCTCAAGACGGCCCTGTCCTCCGGCTCCGCCGCCGTGATCCGGGTCTCGGGGACGATCTCCTGCTCCGGCATGCTGAAGGTGACCTCCAACAAGACCGTCCTCGGCAACTCCGGGGCGACGATCTCCGGCTGCGGGTTCAACGTCGCCAGCGCCTCCAACGTCATCATCCGCAACCTCACGTTCCGCGGCTGGAACGACGACGGCATCAACGTGCAGTACTCGACCCGGGTGTGGATCGACCACAACTCCTTCAGCGACGGCTACGACGGGGCGGTGGACATCAAGCGCGCCAGCGACTACGTCACCGTCTCCTGGAACAAGTTCTCCGACCACGACAAGACCATGCTGCTCGGCCACAGCGACGACAACGGCTCGGAGGACCGCGGCCACCTGCGGGTGACGTACCACCACAACTGGTTCGACGGCACCAACCAGCGCCACCCGCGGGTGCGCTTCGGCAACCCGGTGCACGTCTACAACAACTACTACTCCAGCATCGGCAGCTACGGCGTGGCCTCCACCAAGGAGGCGGGCGTGCTCGTCGAGGGCAACTACTTCGAGAACACCGACGACCCCTTCCACCGCGGTGAGGGCAGCTCGCCCGCCGCCAACCTGGTGGCCCGCAACAACCACTTCGTCAACTCCGGCAGCGGCGACGCGGGCGGCAGCGTCGCCACGATCCCGTACTCCTACCCCCTCGACGCGGCCTCCGGCGTCAAGACCATCGTGACCGGCGGAGCCGGCGCCGGCCGGATCAGCCCCTGACCGGCGCCGACCGGACGCCCGGGTACGGCCTCCCACCGCGGGGAGGCCGTACCCGGAGCCCACGACTCCCCGGCGGCGCGCCCGGTCGCGCCCGGACTGACGGCGGCCCTCAGGTGGCGGCCAGGGCGACCGTCGGGGACAGGCGGGCGGCGCGCATCGCCGGGTAGATCCCGGCGATCGTGCCGATGACCAGGGTGGCCGCGACCGCCCCGCCGATCGCCCACGGCGGCACCACCGCCGGCCAGCCGCGCGCCAGCGCGTACCCGGCGCTGGCCAGCGTCCCCAGCGCCGCCCCCGCGATCCCGCCGAGCGCCGACAGCAGCAGCGACTCGGTCAGGAACTGCACCCGCACCTGCCCCCGGGTCGCGCCCAGCGACCGGCGCAGCCCGATCTCCCGGCGCCGCTCCAGCACCGAGATGACCATCGTGTTGGCCACCCCGACGCCGCCGACCAGCAGCGCGACGGCGCCGAGGCCGAGCAGCAGGTTCGTGAACGCGCCCGCCGCCGCAGCCCGGGCGGCCAGCGCGTCGGAGGGCCTGCTGACCTCCACCTCACCCGGGTTCTCCGGGTTGACCGTGCGGGCCAGCACGTCCCGGACCGCCTCGACCGCCTCCTCCGCCGACCGCTCGTAGATCGTCGTGGGGTGTCCCCCGAACCCGAGGAGGCTCTGCGCGACGGGGAAGCCGACGAGGGCCGAGCGGTCGATCTCCGGTGCCAGCGGCATCGACCGCAGGATCCCGACCACCGTGAACCACCGCCCGCCCGTCCAGACCCGCACGCCGGTGCGGTCGATGCCGAGCCGGGCGGCGGCCTCGGAGCCGAGGACGACGGCGGGCCGGCGCTCGGTGGCGGCGTTCAGCCAGGCGCCCTTCGCGACGCGGCCCTCCAGCGTGGTGAGCAGCTCGGTGGTGGCGGCCTGCACGGAGATGCCGCTGGTCACGGCCTCGGGGATGCGGTCGGTACGGCGGACGGTCGCCTTGACGGAGCCGGTGGCCGAGGCCGTGCGCACCGGGCCGACGCGCTTGACCATGTCCACGGCCGTGACGGGCAGCTCGGCCTCCTCGCCGAACATCGTGCGCCCCGGCGACACGGTCAGCAGGTTGGTGCCCAGCCGGTCGAGCTGCCGCATGAGCTGCTCGCGGGAGGACGACGAGATGCCGATGACCGCCACCATGGTGGCGATGCCGATGGCGATGCCCAGCGCCGACAGGACGACCCGGGTGGGACGGGCCCGCAGCCCGGCGGCCCCCACCCGCAGCACGTCGGCCGGGCTCAGCCGGGCCGGCCTCGGCCCGCGCGTCGCGGGCCCGCGCTTCGTCGATCTCCGGCTCATCCCCGATCCCCCTTCGTGATCTCGGCCGGCGGGGCGGTCCCGTCACCCTCGTCGCCGTCGATGCGGCCGTCGAGCAGGCGCACCCGGCGGGGGCACCAGGCGGCGATCTCCGCGTCGTGCGTGATGATCGCGATGGTGGTGCCGGCCGCGTGCAGGTCGCGCAGCACGCCGAGGACCTCGGCGCCGGCGCCGGAGTCGAGGTTGCCGGTGGGCTCGTCGGCCAGCAGCAGCCGCGGGTCGCCCGCGACGGCGCGGGCGACGGCCACGCGCTGCTGCTCGCCGCCCGACAGCTGGTACGGCCGGTGGCCCAGCCGGTGGCCGAGGCCGACCCGTTCCAGGGCGGCGGCGGCCCGCTCGCGCCGGACCCGCCGCGGGGTGCCCGTGTAGAGCAGGCCGTCGGCCACGTTGTCCAGGGCGCTCAGACCCGGACCGAGATGGAACTGCTGGAAGACGAACCCCAGCGTGCGGCCGCGCAGCGCCGACAGCTCGCGGTCGGACAGCGTGGCGACGTCGTGCCCGTCGACCCGGACGGTCCCCGAGGTGGGCCGGTCGAGGGTGCCGACCATGTGCAGCATGGTCGACTTGCCGGACCCGGACCGGCCGACGATGGCCAGCAGCTCACCGTCGGCCACGGCCAGGTCCACGCCGCGCAGCGCCCGCACGTCCCCGGGGTAGACCTTGGTCACGCCCCGCAGCTCCACCACGTACGACACCGCGCCCGAGCCCGCGCCCGATCCCGATGCCGCACCGGGTGCCGCACCGGAGCCCGCGGCGAGGCCCTCGGAAAGGGTGCCGGTCATGTGGACGGCACCCCGACCTTCATGCCCTCCGCCAGCCCGGCGCCCTCGACCTCGACCCGGCCGCCGCCGAACGCGCCGGTCCGCACGCCCACGATCCGGGTCGCGCCGCCCTCGACCACCTCGACGCCGAACCCGCCCTCGCGCAGCGCCAGCAGCGCCTCGACCGGCACGGACAGCACCCCCTTCCGCCGCTCGCTCTCCATCTCGACCTCCACCGGCGCCTGGTCGAGGCGGGTCCTGGGTGTCCTGGCCAGGGTGATGTCGACGTCCACGGTGACGTTCTGGTCCTGGCCCTGTCCGCTGGTCTCGGCGACCGTACCGACCGAGGTGATCTTCCCGGAGACGCGTTCGCCGCCCGGCAGCTCCACGGTGACCTTCGCGCCCTTGCGGGCCAGCGCCTGGTCGTCGGCGTCGAGGTCCACGTGGACCAGCCGCCGCACGCCGCTGACCGTCAGGGTCCGGCGGCCCGGTGCGAGCCGGTCGCCCACCTCCACGGCCGCGTCGGTGACGCGGACGACCGACGGCAGGAACACCACCTGCGACGCGTCCACCCGTCCCGTCTCCGGGAGCCCCCGGTCGTCCTGCCACTCCTTGACCGCGAGGTAGGTGGCGTAGCTGAAGTGCTCGTCCACGGTCAGGTAGTCGCCGTGGCCCAGGGCCTTGAGGTTGCGCTCCAGCTGCTCGACGTCCGGCCCGTCGGAGACGCCCTGGCGCAGCTCCCGGTACAGCGGCAGTTTGCCGTACATGAGCACGACCGGTTCGCGGTCGGCCGACAGCAGCGCGTGGCCGCGGCGCACCACGGCCCCCTCGGCGGCCACCCACGTCACCGTGCCCGACGCGCCCGTGCTCACCTGGCGCTCGCCGGAGTAGGTGAGCGCCCCGGTGACGGTCTTGGTGTCCACGAGGTCCTGCCGGGTGATCTCCGCCGTCGCCGGTACGGCCTGCCGGGCGGGGGCCGCCGCACCGGTGCCGCCGTCGCCGAGCACGGCCACGGCCGTCCACGCGGCGGCCACGGCGAGCACCCCGGCTCCGGTGAGCGCGAGCCCCTTCCTCATCGGGGGCCGCCGCCGGGCTCGAACTCCTTGCACGCCTGGTGGGCGGCCTTGACCTTCTCCTCGGGCGTCCCAGGCTTGACGGTGATCTCCATCCGGCCGTCGGAGGACGGGTCGGCCACGTCGATGCCGTTCTGGCGCATGCACTGGGCGAACTTCAGCGCCTGGTCGCGCGCCTTCGGATCCATCTTGCCCTTGGCCTCGCCGACCGCGGCCTCCATGAAGTGCCCGCACGCCTTCTGGGCCTCCTGCATCTTGGCCTCGTCGCCCTTGCGGGACTTGATCCGGATGCCGCCGCCGGGCTCCGGGTCGTCCATCTCGATGCCGTGCTCGCGCATGCACTGCGCGAACTTGAGCTGAGCGTCCCTCGGGTCCATGGAGGGCGCGGCGGAGGCGGGCGCGCCGCCGGTGCTCGCGGTCGCTCCACCGGTGCTCGCCACGCCGGCCACGCCGTCCCCGGCCGGTGTGCCGCCGCCGCACGCGGACAGGCAGGACAGGGCCGCCGTCGCGCAGACGGCCGCCAGCAGGTATCGCAGGTTCATCGCTGTCACTCCTTCGCGGGCGCCGCCGGACGTTCGCCGCGGCGCGAGGCCCACTCCAGCGAGGCGGGTGCTAAACGGCGATAAGCCGTCCCAGGCGCCCTTATCCGCCGCTAACACCAGATCCGCCAAGGTCAGTGCGGAACGGAAAGGGGGCACCGGATGCGGGTGCTCGTCGTGGAGGACGAAGAGGAGCTGGCCGACGCCATCGCGCGCGGGCTGCGGCTGCACGCCATCGCGGTCGACGTGGCCTACGACGGGCAGGAGGCGCTGGAGCTGGCCGCGTACGTCCCGTACGACGTGGTGGTGCTGGACCGCGACCTGCCCGAGGTGCACGGCGACGAGGTGTGCCGGGAGCTGGCGGGCGGTGACGCGGCGGGCCGGGTGCTCATGCTGACCGCGGCCGGCCGGGGGCGCGACCGGGGGGACGGGCTCACCCTGGGCGCGGACGACTACCTGATCAAGCCGTTCACGTTCGCCGAGCTGGTGGCGCGGATCCGGGCGCTGTCGCGCCGCTCCCGGCGGGACGGCCCGGCGCCGCTGGAGCGGGCGGGCGTGCGGCTGGACCCGGGCCGCCGCACGGTCACGCGCGACGGGCGGCCGGTCGCGCTGAACCGCAAGGAGTTCGACGTGCTGCACGCGCTGCTGCGCGCGGACGGGCGGCTGATCACCTCGGCGCAGCTGCGCAGGAGCGCATGGGACGAGTACGCCGACGCGGCCAGCGGGGTGCTGCGGGTCACGCTCACCTCGCTGCGCAGGAAGCTCGGCTCTCCCCCTCTGATCGAGAACCTCCCGGGCCAGGGGTACCGACTGTGAGGGCACCCCTCGGCCGGTGGGGGCCCCGGCGGGACCGGCCGCCGGGCCGCGTCCGGCCGTGGCACCGGCTCGGGCTGCGGATGCGGCTGACGATCCTGTACGGCGGGCTGTTCTTCCTGGCCGGGTCGCTGCTGCTGTGGTCCACGTACCTGCTGACCGCGCGGGCGCTGAGCCAGCAGTTCTCCATCGGCTTCACGAAGATCGTCACCGGCAAGCCGCTCGTGACGGTCACCCAGACGCCGTCCGACGACCTGGTGTTCCAGCAGGTGAAGGGGGACGTGCGGCAGCGGGCCGCGACCGTGCTGGAGGACATGCTGCGCTCCTCGGCGGTCATCATGGTGCTGCTCGGCGTCCTCGCGGTGGTGCTCGGCTATCTGGTGGCCGACCGGGCGCTGCGCCCGCTCGACCGGGTGACCGAGACGGCCCGCAGGCTCTCCGAGAGCACCCTGCACGAGCGCATCGCGCTGGACGGGCCGCCCGACGAGGTCAAGCGGCTGGCCGACACGTTCGACGCGATGCTCGACCGGCTGCACCGGGTGTTCGAGGGGCAGCGGCGCTTCATCGCCAACGCCTCGCACGAGCTGCGCACCCCGCTGGCCATCAACCGCACGGTGCTGGAGGTGTCGCTGGAGGAGCCGGCCGCCTCGGAGGACCTGAAGGCGCTGGCGCGGGCCCTGCTCGGCACCAACGCCCGCTACGAGCGGCTCATCGAGGGGCTGCTGCTGCTCGCCCAGTCCGAGCAGGAGCTGGGCGTGCGCAAGACCGTGGACGTGGCGCAGGTGGCGCGCATCGTGCTGGAGCAGCTCGACCTCGCCGGGCGCAGGCGGCCCCTCACCCTCCACACCGACCTGCGCCCGGCCCTCGCGCTGGGCGACCCGCTGCTGATGGAGCGGTGCCTGTTCAACCTGGTGGAGAACGCCGCGAAGTACAACGTGCGCGACGGCCAGGTGTGGGTGCGGGTGCGCCCGGAGGCGGGCCACGCGGTGGTCGAGGTGGACAACACCGGGCAGACCGTCCCGCCGTACGAGGTGGAGGACCTGTTCGAGCCGTTCAGGCGGCTCCAGGGCGACCGGCTGCGCTCGGCGCGCGGCTCGGGGCTGGGGCTGTCGATCGTCCGGGCCATCTGCGACGCGCACGCCGGCACGGTCACGGCCGAGGCCCGCCCGGAGGGCGGCCTGAGCGTCACCGTACGGCTGCCGGAGGCGCCGCCCTGAGCCGCCGTGCGATCCTGGGCGGGTGCTTCCCCCGATGGACGAGCTGCGCGAGCTGGTCGCCGCCCGCCTGGCCGCCTTCCCCCGCCGAGAGGCTCCGCCCGCCCCCGGCCTCCGCCGCGCCGCCGTCACCGTGTGCGTGCTGGAGGACGACGCCGGCGACCCGTACACGATCATGATCCGGCGCTCGCCGCACGGCCGCAACGCGGGCCAGTGGGCGCTGCCCGGCGGCCGGCTGGACGACGGCGAGCAGCCGGTCGAGGCGGCGCTGCGCGAGCTGGCCGAGGAGACCGCGGTCAGCGGCGTGCGGGTGGCGGGGCTGCTGGACGATTACGTCACCGACTCCGGGTTCGTGATCACCCCGGTCGTGGCCTTCGGCGGCCGGCAGCGGCCCGTGGCGGACCCGCGCGAGGTGGCCTCGGTGCACGCCGTGCCGCTGGAGCGGTTCCTCGCGCCGGGGGTGCCGCGCTGGAGCGCCGGGCTGCTGCAGATGCCGCTGGGCCCCTCGATCGTGGTCCACGCGCCGACCGGGGCGATTTTGTGGCAGTTCGCCGAGGTGGCGCTGCGTGGCCGTGAGCTGCGGGTCTTCGACGTCGCCCAGCCACACTGGACCAGGACCTGACCGAATCTTTGGGCCCGGTGGAATACGGGTCGCCGGATGTCCGTTAGAGTCGTGAGGCCGATGTGGTCTGTGTCCCCCGGGCCGCAAAATACCGCCTTCACGGAATACCGTTCGGCTGGAGCCGTGTTGTGCATCTCGCCGAGGAGGCGACCGCCACATCGGCCTCATCAGCTTTTCCAGGCGCCCCGGCTTCGGCCGGGGCGCCTGCCTTATGGTGGGACGGCCGACCGACGATCAGCCAGGAGAGCCCATTGCTGTACCAAGTGGTCAAGTTCGCCGCCACGCCGCTGGCCCATGTGATGTGCCGCCCGCACATCTCCGGCGCGGCGCACGTGCCCCGGACGGGCCCCGCGATCCTGGCCGCCAACCACCTGTCCGTCCTCGACTCGTTCCTGCTGCCGGCGCTCCTGCCGCGGCCGGTGACGTTCGTCGCCAAGAACGAGTACTTCTCCGGCAACCCGGTCTCCGGCTGGTTCATGCGCCTGGGCGGCAGCCTTCCCATCGACCGTGACAGCGCGCACGCGGCGCAGGCCATGCTCGACGCGGCCACCGAGGTGCTGGAGCGCGGCGAGCTGTTCGGCATCCATCCCGAGGGCACCCGCTCCCCCGACGGCCGCCTCTACCGCGGCAAGATCGGCGTGGCCTGGCTGGCGCTGCGCACCGGCGCGCCGGTGCTCCCCGTCGCGCTCAGCGGCACGGAGAAGGTGCTGCCGGTCGGCGCCAAGGTGCCCCGCCCCGCCCGGATCGGCATCCGGATCGGCGAGCCCATGACGTTCGACGGCGACCACACCAAGGCCCGCGACCGGAGGCAGGTCACCGACGAGATCATGGCCGCCATCCAGAAGCTGTCCGGCCAGGAGTACGTGCCCGCCTACGCCGCCAGCGTCAAGTCCTCGGCCAACGGGTCCCCCGAGGCGGGGACCGACTCCAAGATCGTCGCATCGGACCCGGCGGGCGGCGGGCCCGGCTAAGCTCGTGGACCCAGCAAGCGCTGCCGAGGACCAGGGGGCTGACCAGTGGCGCGTGGCCGTACCATCGCGATCGTTTCCGGCATCACCGTGCTGGTCGTGGGCGCCGCCGGGGGCGGCGCCTACTACCTGCTGCGCACCCAGGGCACCCCGGCGGAGACGGCACAGCGCTTCGCCGCCGCCTGGCAGGCGGGTGACACGGCGGCCATGCGGGCCCAGCTCGCCGCCCCGCAGCCGCTGACCGCCTACGACCAGATGCGCACCGCCCTGGCCGTCGAGTCCACACAGGTGAGGCTGGGCAAGGTCACCGAGACCGACGACCGGGCCCGCGTCCCGTACACCGCGACGCTCAAGCTCAAGAACATCGGCGAGTGGACCTACGAGGGACGGCTCGACCTCAAGGTCGCCGACCGTGCCTGGAAGGTGGACTGGACGCCGGCCGCGCTGCACCCGTCCCTGACGTCCGGCGCGTCGTTCACGATCAGGACCAGCTGGCCGGACCGGGCGAAGATCACCGACGCCGACGGCGGGCGCATCGACGACGGCAAGGCCGGCGGCTCGGTGCAGCAGCTCGTCGGCTACCTCGACAAGGCCACCAAGAAGGACGTCGCCAAGCTCGGCAGCGCCTACAAGGTCGGCCAGGCCGTGGGCCGGGGCGGGCTCCAGGAGACGTTCCAGAAGAAGCTCGCGGGCACCCCCACGACCCAGATCCAGGTCGCCGGCAAGACCCTGCACACCATCGAGGGCACCGACGGCGAGCCGGTCAAGACCAGCCTCGACCCGCGCGCGCAGGCCGCCGCGGTCGCCGCGGTCAAGGACGTCAAGAAGCCCACCTCCATGGTCGCCGTGAAGGCGAGCACCGGCGAGATCCTGGCCGTGGTCAACAACGTGGGCGGCTTCAACCGGGCCCTGGACGGCCGCTACCCGCCGGGCTCCACCTTCAAGGCGGTCACGGCGATCGGGCTGCTCGCCGCGGGCGTCTCACCCGGCGACTCGGTCACCTGCCCCAAGTACGCGACCGTCGGCGGGCTGAAGATCCGCAACTCCGAGGAGGAGGAGTTCGGGTCGCTGTCGTTCCTCGACT
The DNA here is from genome assembly GCF_031570565.1 of Nonomuraea sp. 3-1Str. NCBI lineage: Bacteria > Bacillati > Actinomycetota > Actinomycetes > Streptosporangiales > Streptosporangiaceae > Nonomuraea > Nonomuraea sp. 3-1Str. Next base: position 38,085 of record NZ_JALHBK010000008.1, read on the forward strand.
CCTTCGCCCACTCGTGCAACACCACGTTCGCGCCGATGGCCGAGCGGCGGCTCGGCGCCGACAAGCTGCTGGAGACGGCGGAGTCGGTCGGCTTCAACCAGCCGCTCAACATCGGCGTGCCCGCCACCAAGGCCAGCGTGCCGCGCGCCCAGTCCGACGCCGAGCTCGCCGCCGAGGCGTTCGGGCAGGCCCGGATCACGGCCAGCCCCCTGTCGATGGCGTCGGTGGCCGCCGCCATCGACGACGGCACCTGGCGCCCGCCGACGCTCGTGCCCGGGCTTCCGCAGAAGGCCGAGGAGCACCCGCTGCCCGACGGGGTCAAGGAGTCCATGCACGAGCTGACCGCCGCGGTGGTCACCAAGGGCACCGCCAAGGGCGCGGGCCTGCCGGCCGGCACCCACGGCAAGACCGGCACCGCCGAGTACGGCACCGGCGAGAAGCTGGAGACGCACGCCTGGTTCATGGGGTTCAAGGACGACGTGGCGTTCGCGGTGGTGGTGGAGGGCGGCGGCACGGGCGGCAAGGTCGCCGCGCCGATCGCCGCCGCCTTCCTCCGCGGCCTCTGAGCCGGGGACTCAGGACAGGAAGTGGGACTCAGGACAGGAAGCGGGCGATCTCGCGGGCGACGGCCTCCGGCTTCCCGCCCGCGGCGGCGTTGCCGGTGGCGTTGTGGTTCAGGCCGCGCAGGACGACCCGCCGGGCGTCGGGGAGCACGCCCTCCAGCGCGGTGAGGCTCTTCCTCAGGTAGGCCGGGCTTTTGGAGCCGCCCAGCAGCAGCACCTCGGCCCGCAGCTCGCGCAGCCGGGGCAGCAGGCCGGCCGTCTCGGCGACCACCCGCGCGTCGTGGTGGATCGTGGGGGCCAGCTCGCGGAAGCCGGGCTCCTCCCCCGTCCCGTTGCGCTCCTGCCGCTCGACGAACGTGTTGGTGAGCCGTTCCGTCAGGCGGCGGGGCATGAGCCGGAACACCGGCGACCCCATGCGGGTGCCCAGCATGCCGGTGACGAGCGCGGCACTGGTCCGCCCCTCGGCGATCTCCCGGTCGAAGCGCTCCAGCCACCCCGTGTCGTTGGACCCGTCGAGGTCCAGCGGCGGCTCGAACGCGACGACGCGGCGCACGTCGGGCCGGGACAGCGCGGTGAGCAGGGCGATGATCGCGCCCGAGCTGACCCCGGCCACGTCGCGCGCCCCGGTGGCGTCGAGCAGCGCGCAGACGTCCTCGACGTCCTGGCGCACGCCGTGGCCGGGACGCCGCGGGCCGCCGGCGCCGCGTCCGCGGCGGTCGGGCACGTAGAGGGTGTGGGAGCCGGCCAGGGCGCGGGCCAGCTCGATGTTGCTCGGCCCGGTCTGCATGGCTCCGTGCAGCAGCACCAGCCCGGGCCCCTCACCGAGCCGGCGGTAGGCGACGGCGGTGCCGTCCGCGGAGGTCACGTGCTCGACGACGGTCTTCAGGTTGCGCATGGTCGTTCCCCATCCGTGGTGTGGGCGTGCAGGTCCACGCGGGGAGGCCCGGATATGCTTGCGAGTGCCATCTCGTGGCCGGGATCCGCCCGCGCGGGTTTCGGTTCGAGGTTCCGAGGGCTCCGGCGGCGGTGTTCCCGCACCTCCTCCGGGGCCCTCCTCCATGTCCGGGTCAGTCCGTGACGGCCCCCCTCTCGGCCAGGCCGGCCATGTCCTGGGGGATGTGGCCCGAGCCGTGGAAGGCCCGCCACTCCGCCAGCCGGGGGAACGTGCCCGCGGCCAGCTCCTCCAGCAGCGACCGGGTCCAGGCGGCCTCGGCCTCGCGCATCGCCAGGGCGTACTCCGACTCCAGGACGAACAGCCGCGGCAGGTCACCCGCGTCGCGCTCCAGCGCCTCCCGCTGGGCGGCGACGAGCCGCTCCAGGGCGTCGAGCCGCCGGCGCAGCAGGGCGGTCACCTCCTCGGGCGCGAGCCCGCCCATGACCGACAGCCCCGCCTCGAACCTGCGCGGCGCCTCCTCCGGGTCGGACAGCAGCTCGCGCGTCCAGTCGGCCAGCTCGGCGCGGCCCTCGGCGGTGATCTCGTAGACGGTGCGTTCGGGCCGGCCGCCCTGCCGGTCGCTGCCCGCCTCCCGCAGCAGGCCGTGTCGGGCCAGGTTGTGCACGACGGTGTAGAGGGACCCCCACTTGATCGCCATGTCCTGGTCCTTGCCGCGGGCCCGCAGGACGGAGGCCATCTCGTAGGCGTGCATGGGGCGCTGTGCCACGACGGACAGCACGGCGAGGGCCAGCAGGCTCCCCACCTTCCGCCGCTTCGCCATCTCGCGCGCCTCCGATCGGTAGCTCGTGTACGAACACTCGTCTACGAGTATACGTGCGCGAGCATCCCATGGCCAGGGCGAGTCCGAGGCGACGTCGACCACAGCAGGAGACCTACGGCGAGAGAGGGTGCCCGGCCCACGAGCGGGAGCTCCGCGCTCGATCACCCAACAAAGGCTCAAAAATCCACCCAAGACGGCTACACACGGGCCGAGATGGGGAAATGCGGATCAGAAGGACGTGGCGCTTCCGTGCTGGAGGACCATGACCAGCAGGGTCGCCACGAGCGTGGCGATGAGCACCCAGCTGATCAGGATGATCACCGTCGAGCGGCGCGGCCTCGGCCGGAGCCGGCCCTGGCCGGCTGCCTTGGCCTCGTTGCGTCGGACCCGCTCGTTGAACGACTCCAGTCGCGCCACGAGACGGGGATCGTCGTCGACGAGGTGCCGTTCGATCTGTGCCAGCAATCGCTCCTCGTCCTGCGACCAGGCCATGGGTGCACCTCCGGAACGCAAGCTCTGTGCGGGTGTTCTGCCCAACCCTGAAGATCATTAGCCCCCGCCCTGTCAGGTAATTGCCGCCTCTTTCCATTTGCGATCATCATCGAACTTGTGTTCCAATCAAGGACATGCGCTGGGACAATCTCCGCCTGACGGGTACCGATGCGGATGATCCGGTCGTGCCGCTGTTCGCCCGCGGCGCGGTGACGCGCACGTTCGACACCCCCGAGTTCCGGGGGATGACGTTCTACGAGATCCACGCCCGCTCGATCATCAACCGGGTGCCCGCCGCCAGCCGCGTCCCGTTCGAGTTCACGATCAACCCCTACCGGGGGTGCGGCCACCGCTGCGTCTACTGCTTCGCCCGCAACACCCACCGCTATCTCGACCTCGACGCCGGGGCGGACTTCGACTCCAAGATCATTGTTAAGGTCAACGCCGCCGAGCTGGCCCGCAGGGAGCTGGCCGCCCCGGGCTGGCGCGGGCAGCACGTCGCCATGGGCACCAACGTCGACTGCTACCAGCGCGCCGAGGGCCGTTACCGGCTCATGCCGGGCATCCTGGAGGCGCTGCGCGACGCCGCCAACCCGTTCTCGATCCTCACCAAGGGCACGCTGATCCTGCGCGACCTCGACCTGCTCGCCGAGGCGGCCGAGGTCACCGACGTCAGCGCCAATGTCTCGGTCGGCTTCCTGGACGCCGATGCCTGGCGCTCCGCCGAGCCCGGCACCCCCGACCCGCGCCGGCGCCTGGAGGCGTGCGCGACGCTCAACGAGCGCGGCGTCGACTGCGGGGTGCTGATGGCGCCGATCCTGCCCTACCTCACCGACTCCCCCGCCCAGCTCGACCGCACGGTCAAGGAGATCGCCGAGGCGGGCGCGACGCACATCGCGCCGATCGTGCTGCACCTGCGGCCGGGGGCGCGCGAGTGGTGGCTGACGTGGCTGTCCCGTGAGCACCCGCGCCTCGTGCCGCGCTACCTGGAGCTGTACGGCAGGGGCGCCTACGCGCCGCAGGCGTACCAGCGGCGGATCACGGAGCAGGTCAGGCGGCTGGCCGAGCACCACGGGGTCGGCGCGACCACCTCCGGGCGGACCCGCCGCGTCCGCCCGCCGCGCTCCGCGGCCACACCGCCCGCCAAGCCTCCGGCGGCCGAACAACTGCCTCTGCTGTGACACTTTGCGGCGTTTTGGGCAGCCCTGACCGGACTCGCCCGGGATGCAATGTCGGGTTGGAGTGCTAAACGGGTATTAAGCGGCTTAGTGTGCCATTCGGGCACCATAGCCACTCGGGGGAAACGATGGCAGAGGCCAAGAAGAAACCGGCGACCAAGTCCGGCAAGTCCAAGAAGGAAGCGATCAAGACCAGCAGGCAGGTCAAGGACGCCAAGAAGGACAGCCGGAAGCCGGACGAGGCGTAGCCGGTGAGTTGACGGGCAGCCGCGGTCCTGGCCCGGCTGCCCGGCCCCCGCGCACTCTCCGTCCCGGACTGCTCACGGGCACGTGGCGCGGGATCTCCGCTGCATCACCGGTGCAACCTTAATGGCATTTGAGGCGTCTAATGATCATAGGTGGGGATAGTGCCACGGGGATGAATGGTGCACTCCGCCGAAGCGAGACAATAGGCCGGTGGTGAGAGTGGCTCACCGCCGGCCACGTGTGTTGTGACACTCTCAAGCCAAGGGGGATCCCGCAGGTGCGCGCACTGGCACGCAAGGGCAGGTCGGCGATGGTCCGGCTGTACAAGGGCTACAACCGGCGCAAGGTGCGCAAGGCACCGCCCCCTTCCCTTCATCAGGTACGGATCCTGCTGCTGCACGCCAACGGCATGGGCGGGACGATCAGAACCGTGTTCAACCTGGCCAGCTACCTGGCTCGTGAGCACGACGTGGAGATCGTCTCCATCCTGAAGGAAGCCGAGCAGCCGTTCTTCCCCATCGACCCGCGGGTGAAGTTCCGCTTCCTGGACGACCGGCTGAACCCCAGCCCGGATCCCATGCGGGCGATGCTGTCGAAGATGCCGAGCCGGCTGATCCCCAAGGAGGAGACCGCGTACCACCGGTTCAACCTGTGGACCGACCTCAAGCTGGCCCGCTACATCCGCTCGCTCGACACCGGCGTGCTCATGGCGACCCGGCCCGGCCTCAACCTGGCGATGGCCCAGCTCGCCCTGCCCAGCGTCATCACGGTCGGCCAGGAGCACGTGGCCCTGCGCACGCAGGTGGAGCCGATGCAGGAGCTCATCAAGTGGCGCTACCGCCGCTTCGACGCGCTCACCACGCTGACCAAGGCCGACCTGCGCGACTATCGCGCCACGCTGCCCAAGAAGCCCAAGCGCCTGGTGCGGATCCCCAACGCGGTGCCGCCCATGGAGGGCGGCCTGTCCAAGCTGGACGCCAAGGTCGTCGTGGCCGTCGGCCGGATGACCCGGCTCAAGGGCTTCCACCGGCTGATCACCGCCTGGGAGCAGGTCGCGCAGGCGCACCCCGACTGGCAGCTGCGCATCTTCGGCGCCGGTCCGCAGGAGGACAACCTGCGCACCCAGATCGCCGAGGCCGGTCTGGAGGGCAAGGTCGTGCTGCCCGGCCCGACGTCCGACGTGGGCGCGGAGCTGGAGAAGGCGTCGATCTTCGTGCTGAGCTCGCGCCACGAGGGCTTCCCGATGACGATCCTGGAGGCCATGGCCAAGGGGCTGGCGATCGTCAGCTTCAACAGCCCGCACGGGCCCAAGGAGATGATCACCGACGAGGTCGACGGGCTGCTCGTCAAGCCGCGGACCAACGCCAACCTCGCGACGTCGATCATGCGGGTGATCGAGGACGAGGACCTGCGCCGCCGGCTGGCCGCCGGTGCGCTGGAGACGGCCCGCACATACGACATCGACGCCGTCGGCGCGCAGTGGGACGCCCTGCTGGAGGAGTTGCTGGCCCGCCGCAACGGCACCTGGGTCAAGCCGGAGCCCGCGGCCGCCGCCACCACGGAGACCCCGGACGGCTCCCACGACGAGCCCCACGACCCCGCGCAGGACGACCCCCAGGACGAGGACGATCCGCAGGGCGTGGACGAGGCCGGCGACGAGGACGACGACGAGGCCGCCCGTGAGGCCGGTGCCGGGCGCGACCGGGAGGAGCCGGGCCGGATGGCGTACGACCTGCGCGGCCCGGCCGTGAACCAGGCCCCCGCCTCCTCCGCGTAAGCGCACCTCACGACCTCTCGCGGCCGGTCTCGCCGGCCGGACGGCACATCGCGGCCCGCAGGCGTCCTGCGGGCCGCAGGAATCCTGCGGGCCGAACCGCTGAGACGCCGCCCGATCGGCCCGGGTCAGCCTCCGGCGATCGGCCTCATCGCCGGACGATCCGCCGGTACACCTCCACCGTGCCGCGATGCCGCCCCCAGGCGACGAGGGCCGCCATGACGAGCACGTTCAGCGCCGGGACCACGCTTCCGCGCATCACAGTGAGCTCGGCGACGACGGCGCCGCACATCATCAGCACCAGGCCCCACGCCGCCGGACCCGCCAGCCGGGGGATCAGCACGGCGAGCGCCCCGGCGAGCTCCAGTACGACGACCAGGTACAGGAACCAGGCGCCGAACCCCAGCCTGGCGAACCCGGACACGAACTCCTCGGTCCCGAGGAGCTTCTGCACGGCGCTGTTGACCAGCATCGCCGCCAGCAGGACCTGGATGATCCACAGAGCGATGTTCCGGAAGGTACGGGCGGTCGTCACGTGTCGGCCCTGCCCGAGACGGCGGCGCGCTCCAGGTTGCCGGCCATGCGCTGGAGGACGCCGACGGTCTCGCGGTACTGCTCCTCGGTGAGGCCGGCGAGGAACGTGGCGCGGATGCCGTCCACCTTCTGCCGCACCGCGGCATGTCCCGCCCGGCCGTCCGCCGTGAGTGTGTGGCGGCCCGCGTCGTCCCGGGAGAGCCAGCCGCGGCGGGCGAGCTCGCCCGTGACGTCTTCCTGGGTGATCGCCTCGGGTACCCAGAAGGGCCGCAACGCCTCAGCCAGCTCCTCCGTCGTCCGCGGGGACCGGTGCAGCACGTTCATGACCTGCCAGTGCCTCCGGGTGAGCCGCTCCTCGGCGAAGACGCGCTCGGCGGCGGCCTCGATGAGCTGGTCGAGGTGCTTCAGCCAGAAACCGATGGGCCGTTCCATGAGCATATCCTTTCACATATAGATGCGATCTGACATGTAAGTGCTCGGGAGCATATACTTCGGGATCGTGGAACGCAACGGCGACGAGCACGTCGAGACGGTCGAACGGGCCATGGTGGCCATCCGCCGCAGCCAGACCCGGCGCAACCTGGCACGACTCGCCGCGGCTCGTCAGACGACCGGCTCCGGCGCCGACCAGGAGACGGCGGCGATCGCCGCACCAGGGGGCGGCGCCGAGATCCTGGACGTCATCGAGGAAGCCGAGGAAGGGGGCGACGCCGCGACCGTCAGCAGCGTGGCCGCCGCCCTGAACATCGACCAGCCACGCGCCAGCAAGCTGGTCGCCGCGGCCGTGACGGCCGGTCTGGTACGGCGCGAGGCGGACCAGGCCGACGGCCGCCGCGCCCTGCTCGTCCGCACCCCGGCCGGGCGGCGCGTGTCCGCGCGGATCCACGCCTTCCGGCAGGAGATGTACGCCGAGGCCATGCGCGACTGGCCGGCCGCCGACCGCGCCGAGTTCGCCCGGCTCCTGGCCGGCTTCGTGGAATCCCTGGGCACGATCACCCGCTGAGGCGTCGTCACGCGGGCGCGGGCCGCGCAAGTCACACCTTCCTGCCCGGCCCGATGTCCATGCCTTACCGTGTCAAAGTCGGCCATGCCGGGAATCTCTCTAGAGATCTGTGCCCAACACCCTGACACCCCCACTTCGGAGGCGTGCTTGAGCACGAAGGACACGGTCGCGCTCATCGCGGGAGGCGTCCTCGTGGTCTCCCTGTTCGGGACCGCGAAGAGCACCCGGGCCACCGGCGTCGACAACGTCGACACGGTCAGCATGGGCACCAGCCCGCTCACCAACGCCGGCGGCACCCGCCCCGGCCTGGCCCCCGTCACCTCCGGCACCGACCGGGCCGCCGCCCGCAGGCTCATCTCCCGCCTGCGCGTCAAGGGCCGCGGCCCCGCCACGGGGTACGCGCGCACCCGGTACGGCGACAACTGGGCCGACACCGCCTCCGGCGTCCCGTACGCGGGCAACGGGTGCCGGACCCGTGACGACCTGCTGACCCGCGACGGCCAGGACGTCCGCTACCGCAAGGGCTCGCGCTGCGAGGTGGTCGCCATGCGCCTGACCGACCCGTACACGGGCCGGTCCATCGAGTGGCGCAAGTCCCGCGCCGAGGAGGTGCAGGTGGACCACGTGGTCCCGCTCGCCTACGCCTGGCGGATGGCCGCCACCCGCTGGCCGATGTCCAAGCGCCTGAACTTCGCCAACGACCCGCTCAACCTGCTGCCCGTGGACGGCGCCGCCAACGAGCAGAAGGACGCCTCCGGCCCAGCGGGCTGGCTGCCGCCGCGGCGCCGCATCCGCTGCGCGTACGTGACCCGGTTCGCCCAGGTCGCGCTCAAGTACGGCGTGCCGGTCACCCCGGCCGACAAGCAGGCCATGATCACCCAGTGCCGCTGACGCCCGCAGGCCCCCCGCGGGCCGGCCGGGCTCCTACCGGCCGTCCAGCCATGCGAAGCCGTGGCCGAACGTCGTCTCGGCCAGCGCCCGCTGCCCGGCGACGTTCGGGTGGAAGAAGTCCCACTTGCTGATGTGGTCGAGCGTGAACCGGAACCGGAACACCGCCCCCTCGTCCGTCCGGCAGGCGTCCCCCAGCGCGGCGCACGCCTCGGCCGCCTGCTGGTTGTAGGCGATCACCCGGTCCCGCACCCGTTCGCGCCGCTGGACGTCGGCCCGCTTGACCGACGAGGGGCGGGCCAGCATGGACTGGCAGATCCGCCCGCCCGTCCAGAACGTGCGGGCGAGCACGTTGCTCCTGCCGACGTGCCACAGCCGCCGCAGGTCCGGGATGCTGGCCACGAACACCCGCACGCCGGGCACCCCGTCACGCAGCGCCCCCAGTGCCGCGTCCAGTCGCTGCCGGTACACCTCCACCGGCGTCATCTCCCGCTCGGTGCCCACGCACGCGTCCTGGGCGCCGATGAGGATCGTCACGTAGCCGGGTTTGAGGTCGATCGCCTGGCGTACCTGGCTCATCAGGCCGGCGCTGGTCGCGCCGGGCACGGCCAGGTTGCGGTTGTGCCCGCGAAGGTCGTCGTCGAGCCGCAGCAGCCGCAGGTAGTGGCTGGCGACGTCGGCGTTGTCGCCGGCCGACCAGGAGCGGGAGGTGCACGAGACGTACCAGCCGCAGGCGTTGAACCCCGCGGAGATCGAGTCGCCGAGAGCCACCATCGACGTCGGCACCGGGACGCCGGGGTCGGCCCGGGCGGTGACTTGCGCGGCGGCCTGCACGGCGGCCTGCGCGGTACCGGAGCCGGACAGGAGGACCAGGGCGGCGAGCAGGCGAGGGATCATGGCCCTCAAGGTAGGGACCCGATCTTGGACCGGCTATGACCGGCGGGGAAGGTCGGCCATTTCACCACCGACTTCATATCGCGGCTTGACAGTCGCCCGAGGCCCGGCGGGCTCCGGGGTCCAGCCGGCTAGGACCCCATATTGGCGAATGTCGAGGTTTTTCTTGGATCCATGACCGTTACCACCCATTCCAGGGGGTCACAGTCGAACGTGTTCAGTTCCCGCATAGAGTGTCTTGGGTGAGTGTCGCGCTCGGAACCACCCGCCCGCTACCGGTTCGCACCACCTCCGTGGGCGACCCCGGTGACCTGCTGGCTTCCCTGCCGAGGACCGCGCCGTTCGCGTGGATCCGTCATGGCGAGGGGCTCGTCGGCTGGGGGGAGGCCGCTCGCGTCACCGTGCCGCCGGGGCCGCGCCGCTTCGCGTGGGCCCGCCAGTGGCTGGCCGACGTGCTGGGCGACGCCCGCATCGAGGACGCCGTCAAGACGCCCGGCTCCGGGCCCGTCGCCTTCGGCACCTTCACCTTCGACGAGGACGTGCCCGGCTCCACCCTGATCGTGCCCCGGACCATCCTGGCCCGCCGTGACGGCCGCGCCTGGCTCACCACCGTCGGCGAGCCGGGCCTGCAGCCGTTCACCCCGGTCCGCACGCCGGGCCGCATCCGTTACAGCGACGGCAGCCTGACCGCGCCCGAGTGGGAGGCCGTCGTGGCGCGGGCCGCCCGCCGCATCCGCGCCGGCGAGCTGGAGAAGGTGGTGCTCGCCCGCGACCTGCTGGCCACGGCCGAGCGCCCCATCGACATCCGGCTGCTGCTGGACCGGCTCAGCCGCCGCTACCCGGAGTGCTACACCTTCTCCGTCGCGGGCCTCGTCGGCGCGACGCCCGAGCTGCTGGTCCGCCGTACCGGCAAGCACATCGAGTCGCTCGTCCTGGCCGGCACGACGCCGCGCGGCACCAGCGCCGCCGACGACCTCGCCCGCGGCACGGCCCTGTTCGCCTCGGAGAAGGACCGCCACGAGCACGAGTGTGCCATCGCGTCCGTCCGGCAGACGCTCGCGCCGCTGTGCTCCTCGCTGCACACGCCCGACGAGCCGGAGCTGCTCGTCCTGCCGAACGTCCAGCACCTGGCCAGCCACGTCACCGGGCGGCTGGCCGACGGGGCGTCCGTGCTGGACGTCGTCGCGGCCATGCACCCGACCGCCGCCGTCGGCGGCACGCCGACGGGCACGGCGATCGAGGTGATCCGCGAGCTGGAGGGCATGGACCGCGCCGGGTACGCCGGTCCGGTGGGCTGGATCGACGCCCACGGCGACGGCGAGTGGGGCATCGCCCTGCGCTCGGCCGTCGTGGACGGGAACCGCGCCCGGCTGTTCGCGGGGGGCGGCATCATGGGCAACTCGGACCCCAGCTCGGAGCTGGCCGAGGCCCAGGCCAAGTTCCGCGTCATGCAGTACGCCCTGGAGGGCTGAGCCCCCGGCCGGAGCGTCAGCCCGGGACGTGGATGCCCTCGCCGGTCTCCACGCGGGCCCGCCCCGCCGTGAGCGTCGCCAGCCACGCCGTGAACGCCGGCACCTCGTCCTCCCCCACCGCCACCGCGAACTCGACGGCCGACCCGTAGGCGACGTCCCGCACGGCGTACCGTGAGGCGCGCAGGCCGTTCTCGACGCGGCCCGCCTGGTCGTGCGCCACCGACACGCGCACCAGCCGGGCCGGCACCATGCGGACGGCCTCCGCCCGGTCCAGCGTCTCCGTCACCGCCGACCCGTACGCCCGGACCAGGCCGCCGGCACCCAGCAGGACACCGCCGAAGTAGCGGGTGACCACCGCCACCACGTCGCTGAACCCCCGGCCGACCAGGGCCTGCACCATGGGCGTGCCGGCCGTGCCGCCCGGCTCGCCGTCGTCGTCGCCCTTCTGCAGGCGCTCCCCGATCACGTACGCGGTGCAGTTGTGCGTCGCTCCCGCATGGGCCCTGCGGCGCCCGGCGATGAACTCCTGCGCCTCCTCCACCCCGCTCACCGGCGCCACCGCGCACACGAACCGGGACCGCCGCGCCTCCGTCTCGTGCTCGATGCCGGTTTTCAGGGTGAGGTACGAAGAGGACACCTCACCACGCTACCGCCTTTACAACGTAGATCAACACTCAACCGGCGGGCGGTTCGGACTCGCCCAGGGCGGCGGCCATACCGGTCAGGGCGTCCACCAGCAGATCGGTACGGGCCGGGTCCAGGTCGCGAACCATGAGCCGCTCGACGTCGAGGACGTCCGCGCGGGCCGCGAGCAGCCGGGCGCCGCCGGTCTCGGTCAGCGTGGCCGGCAGCGCCCGGCCGTGCGGCGCGGCCTCCGGGCGCTCCACCAGGCCGGCGTCCTGAAGGTTGCGCAGGACCACGTTCATGGACTGCCGCGTGACGAACGCCCCCCGCGCCAGCTCGGCGTTCGACAGCCCCGGCCGCTGGTCGAGGAGCTCCAGGCAGGCGTACTGGGGCGTGGTGAGCCCGTGGCGCCGCAGGGCGGCGTCCATGGCCGCGCGCAGGGCGGCGTGCGCGCGCTTGAGCTGGTATCCGATGCTCCGGTCGAGATCCAGGCTGACTTGCTCCATGTCAGCATTCTGACATACAGTCCTCAGTGTCAAAGTCCTGACATAGGAGGCACATCATGACCGTCACCGGAGTCGACTTCGTGGCGCTGCAGGTTCGCGACGTCGAGGCGTCCGCCGCGTTCTACGAGAAGCACCTCGGCCTGGAGCGCGACCCCGCGGGCCCGCCGCACGCGGTGGTGTTCGCCACGCGGCCGATCCCGTTCGCCGTGCGTGAGCCGCTGCCCGGCGTGGACCTGGACGCGGCGCCGCGTCCGGGCCTGGGCGTCGCGCTGTGGCTCAAGGCGGACGACGCGCAGGCCCTGCGCGACGAGCTGGCGGCGGCGGGCGTGCCCATCGTGGCCGAGCCGGTGGACGGGCCGTTCGGACGGACGTTCTCCTTCGCCGACCCCGACGGTTACGTCATCACCGTCCACGATCGCTGACCACGCCGGTGATCCGGCCGGGGCGAGCGTTTGCGCCCATTGAACCGTATGCTGTACGGTACAGCGTACCGAGACGATGGAGGCATGGCTTGACCCCGAACGACATCCGCCCCTTCCGCTTCCAACCCGCCCGCGCCGACCTCGACGACCTGTGGGGGCGGCTCGACCGGGTGCGCTGGCCGGACGAGGTCCCGGGGACGGGCTGGGAGCACGGTGTCCCGCTCGCCCACCTGAAGGACCTGGTCCGGCACTGGCGCACCGGCTACGACTGGGACGGCGCGCTGGCCGAGCTCGACGCGCACGACCAGTTCGTCACCGAGATCGACGGCCAGGGCGTCCACTTCCTGCACGTCCGCTCCGGGCGCGAGGACGCGCTGCCGCTGCTGATCACGCACGGCTGGCCCAGCTCCCCGGTGGAGTACCTCGACGTGATCGAGCCGCTCAGCCGCGACTTCCACCTGGTCATCCCGTCCCTGCCCGGCTACGGGCTGTCCGGTCCCACCCGCGAGCTGGGCTGGGGCTCCACCCGGATCGCGAAGGCGTGGCTGGAGCTGATGACGCGGCTCGGCTACGAGCGGTTCGGCGTGCAGGGCGGCGACTGGGGCACCTGGATCTCCCGTGAGATCGGCGTGCTCGCCCCCGACCGGGTGGTGGGCATGCACGGCAACGGGATCATCTGCTTCCCGATCGGAGCGCCGGGCGAGCTGGACGGGCTGACCGAGGTGGAGCAGGAGCGCATGGCCTTCCGCGAGCGCTACCTGACCGACCAGTACGCCTACAAGCTCATCCAGTCGGCCCGGCCGCAGACGTTCGCGTACGGCATGGCCGACTCCCCCGTGGCGCTGCTGGCGTGGTTCGCCGGCGTCTACCACGAGTGGAGCGACGAGGAGATTCCGGCCGACCGCCTGCTCACCACGGTCATGCTCTACTGGCTGACCAACACGGCCGGGTCGGCGGCCCGCTCCTTCGTGGAGACGCCGGACACCGACCAGGACACCAGCGTCGAGTGGGAGCTCAAGCCGGCGACGGTCCCCACGTCGATCTCGGTGTTCCCCAAGGACGTCCTGCGGCCGATCCGCCGCTTCGCCGAGCGCGACAACGCCATCGTGGGCTGGGTGGAGCACGAGCGCGGCGGCACGTTCGCGGCACTGGAGCAGCCGGAGGTCTTCGCCGAGGACGTCCGCGCCTTCTTCACCTCCCTCCGCTGACCGGCGCGGCGGGCGGGCGGGGCGGGCGGGAAGGCATCGGGACACGGTCCGCGCCTTGACAGCCCTTACAGTCGGGGCGGCATCGCGCTTACTCTGGTGGTCATGTCCGTGACCCCTCTGCGGGGAGGTCCCGCACGTGAGGCCGAGCTGCTCGGCGCCGCCCTCGATGTGTTACGCGAGACGGGCTACGACCGGCTGAGCGTCGACGTGGTCGCGGCCAGGGCCCGGGCGAGCAGGCAGACCGTCTACCGGCGGTGGCCGTCGAAGGCGGAGCTCGTGGTGGCGGCGTTCGTCAACGCCGCCTCTCCCCTGCCCGAGGCGCCCGACACGGGGAGCCTGCGGGGGGACCTGCTGGCGCTGATGGAGTTCCTCGTCGCCGAGCTGGAGCCGCTCGGCGACGTCGTCGCGGGCCTGGTGGGCGAGATCCGGCACAACACCGAGCTGGCGGCCGCGGTGGACCGGCACTACGTGGCGGGCCGCAGGCGGCTGGCGATGCGGGTGTTCGAGCGGGCGTGGGAGAGAGGGGAGCTGGCGGCCGCCGCCGACACCGAGCTGCTGTGGCAGCTCGGGCCGGCGACCCTGTTCTTCCGCGGCCTGATCACCGGCGAGCCGGTGGACGGCGACCTGGCCCGCCGCCTTGTCGACCACGTCATCCTGCCGCTGGCCCGCTCCCGCGGGTGAGGCTCGCGCGGTTCACTCCCGCCGCAGCTCGTGCGCCAGCTCCTCCAGCTCCGCTCCCCCGGCCATCAACGCCGTCAGCTCCTCCCGGGTGATGTCGGCCTTGCCGTACTCGCCGAGGCTCGTCCCGCGGTTGAGCAGCAGGAACCGGTCGCCGACGGGGTAGGCGTGGTGCGGGTTGTGGGTGATGAACACCACCCCGAGCCCCCGGTCGCGGGCCCGGGCGACGTACCGGAGCACGACGCCCGCCTGTTTGACGCCCAGCGCGGAGGTCGGCTCGTCGAGGATGAGGACCCGGGCGCCGAAGTGGACGGCCCGGGCGATCGCCACCGACTGCCGCTCGCCGCCCGACAGCGTGCCGACCGGCTGGTCCACGTCCCGGATGTCGATGCCCATGGCCCGCAGCTCCTCCCGGGCGACCCTGCGGGCCTTCGCCACGTCGAAGGCGAGGCCCTTGCGCGGCTCGGAGCCGAGGAAGAAGTTCCGCCACACCGACATCAGCGGGATCATGGCGAGGTCCTGGTAGACGGTGGCGATGCCGCGGTCGAGCGCCTCGCGCGGGCTGCCCAGCCGCACCTCCGCGCCGTCCACGAGGTACGTCCCGGCGTCGTGCTGGTGCACCCCCGACAGGATCTTGATGAGGGTGGACTTGCCGGCGCCGTTGTCGCCCAGCACGCAGGTGACCTCGCCCGCCGCCACCCCCATCGACACGTCGCGCAGGGCGAGCACCGAGCCGAACGTCTTGCCGATGCCGCGCGTCTCGATGATCAATGCTTCACCTCCTCGGCGTACCGCCTGACCAGGCGGTTGGCGAGCGTGGCCAGCAGCAGCATGGCGCCCAGGAAGAACTTGAACCAGTCGGCGTCCCAGCCCAGGAACACGATGCCCTTGTCGGCCATCCCGAAGATCACCGCGCCGATGGAGGCGCCGATCGCGGAGCCGTACCCGCCCGTGAGCAGGCAGCCGCCGATCACCGCGGCGATGATGTAGATGAACTCCTGCCCGATGCCGATGTTGGCCTGCACGGACGTGTAGCGCAGCGCGAGGATCGAGCCGACCAGCCAGGCGGCGAACGCGGTCGTCATGAACAGCGCGATCTTCGTGCGCGCGGCCGGCACGCCCACGGCCCGCGCCGCCTGCTCGTCGCCGCCGACCGCGAAGATCCAGTTGCCCGCCCGGGAGCGCATGAGCACCCAGGTCGCGAGGGCGGTGACCAGCAGCCACCACAGGATCGCCACGCGGAACGGGGTGCCGCCGATCTGGACGGTGCCCGCCAGGACCGTGCGCGCCCCTTCGTAGCCGGCCGCCCGGCGCAGCCCGCTGACCTGCACGGTGCCGGTGAGCGCCTTGGTGACGCCGAGGTTGACGCCCTGGAGCATGAGGAACGTGCCGAGGGTGACGATGAAGCTGGGCAGCCGGGTCCTGGTGACGATCATCCCGTTGGCGAACCCGACGGCCAGCGCCACGACGAGGCTCACGAGCATCGCCGTCCACACGTCCAGGCCGTAGCGGGTGGCGAGCGTGACGAGGATCAGGCCGGTCGTGCCGGTGAGGACGCCGGCCGACAGGTCGAACTCGCCGCCGATCATCAGCAGCGCGATGGCCACGGCCATGATGCCGAGCGTGGCGGCCGGGTCGAGCCAGTTGGCGACGCCCTCGGGCGAGCGGAACACCGCCGACTGCGCGGCGAAGAACGCGAACACCACGACCATCCCGACGACCGCGCCGAGCTCGGGGCGGATGAGCAGCCGCCGCAGCAGGCCGGCGCCGGCGACCCGTTCGTCGGCGCCGCCGGCCACCGCGGTCATGACCGCTCCCCGGCACGGGTCATCGGGTGCCCGCCTCGGCGAGCTTGGCCACCCGCTCGGCGTTGTCCTTGGTGACGAAGCCGGGGCCGGTGTTGACCGGCAGGCCGCCGCCGACGGTGTTGAGGTTCCGGTCGTACAGGGTGAGGAAGGTGATGGGCAGCCAGCCCTGGAGGTACTGCTGCTGGTCCACCGCGAACAGGATCTCGCCGTCCTTGATGGCCGTCACCACGTCGCCCGACAGGTCGAACGTGGCGAGCTTGGCCGTCGAGCCGGAGTCCTTCACGGCGTCGCGCGCGGCGACCGCGACGGCCGGGTTGAGCGCGAGAACGCCGTTCACCTGCTTGTCGGACTGGAGCTTGGCGGTGACCTTGGAGGTGACGTCGGCGAGGTTGCCCACGTCCACCTGCAGCCGCTCCACCGTGCCGCCGAGTCCCTGCTCGGCGCCCTTGCACCGCTGGTCGAGCCCGACGTTGCCGGCCTCGTGGACGACGCACAGCAGCTTGGTGACGCCCGCGGCCTTGAGCTGCTCGCCGGCGCCGCGCCCCGCCACGTCCTCGGACTGGCCGACGTGGGTGATCGCGCCGAACGCCTTGGAGGAGTCGGCCCCCGAGTTGATCGTCACGACGGGGATCCCGGCGGCGACGGCGCGGCCGACGGCCTCCTTCAGCGCGTCGGGATTGGCCATGGAGACCACCAGGCCGTTGACCTTCTGCGAGACGGCCTGGTCGATGAGCTGGGACTGCTTGCCGGGGTCGCCGTCGCCCTGGTAGGTCACCGTGACGCCGTACTGCTTGCCGGCCGCCTCGGCGCCGTTCTTGACCACGTCCCAGAAGGCGTCGCCCGCCCCGCCGTGGGTGACGACGGCGAAGGTGGCGCCGCCGGCCGCGGGCGGCGCGGAGCCGGAGGCGGGAGCACTCTCCGTGCCGGCCCCGCCGGAGGAGGAGCAGGCGCCGAGCGTCAAAGCGCAGAGCAGGGCCAGCACGACACGGGTTCGTCTCACCGGGACACCTCCATGACCATCGGGCTCGCCCCGGTTGTACATCAATATCAACTCTTTGTATAGACATACGGACCAATGCGCGTGGATCGGCCGGACACTAGAACGGAAGTTTCCGTTCCAATATGCTGGAGGCATGACGACCACACCCATGAGCGGGCGCAAGGCGCAGGCGGCGCGCAACGACGAGCTGATCCTGGAGGCGGCGCGGGCCGTGTTCACCTCCGACCCCGGGGCGCCCATCTCGGCGGTGGCCGAGCGGGCCGGCGTCGGGATCAGCGCACTCTACCGTCGCTACCCCGGCAAGGAGGACCTGCTGCGCAAACTGTGCCTGGACGGGCTGAACCTCTACAGCGCGGTGTCGGAGCGGGCCCTCGACGACCAGGGGGACCCGTGGGAGGCGTTCGCCGGCTACATGCGCGGCACCGTGGACGCCGACAGCAGCTCGCTGACCATCAAGCTGGCCGGCACCTTCCAGCCCACGCCGGAGCTGGGCGCGGCGGCGGCCCGCGCCTCGGACCTGGCGACCCGGGTCCACGCGCGCGCCGTGGAGGCGGGGGTGCTGCGTCCGGACGTCACGACGGCGGACATCGCGCTGCTGTTCGAGCAGGTGGCGTCGGTGAAGCTGGGCGATCAGGAGCGCACCCGGCAACTGCGGCACCGCTATCTGGCGCTGCTGCTCGACGCCCTGCGCGTGCCCGCCTCCCACGACGCCCTGCCGGGCCCCGCCCCGGAGGACGCGGAGCTCTCCACCCGCTGGATCCCCTGACCCGCCGCCTCAGGGCGTCCGGCGACGGGTCAGGCGGGTGGCTGGGCGTCCGGAGACGGGTCAGGCGGGTGGCCGGGCGTCCGGGGACGTGGTGGCCGGCCGGCCTTGCGGGCCGTCCGGGACCGGTGGGGCGAGGCGGCGGGCGAGGGCCAGGGTGCGGCGGGCGCGGGTGACGATCGGGGCGTCCACGAAGCGGCCGTCCGGCAGCGCGACCGCCCCCAGCCCTTCCCGCTCCGCCAGCTCGGCCGCCTCGGCGATCTCCGCGGCCCGCGCGGTCTCCTCCGCCGTGGGTGTGAAGGCGCGCCGGATCGCCGGGATCTGGCGCGGGTGGATGGCCGCCCGCCCGAACATCCCGATCCCCCGCCCCGCGGCGCACGACGCCAGCAGCCCCTCCTCGTCCCGTACGTCCGGATAGACCGACATGGGCACGGGCGGCAGCCCTGCCGCGGCGGCGGCCAGCACCACCTGGAGCCGGAGCTGGTCGAGGGCGGTCGCGGCCGTGACGGACAGCTCGGCGGCCAGGTCCTGCTCGCCCAGGGCCACACCGGCGACCCGCGGGTGGGCGGCGATCGCCGGAGCGGCCAGAATCGCGGCGGCCGACTCCAGCACCGCGTACGCCGGGACCGTGAGGCCGTCCAGCGCGTCCAGCACCCCGGCGGACTCCACCTTGGGCAGCCGGACGCCGCCGAGCCCCGGCAGGCCGGCGAGCGCGGCCAGGTCGTCCAGCCCCCTCGCGGTCGTCACGTCGTTGACCCGGACATGGACGGCCACCGCGCCGGCGTCCCCGGCGGCGCGCTCGCGCAGGTAGGCGGCGGCGTTGGCGCGGGCCTCGTCCTTGCGGGCGGGGACGACCGCGTCCTCCAGGTCGATGATCACCACGTCCGCCCCCGACGCGGCGGCCTTGGCGAACCTCTCCGGCCGGTCCCCCGGCACGTACAGCCAGGAGACGGCGGGCAGCCGGGACGACGGCGCCGTCATGCGATCACGCCCTTGCCGCGCAGGCCCGCGATCTCCTCCGCCCCGTAGTCCAGCTCCCCCAGCACCTCGTCCGTGTCGCGCCCCAGCGACCGGCCCGGCCAGCGCACCTCGCCGGGCGTGTCCGACAGCCGGAACAGCACGTTCTGCATCGTCACCGTCCCCAGCTCCTCGTCGGGCAGCTCGACGAACGTCCCCAGCGCCGCGTACTGCGGGTCCTCGGCGATGTCCCGGACGTCGTAGATCGGCGCGATCGCCGCCTGTGCCTCCTCGAAGCGGGCGATGACCTCGTCGGCGTCGCGGGCGGCGATCCAGCCGGCGACGGCCTCGTCCAGCTCGTCCACGTGCGCCACCCGGCCGCTGCCGCTGGAGAACCACGGCTGCGCCACCAGGTCGGCCCGGCCGACGAGCGTGACGACGCGCTCGGCGACCGCCTGCGCGCTGGTGGACACGGCCAGCCAGCGGCCGTCGCGGGTGCGGTAGGTGTTGCGGGGCGCGTTGCTGCTGGAGCGGTTGCCGGTGCGGCGCGGCACCGCGCCGAGCGCCCGGTAGGCGGTCATCTGCGGGCCCAGCAGCCCCAGGATCGGCTCGATGATCGCCATGTCCACCACCTGCCCGCGCCCGGTGCGCTCGCGGGCGTGCAGCGCCACCATGATCGCGTACGACATCGCCAGGCCCGCGATGCCGTCGGCCAGCGCGAGCGGCGGGAGCGTGGGCGGCCCGTCCGGCTCGCCGGTCATGGCCGCGAACCCGCTCATCGCCTCGGCCAGCGTCCCGAACCCGGGCTGCCCGGCCATCGGCCCGCTCTGCCCGAAGCCGGTCATGCGGGCGACGATCAGCCGGGGATTGAGCTCCAGCAGGTCCTTCGGGTCGAGCCCCCAGCGCTCCAGCGTCCCGGGCCGGAAGTTCTCGACGAGCACGTCGGAGCGCGCCACGAGGCGGCGCAGGATCTCCTGCCCCTCGGGCTGCGACAGGTCCACCGCGGCGGCGCGCTTGTTGCGCGACAGGGACTTCCACCACAGCCCGACGCCGTCCACCGAGGCGCCGTGCCCGCGCGACGGGTCGCCGCGGCGCGGGTGCTCGATCTTGATCACGTCGGCGCCGAAGTCGCCCAGCATCATCGCGGCGGAGGGGCCCGCGAACAGCGTCGCGGCGTCGATGACCCGCAGGTCGGCGAGGCTCGTCATGTCTTATAACGTATAAGAAATACCTTTCCGGTCAACCCGGGCCCGTCGTGGGGGAGACTGAAGCCATGCCGACCCCTGAGCCGCGTCCCCCCATGAGCAAGGCGGACTACGTCTACGGCGTGCTGGCCGAGGAGATCCGCTCCGCCCGCATCCCGGGCGGGACGGCGCTGCGCGCGGCGGCCATCGCGCGCCGTCTCGGGGTGTCGGTGACGCCGGTCCGCGAGGCGCTGCGCCGGCTGGAGAAGGACCGGCTGATCAGCTACGAGGCGCATCACGGCGCCACGGTGGTGGACCTGGGCGACGACGCGCTGGAGGAGTTCTACGGCCTGCGCGCGGTGGTCGAGGGGCTGGGCGCCCGGCTGGCCGCCACCCGCGTCACGCCGGAGGAGCTGGAGTGGCTGCGCGAGCTGCACGCCGCGATGGCGCGCGACGCCGCCGAGGGACGGCTGAACCGCCTCGGTGAGCAGAGCAGGCACTTCCACCTGCGCATCGCCGACATCGGCGGCCCCGCCTTCCTGGGCCAGCACGCGCGGGCTGTGCACGACAGCTTCCCGGTGCCCCCCGCGGCCTCGCTGTGGCTGGACCCGGCCCAGGTGCCGGGCCAGCTGGAGGCGCACGAGGGCATCCTGGCGGCCCTGGAGCGGGGCGACGGCGCCGCGGCCGAGCACCTCATGATCGAGCACGTACGGCGGGCCGGCGAGCACCGCCGGGACCACGAGCCCCCGGACGGCTGACCGGATCCGCCGCACGAGCCGGCGGCTCGCATCCTCGCGGAGAAAGGTGCCAGGATGAGGAGTGTGATCCGCGGCGTCCTGCTCGACCTCGACGGCACCCTGCTCGACCACCGCTCGGCGGCCGACGCGGCGGTCACGGCCTGGCTGTCCGGGCACGCGCCCGGCCATCCGCGCCTGGCCGAGGCGGCCGCGTTGTGGTGGGCGCTGGAGGAGCCGCACCTGCGGGCGTGGCAGGCGGGCGAGTGCTCGTGGGAGGAGCAGCGCCGCCGGCGGATCCGGGCGCTGTGCGTGGAGCTGTCCGTGACGGTGCCGGCCGACCTGGACGCGGCGTTCGGCGCGTACGCCTCGCACTACCGGCAGAGCTGGACGGCCTATCCGGATGCGGCGCGGGCGGTGGCGGCACTGGAGGGGTTCCGGCTGGGGGTGCTGACCAACGGGTCGCAGCGCATGCAGGAGGCCAAGGTCCGCGCGATCGGGCTGGACGGGCGGGTCGGTCCGGTGCTGACGGGCGAGGTGCTGGGCGGGAGCTACAAGCCGGCTCGGGCCTGCTACACGGCCGCCGCCGAGGCGCTCGGGCTGGCGCCCGGCGAGGTGCTGCTGGTGGGCGACGACGTGGTCAACGACGTGACGGGGCCGGCGGCGGCCGGGATGCGGTCGGTGTGGCTCGACCGGCACGGCACGGAGCCGCCTCCCGACGGTTTCCCGCGCATCACGTCGCTGACGGAGCTGCCGACGCTGCCGGCCCTCGCCGCTCAGGGCGCGAGGTCGGCCAGGGCGGAGGCGGCCAGGTCGAAGCCGCCCACGCAGGCGAGGTAGTCGCCCTTGACCAGCGGGTCGCCCAGGTAGACGCCGCCCGCCTGCCGGACGATCAGCGCCCCGGCGGCCACGTCCCACGGGCTGGCGCCCGTGCCGTACGCGACGTCCGCCCACCCGGCTGCGACGTGCGCGAGCTTGAGCGCGGCGCTGCCCACCCGCCGCACCGCCGCGAACGACTCCAGCAGCCGGCCGTAGCGCAGCAGCGCCTCCTCGCGCCGGGCGGCCAGTTCGCGGGGCGTCGGATAGCTGGTCAGCAGCATCGCCTCCCGGTCGCCGGCGGCGCCGGTGCTGCGGATGGGGGTGCCGTTGCACCAGGCGCCCGCCGTCGAGGCGGTGAACTCGTCCTCGCGCACCGGGTCGTACACGACGCCGGCGACCAGCTCGCCCTCCACGGCGGCGGCGATCGAGACGCAGAAGAAGGGCAGCCCGGCGGCGAAGTTGGCGGTGCCGTCGATCGGGTCGACGTACCAGCGCAGCGGGCCGGAGCCGCTCTCGCCGCCCTCCTCGCCCAGGACGGCGCTGCCGGGCCACCGGCTCTCGATGACGGCGCGGATCGTCTCCTCGGCCGCCTTGTCGTGCTCGGTCACCGGGTCGTGGAAGTCGCTCTTGGTGGCCACCTCCGGGCGGGAGCGGAACGCCTTGCGCAGCCGCGGCCCGACGGCCCTGGCCGCCTCGCCGGCCGTCTCCAGCAGCGCGTCGTGCGGGAACGGCGTGTCCTCGTGTCGCCTGGCGTCCATGCGTCCTCCCCCATCACGGCCTTACGGCACCCTCGGGACTCCCCTGCCCATTCCCGCGGGCTCCCCCCTTCCGATCATGCCGCATGACGCCATGTCCGTCTGGTTTGTCTGGACATTATTACCTGCGTTAACCTGATCAGCATGACCGCGAATCTGGCGATCGACCTGGACCGATCCAGCCCCGTGCCGCTCTACTTCCAGGTGGCCGAGCAGATCGCCGAAGCGATCCGGCGAGGCGACCTGGCGCCCGGCGCCCGGCTCGACAACGAGATCCTGCTGGCCGACAAGCTCGGCCTGTCGAGGCCCACCATCCGCCAGGCCATCCAGTATCTCGTGGACAAGGGCCTGCTCGTGCGCAAACGCGGCGTCGGCACGCAGGTGGTCCACGGCCAGGTCAAGCGGTCGGTGGAGCTGACGAGCCTGTACGACGACCTGCGCCGCTCGGGGCAGGAGCCCGCCACGCAGGTCCTCGCGCTGGAGCCGCGCGCCGCCGACGAGGACATCGCGGCCATCCTGGGCGTGGAGCCGGGCTCGGAGACGCTCTACCTCGAACGCCTGCGGTTCGCGGCCGGCGAGCCGCTGGCCCTGCTGCACAACTGGCTGCCGCTCGGCCTGGCCCAGCTCGGCGCCTCCGACCTGGAGGACCGGGGCCTGTACGAGCTGCTGCGCGGGGCGGGCGTGCGCATGCGGGTCGCCAACCAGCGCATCGGGGCCCGCGCGGCGGGCCTGACCGAGGCCAGGCTGCTGCGGGAGCGGCGCGGGGCGCCGCTGCTCACCATGGTGCGCACCACGTACGACGACCAGGGCCGGGCGGTCGAGCACGGCTCGCACGTCTACCGCGCCTCGCACTACTCCCTGGAAGTGACCCTGATCGAGCGCTGACCCGGTCGCCCCGATGGTGCCCGGACACCCGTTCACCGGCCCCCGCCCCGGGTACGGTCATGCCGGTGAACGACGCCGGCGATCGCAGGGGGAGCCATGGCAGGGCCGCTCACGACCACCACCGGGGCCGCGCTGGCGGCCGGGTTCCGCCTGGCGGCGGGCCTGCGCAGGGGCCGCCCCCTGCACCCCCACGGGCTGCTCTTCGACGCGGAGCTCCACCTGCACGGCGACGCGGCCCGCACCTGGGGGAGCCCGTTTCTCGACGAGCGGCTGGAGCTGCGCGGCATCGCCCGCCTCTCCCGCTCGGCCGGCCTGCCGCCGCCCCTGCCGGACATCCTCGGCATCGCCCTGCGCTGGCGGCAGGCGGACGCCGACGCCGAGCTCCTGCTCGCCACCACCGGCCACACCACGCCGGGGCGCCGCCTCCTGCGGCCCGCCACCAGGTGGGCGCCGGGCCTGTACAGCTCGCTCTTCCCGTACGAGACCCGCGGCGCCGGGGACGGCGGAGGCCGGCGGGTGCTGCTCGGCGCGCTGCCCCGCGTGGACCGGCCGCTGCCGGCGCGCTTCGACGCGCTCGCCGCCGCCGTGGCGAAGGAGCCGCTGATCCTCGACCTCCTCGTCGCGGCCCCGGCGGGACCCTGGCACCTGTTCGGCCTCGTCAAGCTCGTGCCGCCGGCCATGCCGGACGCGGACGTGCCCACCCGGTTCGATCCCACCCGGCATCCCGTCCCGGGGCTGAGCCCGGCGGGCCGCCTCCAGGAGCTGCGCCGGCCCGCGTACACCGCCGCCCAGCAGGTGCCCGACGCCTCCGCGCATGAGGGGCGGGGCAGGGGGAACAGCGGAGGGAGCGAAATGCGGACCGCCGGATCGGCGTTGTCCACCCCAGAGGCGTGATCCGCGTCTCTGCCCGGATCACCGCAGGTCGTCCATGACGCCCGGGACCGGCGTCCAGGCCGGGCCCGTCCGCGGCGACCGCCTCGGAGGGAGGTCCCATGCCATCAGGGTCCGCGAACCCCGGACCGGATCCGCGCCGGTGGAAGGCCCTCGCGGTCACCCTCGTCGTCGGCTTCATGATCCTGCTGGACGTGACCATCGTGGCCGTGGCGCTGCCGTCCATGCAGCGCGCCCTGCACGCCTCGCCCGCCCAGGTGCAGTGGGTGGTGTCCGGGTACGCGCTGACGTTCGCGCTCTCCCTGGTGCTGGCCGGGCGGCTGGGTGACGCGATCGGCCGGCGGCGCATCTTCCTGGTCGCGCTGAGCGCCTTCGTGCTGTTCAGCATGGCCGCGGGGGCCGCGCCGACCATCGAGCTGCTGGTCCTGGCCAGGCTCGCCCAGGGCGTCGCCGCCGGCTGCCTGGCCCCGCAGAACTCGGCCCTGATCCAGCAGATGTTCCGGGGCGCGGAGCGCGGCCGGGCGTTCGGCTTCTTCGGCGCCACCGTCGGGATCTCCAGCGCGGTCGGCCCCATCACCGGCGGCGTGATCCTCGCGCTGGCGGGCGGCGACCAGGGCTGGCGCTGGATCTTCTTCGTGAACGTGCCGATCGGGGTGGCCGCGCTCGTCCTCGCCGCCCGGCTGCTGCCGCACGGCCGGGGCGCCCCGCGGGGGGCGCTGGACCTGACGGGAGTCGTCCTGCTGGGCGCCGGCGTGTTCCTGATGATGTTCCCGCTCGTGCAGGCCGACTCGGGCGGCGTCCAGCGGCTCTGGTGGATGTTCCCCGTCGGGGCGGCGCTCCTCGTGGCGTTCGCGCTGTGGGAGCGGCGCGTCGCGGCCCGTGGCGCCGAGCCGCTGCTCGCCCCCAGGCTGATCACCGAGACCCGCGGTTACGCGCCCGGCGCCGCGCTGGCGACGGTGTACTTCATCGGCTTCAGCGGCGTCTGGCTGGTCTTCGCGCTCTACTTCCAGAACGGGCGGGGCTTCACGCCGCTGATGTCCGGGCTGTGCGTCACGCCGTTCGCGATCGGCTCGGCCTGCGCGGCGGTCGTCGCCGGGCGGCTGGTGGAGCGGCTGGGGCGGCTGCTGACCGTGCTCGGGCTCGCCGCGGTCGTGATCGGGCTGTCCGCGGCGGCGCTGCTGCTGGGCTACGCCTCCCCGGGCGTCGCCGTGTGGGCCGCGATCCCCGCGCTGCTCGTCGGCGGCATCGGCAGCGGCTTCGTGATCTCGCCCAACGTGACGATGACGCTCAAGGACGTGCCGGTGCGGATGGCGGGCGCGGCCGGCGGCGCCCTGCAGACGGGGCAGCGCCTCGGCGGGGCGGTTGGCACGGCGGCGCTGCCCGGCGTGTACTACCTGGTCCTCTCCTCGACGGGCGGCGACATCTCCGAGGCCGTGACCGTGGCCCTGGGCGCCGCGGTCGCCGGCCTGCTGGTCGCCTTCGCGATCGCGGTGGCGGAGTGGCGGCGGGACGGCCGCGCGGCCACGCCGGGCCCGTGCCCGCCGGAGGTGGCGCACGGCCACACGCACGCGGGCCAGGGCTGACCCTTGCCAGATCGGGACAGATCCCGCATCATGCCTGATGGACTCGGCGCCGTCCGCGGCGACCGGGTCCGAGGGGACCGGGGCTCCAGCGCCGAGAGGAAGGGAGCGGACCGCTACCCGGTGGCACGTCTCCAGGAGACAGCGATGTCGCATCGCACGCGGTCCCGAGAAGCCGGCATCGGTTCGGACTCCCCGAACCTCGACTTCGCGGGTACGACCCCCTACGAGGACTACGTCCGGGCGGACGTCCTCACCCACCTCCAGCACCCCCTGTCCGATGATCCGGGCGAGATGGCGTTCCTCGTCACGACCCAGGTCATGGAGCTGTGGTTCACCGTGATCGTGCACGAGTGGGAGACCGCCGGCCGCGCGCTGCGCGAGGACCGGCTGCCCGTCGCCGTGGCCGCGCTGGAGCGCAGCGTGCGCGAGCTGGAGGCGCTGAACGCCTCCTGGCGGCCGCTGGCGCGGCTCACCCCGGCCGAGTTCAACGCGTACCGGGCGGCGCTCGGCGAGGGCTCCGGCTTCCAGTCGGCGATGTACCGGCGGATGGAGTTCCTGCTCGGCGAGAAGTCGTCGTCCATGCTGGTGCCGCACCGGGGCGCGCCGCGGGTCCACGAGGAGCTGGAGAAGGCGCTGCACCAGCCGAGCCTGTACGACGAGGTGCTGCACCTCCTCGGCCGCCGCGGTCACGCCGTGCCGCGCGCGGTGCTGGAGAGGGACCTGTCGCAGCGGTACGAGCCCCGCCCCGAGGTCGAGGCGGTGTGGGCGGAGATCTACTCCGGTGACCGGGACAGCGACCTGGCGCGGCTGGGAGAGGCGCTGACGGACGTCGCCGAGCAGGTGTGGCGCTGGCGCAACGACCATCTGGTGGCCACCCGGCGCGCGATGGGCGCCAAAGCCGGCACCGGCGGCTCGGCGGGCGTGGCCTGGCTGGAGAGACGGGCCGCCAAGCACGTCTTCCCCGAGCTGTGGACGGCGCGCAGCCATGTCTGATCCCGCGTACCTGGCGGCGAAGGCCCGCAAGCTCGACGAGTCGGACGGGCTGCGTGCCAAGCGCGCCGAGTTCGTCCTCGACGACGACACCGTCTACCTCGACGGCAACTCCCTCGGCGCGCTGCCCGCCACCGTTCCGGGCCGGGTGGCCGACGTGGTGGCCAGGGAGTGGGGGCGGCTGCGCATCCGGTCCTGGACGGAGTCCGGCTGGTGGACGGCGCCGGAGCGCGTCGGCGACCGCATCGCCCCGCTCGTCGGCGCCGCCCCCGGTCAGGTCGTGGCCGGCGACTCGACCAGCGTGAACGTCTTCAAGGCGCTGGTGGGCGCGGTGCGGATGGCCGGCGCGGAGCGGGACGAGATCGTCGTCGACGCTACGACGTTCCCCACGGACGGCTACATCGCCGAGTCGGCCGCGCGCATGACCGGCCGCCGGCTGGTCGCCGCCGACCCGCGCGACCTGCCGGCCGCCCTCGGCCCCCGCACCGCCGCCGCCCTGGTCAACCACGTGGACTACCGCAGCGGGCGGCTCCACGACCTGCCGGGCGTGACGGCCGCCGCGCACGCCGCGGGCGCCCTGGTGGTGTGGGACCTGTGCCACAGCGCGGGCGCGCTCCCGGTCGGCCTCGACGAGCACGACGTCGACCTCGCCGTCGGCTGCACCTACAAGTACCTCAACGGCGGCCCCGGCTCGCCCGCCTACCTGTACGTCCGCCGGGACCTTCAGCCCCGCTTCGACTCCCCGCTCCCCGGCTGGAACTCCCACCACGACCCCTTCGGCATGTCGCCGCGGTACGAGGCCACCGACGGCGCGCGGCGGGGCCGGGTGGGCACCCCGGACATCCTGTCGATGCTCGCCCTGGAGGCGGCGCTGGAGGTGTGGGACGGGGTTTCGATCGAGGCGGTGCGGGACAAGAGCCTGGCCCTGACGGACTTCTTCCTGGAGTGCGTCGCGGCGTACGTGCCCGCGGGGCGCGTCGAGCCGATCACCCCGGCCGCGCACGCGGAGCGGGGCAGCCAGGTCGCGCTGCGCTGCGCCGGCGCGGGTGAGGTGATGGCCTCGCTGATCGCCCGCGGGGTCGTCGGCGACTTCCGGCACCCGGACGTGCTCCGGTTCGGTTTCACGCCGCTGTACGTGTCGTTCGCGGACGCGCATCGGGCGGCGCGCGTGCTGGCCGAGGTGGTCTCCGCGCCGTGACCGTCCCGCCGGAGCGGCGCGCCGCGGCGCGGGACGCCGCCGAGCAGGAGTCGGCCTTCTCCCATCCGCACGCGGAGCCGGACGTCACCGTCTCCTACGGCCGGCACCCCGACCAGGTCGTCGATCTCTACGCCCCCCGGGGCGGCGGCGGGGCGGGGGCGCCTCTGATCGTCGTCCTGCACGGGGGCGCGTGGCGGGCCGCCTACGACCGGCGGCACGTGTCGCCCTTCGCGGCCTTCCTCGCGCGGCGGGGGTTCGCGGTGGCCTCGGTCGAGTACCGGCGGGGGGGGGCCGGGCCGGGGGGGGCGGGGGGCTGGCCGGGGACGGTCGACGACGTGGCCGCCGCCATGGACGCCCTGCCCGGCCTCGTCGCGGGCGCCATGCCCCGGACGGACGCGCAGCCTTCGGCGGACGCACAGCCTTGGGCGGACGGCGTGCCCTCGGTGGACGTGAGCCGCATCGTGGTGACCGGGCATTCGGCGGGCGGCCACCTCGCGCTGTGGGCGGCGGCCCGCCACGTGCTGCCGCAGGGGTCGCCGTGGCGGCCTCCCGGCGCCGGTCTGTCCGTCGCGGGTGTGGTGGCGCTCGCGCCGATCGCCGACCTCAGGACCGCGCGCGAGCTGTCGGTGTGCTCCGGCGCCGCGCTCCAGCTCCTCGGCGGGCCTGAGCGCTTCGAGGAGCGGCGCCCGTCCGCCGACCCCGCCGCGCTCCTGCCCACCGGCGTCCCCGCCACCGTCGTCCACGGCCGGGCCGACATCGTGGTGCCGGTCGAGGTCGCCGGGGCCTACGTGCGCGCGGCGGCCCGAGCGGGTGAGGCGGTGCGGCTGAGGCTGGTGGAGGACGCCGGTCACTTCCCGCTGATCGACCCGGCGGCGGAGGCCTGCGCCGTGGTGGCCGAGGAGGTCACGCGCCTGCTGGATGGTCCCGGACCCAGGTGACGGTGCGGGCGGCCGGGCGGAAGCCGATCGACCGGTAGAGCCGTCCCGGCGCCGGGTAGGCGTCGTCCCCCCGGGCGTACACGGCCGCCCGCTCGGCGCCCGCCTCCCGGGCCGCGCGCAGCGCGGCGAGGCAGACCGCCCGGGCGAGTCCCCGGCGGCGGTGGGCGGGCAGGGTTCCGGTGGGCTCGATCTCCGCGACGCGCCGCGCCTCGTCCAGCCAGACCAGGCAGTACGCGGCGACCTCGCCGTCCGGCGCCACGGCGACCAGGTCCAGTCCGGCCCGGTACGGCCAGGTGGCCCGGACGGCCCGGTAGCTCTCCTCGCTCACCCGTGACGGGTGGAAGGCCGCCCGGTGCGCCGCCACGCGCCCCGGCACGTCGGCCTCCCCCACGGCCCGCAGCCGGTAGCCCTGGGGTGGGACGGGCTCGGCCGGGTCGGCCAGGTCGCGGACCAGGTGCCTGAAGAAGGGGCCGTCGCCGGCCGGCCGGTAACCGGCCTCGCGGAGGGCGGCGGCGAGGTGCGTCTCGGTGTCGAGCACGGTCACGTCGCGCGGCCCGGCGGGTGCCGTGCGCGCGAACCACTCCAGCACCTGCCTCGCCAGCTCCGGCCGGGCGGGGTCCACCGCCAGGTCCAGGGAGCCCGGCAGGTCGATCCACCCCCAGGCCACGGTCCGGCCGCCGTCGCGCCACAGCCGGGTCGGCCACCCGGGCTCCCGCCCGGTGTGCTGGAACCTGCCCCAGGCCAGGTCGCCGACGTGCCACCGCGACCCGGGCGACCAGATGCGGCTGCACAGCTCCTGCATGGCCCGCAGGTCGTCCGGACCCTCGTACGCGCTGACGATCACGCCGCCCAGTCTGCCGGGCGGCCCGACCGGCCCGCATCCGGATATCCGGCCGCCCGTGACGCGAAGGCACCCGGTGCGCTCGGCGAACTCCTCGCAGTCGCCGTCAGGGCGGCATCCCGGGAGCTTCAGGCCGGCTTCGGCCGGGAGCGCAGGCGATCCATCTGGACGTGACTGAGGTCGTGCGCCCGGCGCAGGTGCCGGGTGATCACCTCCAGCTCCTCCTCGGTGTGCTCGCCGTAGAGCGCCTGCCAGGAGGCGCCGAGGTCGTCCCAGAGCGCAGTGACCCGGGCCACGCGCTCGGGGACCGGGGCGACCAGGACGCGGCGCCGGTCCTGCCGGTCGGGCGTGCGGACCACGTAGCCCCCGCGTTCGAGCCGGTCGACCAGGCGGGTGGCCGAGCCGGCGGTCAGACCGGTCAGCTCGGCGATCTGCTTGACCGTGAGCGGCTCGGGCGCCGCCGTCATCAGGCTCAGGCACTGCACGTCGGTCGGATGCAACCCGAGATGGTCGGCGACGGCCTGGTTGAACAGCACATACGCCGCCATGTAGCGGCGCGACGCCATGGACAGTTCCTCGTACAGCCGCTCGCGACGCGTGCCTGTCATCGTGATCAGCTCCCAATAGCTGTGCGACGCAACTAGTTTCTGATAATCTAGTGCGTGACGCAGTTAATGCGCCACGCAGCTATACTACAACCTGGAGACCTCCATGCTCACTGTCGCCGTCACCGGAGCGACCGGCGCCCAGGGCGGGTCCACCGCCCGCGCCCTCCTCGACGCCGGCCACCGGGTGCGCGCGCTCACCCGCGACCCCGGCTCGCCCGCCGCCGAGGCCCTCAAGGCCCTCGGCGCCGAGGTGCGCCACGCCGACTTCGACGAGCGCGCCTCCCTCGACGCCGCGCTCGTGGGGGCCGACGCGCTGTTCGCGGTCACCACACCGTTCGGCACCGACACAGCCACCGAGGTCCGGCAGGGCAAGGCCCTGCTCGACGCCGCGGCGGCCGCCCGTCTCGGCCACGTCGTGCTCACCTCCGCCGCCCACGCCGACCGTGACACCGGCGTACCGCACTACGAGAGCAAGCGTCTCGTCGAGCAGCACCTGCGCGCCTCCGGCGTGCCGTGGACGGTGATCGCGCCGGCCGCGTTCATGGACAACTACGCCGGCGGGTGGACGCTGGACGGCCTGCGCGAGGGCACGTTCGCCTGGCCGATGCCCGCCGACCAGCCGCTTGCGCTCATCCCCGCCGCCGACATCGGCGCGTTCGCCGCGCTGACCCTCCAGCGCCGCACCGCGTTCACCGGCCGCCGCATCGACATCGCCTCGGACGAGCGCACTCCCCGCCAGATGGCCGAGATCCTCGCCTCCGCCATCGGCGCGCCGATCACTCACCAGGAGGTGCCCCTCGCGTACGTCCGCAAGCGGTCGGACGATCTGGCCGCCATGTTCGCGTACTTCACCGAGGCCGGCCTCGACGTGGACGTCGCCGGGCTGCGCCGCGACCACCCGGAGGTCGGCTGGCACGGCTTCGCCGACTGGGCCGCCGCCCAGGACTGGCCCGCCCTCCTGTCGTCCGGGACCACCGTCTCCACCCACTGAGTCCCCCGAAGGGAACGCCCTCATGAAACCGATCGGCTACTGGCTCAACCGCGCCGACCAGGCCCTCACCCGCCACATGAACGGCATGCTGGAGGAGTTCGGCCTCACCCGGCTCTCCTGGCAGGTGCTCAACGTCGTCCAGGACGCCCCGAACGCCACCGGAGCCCACGACGCCGTCCAGCGGGCGCGGGGCGTCACCGACGGAGAGGTCCTGTCGGTGCTCGCCGCCAACGCCGGCACGCCCGCGCTGACCGCCGCGATCGACGCCGTGCTGACCGGCGGCTGGGCGGCCCGCCCCGCGCCGGGCCGGCTCGTCCTCACCCCCGATGGCGCCGAGCGCCTGGCCCGTGTCGCCGAGCGGGTCGGCGCGTTCCGCGACCTGTCGATGACCGGCATCTCGCCCGACGAGTACCGGACGGCCGTCAGCGTCCTCGAACGCATGACGGCCAACCTCGAACCGGCGCGCGCTCCTCACCTACCGGCGTGACGGCCGGGCCTCCTGCCCCTCCGGTGCTCTCCGGCGCGCCGACCGGGCGCCACGTGCGGGGCGAGACGGAGCGCATCACCAACAGTGTCCACGAGGGAACCCGCGACTTGTCCGGACCCTCGTACGCGCTGACGATCACGCCGCCCAGTCTGCCGGGCGCCCCGACCAGCCCGCATCCGGATATGGCCGGGGGCGTCACCCGCCGGTGGCGGCCCTGCCGCGCGGCGCCACGACCAGGGCCACGATGGCGGGCAGCGGGAACAGCATGAGGTAGAGGTTCGGGATCCACCAGGCCAGGGAGAAGTCGCCGCGCAGCGTCCAGAACGCGATCGCCATGAGCCCGGAGGCCATGGTGAGCACGAGGGACACGAGCATGAGCGGCACCCCGGCCCCCGAGGACGGGGACGCCACGCCTGAGCGTGCGAGAAGCCAGAGGCTCGTCAGGCCGGTGGCGCTGGCCGCCAGGTCGATCCAGAGGAACGACCAGTTCCAGGCCACCATCACCGGGTCGGTGTACCCGGCGAAGGCCCACTCGGGCGGGATCAGCCCGAGGCCGGTGACGGTGAAATAGGCGACGAACCCGACGTCGGTCGCCAGCATCAGCGCCTTAGTCGCTCTGAGCACGCTCGATCAGCTCCATCAGGTAGGCGCGGGTCCGGGCGTGCAGCGCGGGGTCGGGCTCACCGAGGCCGAGCAGCCGTACGGCCCACCAGCCGTCCACCGCCAGCCGGACGGCGGTGGCCGCGGCGGGGTCCACGCCGTCGCGCGTCAGCCGCTCCTGCCAGGCGGCGAACCGCTCGCGCAGCGGCTCCAGGCCCGCCGGATCGACCAGCACGCCGGCGAGCAGCGCGGCCGTGACCCGGTCGGGCGCCTCCGGGGTGTGCGCCTCGGGGACGGTGGCCTCCACGTAGGCGCGCAGGAAGTCGCCGGGCCCGTCGCCCGCCCGCGCCAGCGCCTCGTCGAAGGCGTCGGTGAGCCGCGCCACCATGGCCCTGACCAGCGCCTGCTTGGTCGGGAAGTGGTAGAACAGCCCGCCCTTCGACACGCCCGCGCGCTGCGCGACCGCCTCCAGCGTGAGCGACTCGGCCCCGTCCGACAGCAGCACCTCGGCCGCCGCGTCCAGGAGCCGGTCGCGTGAACTCGGTCTCGGCATGCCCGAAACTATACAGGCCAGCCGGTACACTTTCATAGGCCCGGGAGGTCGGGGACCAGTCCGGGCGCGGGCTCAGGCGAGGGCCGCGCGGATCGCCTCCTGGGCGGCGTCCCGCAGCCGGGCGTGCACCGCCGCGTTCTCCTCCCGGTCCGTCCGCACCTCCACCACGCGCGGCCCGTCGCCCCGCAGCGCCTTGGACAGGTCCCCCAGCTCCTCCACCAGCCGGTACGGCGTGCCGGTCGCGGCGGCGACGTACCCGAGGTCCACCCCGTGCGGCGTGCCGAACACCCGCTCGAACGGGTCGCGCAGCGCCGCCTGCGGCAGCAGCGAGAAGATGCCGCCCCCGTCGTTGTTGACCACCACGAGGCACAGGTCGGGGCGCGGCTCGCGGGGCCCGAGGACGAGGCCGTTCTGGTCGTGCAGGAACGACAGGTCGCCGAGCAGCGCGTACGACGGCCCGTTGTGGGCCAGCGCCGCGCCCATCGCCGTCGAGACGGCCCCATCGATGCCGGAGGCGCCCCGGTTGGCCAGCAGCCGCAGCCCGCGCCGGGGCCGCATGGCCTGGTCGAGGTCGCGGATCGGCATGGACGACCCGCAGAACAGCAGGGACCCGTTGGGCAGCGTGTCGGCCAGGTCGCGGGCCAGGCGCGGCTCGCTGGTGCCCGAGGTGTCGAGCACCTCGTCCACCGCCGCCCGCGCGGCCTGGTCGGCGTGGCGCCAGGCGTGCAGCCAGCCGTCGTCGCCGGAGGCCACCGGGATCTCCACGGCCTGCGCCACCTGGGTGGCCGAGCGGGTGGGGTCTGGCCAGCGGTCGAGGTCGGTGGCGACGACGATGTGCTCCTGGGCGCGCTTCAGCCACGACAGCAGCGGCCGCGACAGCCCCGGCCGGCCGAGCGTCACCACCACGTCGGGCGCGTACGTGTCGGCGAACTCCGGGGTGGCCAGCAGGTGGTGGTAGGTGGAGACGGCGTGGTCGCCGTAGCGTCCGCCGCCGTTGGGCTCCGACAGGACCGGCCAGCCGGCCATCCCGGCGGCGGCGACGTAGCGGCGCACGTTGGCCGCGCCGTCGCCGATCACGAGCACGCCGCGCCGGGTGGGCGGGATGTGCAGGGCGACGGGCGGCGGGGCGACGCGGGTGCGCACCCACGGCCCGGTCGCGTCGCCGTCGAGCGACTCGTTCCAGGTGGTGTCGCCGTCGGGGATCAGCGGCTCGCGGAAGGCGAGGTTGAGGTGGACGGGGCCCGGGGCGGCGGGGCCGGCGGCGCGCTGGTAGGCGCGGCAGGCCAGCGAGCGCCAGTAGGCGACCTGGCCGGGCCGGTCCTCGGGCGCTCCCACCTCGGCGAACCAGCGGACGGCCGTGCCGTACAGCTTCATCTGGTCGATGGTCTGGTTGGCGCCGGTGCCGCGCAGCTCGGGCGGGCGGTCGGCGGTGAGCACGAGCAGCGGGACGCCGGACTCGCTCGCCTCGATGACGGCCGGGTGGAAGTTCGCGGCGGCCGTGCCGGAGGAGCAGATCAGCGCGACGGGCCGCTCCGAGCGCCGCGCCAGGCCGAGCGCCAGGAACGACGCCGACCGCTCGTCCACGCGCACGTGCAGCCGTACCCGCGACTCGGAGTGCAGCGCCAGCGCCAGCGGCGCCGACCGGGAGCCGGGCGCGAGCACGACGTCGGTCAGGCCGCAGCGCACCAGCTCGTCGACAAGCACCGTGGCCAGCGCGGTCGCGGGGTTCACCGGGACGCCTCCTGCATTCGGCCGAGCCACCAGGGCGACTCGATGGCGAACTCTGAAAGGGCCCGCTCGTCCACCTCGGGCCGCCGCACGGTCAGCGCCCCGCCGACCGGCGTGAGGGGGTCGGCGGTGACGTCGCCGGCCAGGAGCGCCATCGTGCCCAGCCCGCACGCGTACGGCAGCTCGGGCAGCGCCGCGGCCAGCGCCAGGCCGGCGGCCAGACCCACGGACGTCTCGACCGCGCTCGACACGACGGCCGGCAGCCCGCACGCCTCCACGACGCGCAGCGCCTGCCGCACCCCACCGAGCGGCTGAACTTTGACCACGGCGATGTCGGCGGCCTCGGCGGCCCGCACGCGCAGCGGGTCCTCGGCGCGGCGGATCGACTCGTCGGCGGCGATCGGCACGTCGCAGGCCCGCCGCACCAGGGCCAGCTCCTCCAGGGTGGCGCACGGCTGCTCGGCGTACTCCAGGTCGAACCGGTCGAGCTCCTTCAGCCGCCGCACCGCCTCGTCGGCGCTCCAGGCGCCGTTGGCGTCCACGCGCAGCCGCCCGGACGGGCCGAGGGCGTCGCGCACGGCCTCCACCCTGGCCAGGTCGTCGGCGAACGGCCGGCCGGGTTCGGCCACCTTGACCTTCGCGGTGGCGCAGCCGGACGCCCGTACGAGCTCGAACGCCCGCTCGGCCGGGACGGCCGGGACCGTGGCGTTGACCGGGACGGTGTCGCGGACCGGCGCCGGCCAGCCCTCGAAGGCGGCCTCATGGGCGCACGCCAGCCAGCGGGCGCACTCGCGCGGCCCGTACTCGGGGAACGGCGAGAACTCGCCCCACCCCGCGGGGCCGCGCAGCAGCACGCCCTCCCTGACGGTCTGCCCGCGGAACCGGGTGGGCATCGGGATCCGGAACACCACGACGGCACGGGTCAGCTCCCGTGGTGCCCGGTCGCCCGGCTTGTCCCCTCCGCCGCCCGTCCTGTTCGCTGCGCCGCCCGTCCTGTTCGCTGCGCCGCCCGTCCTGTTCGCTGCGCCGCCCGTCCTGTTCGCTGCGCCGCCCGTCCTGTTCGCCGCGCCGCCCGTCTGCTTGGCTGCGCCGCCCGTGCCGGGCGTCACGCCCCCGTCCGCGTCCACGCCCGCGCTCCCGTCCGCGCGTACGTCCGCGCTTTCATCCGTGCTCTCGCCTGTGCCGCCGACCGTGCTGCCGGGTGTGCCGCCGTCCGTGCCGGGGCGCGCGTCCCGCCCTGCCACCGCCGCGTCACCACTGCGTCAGTACCGATCTGTCGCCACTAACCTTACGAGCATGCCGAGCACGTCGTCGCATCCGGACCGCCCGTTGCGGGCCGTCGTCATGCCGCCGGGCCCCGAGCTGTTCGCGGCGGTGCGCGACGCGCTGAGCGGTGACGGCCCGGCCGTGCTGCCGCTCGCCCCGGGCCAGGAGGCCGCCGCGATCGCCGCCCTGCGCCCCTCCGACGTCAACGGGCGGCCCCTTGACGGCGGCTCCGGCGTGCCGGCCGACGTCGCCGTGGTGATCGCCACCAGCGGCAGCACGGGCGCGCCCAAGGGCGTCATGCTCTCGGCGGCGGCCCTGCGCGCCTCGGCCGCCGCGTCCCTGCGCCGCCTCGGCGCGGCCAGGGGCGAGCGGTGGCTGTGCTGCCTGCCGCCCTCCCACGTCTCCGGGCTCCAGGTGCTCGTCCGCGCGCTGCTCACCGGGACCGAGCCGATCGTGCACGAGAGGTTCGACCCGGAGCGGGTGCTGGCCTCGGGCGCCGGCCACGTCTCGCTGGTGCCGACTCAGCTGCACCGGCTGGTCGAGCTGCGGGCCGACCTGTCGGTGTTCGCGACGATCCTGCTCGGCGGCGCGGCGGCCCGTCCCCGCCTGCTGGACGAGGCGCGTGACCTCGGCGCGCGGCTGGTGACGACGTACGGGATGAGCGAGACGAGCGGCGGCTGCGTGTACGACGGCCGGCCCCTCGACCACGTGGACGTCAAGGTGGGCGACGACGGCCGGATCCGCGTGGCGGGGCCGGTGCTGTTCTCCGGGTACCGCTCGGGCGAGCCCGTCCCGCGCGACGGCGACTGGTTCGTGACCTCCGACCTGGGCGAGCTGTCCGGCGGACGGCTGCGCGTGCTGGGCCGGGCCGACGACGTGATCAACACGGGCGGCGAGAAGGTCGTGGCGGGCGCCGTGGCCACGGTGCTCGGGGGCCACCCCGAGGTGGCGGACGTGGCGGTCGTCGGCCGGGACGACCCCGAGTGGGGCGAGGTGGTGGTGGCCGTGGTGGTGCCCGCCGACCCCTCCCGCCCGCCGACGCTGACGCAGCTACGCGCCTACTGCGCCGACCGGCTGCCCTTCTACGCCGCGCCGCGCGAGCTGCGCCTCACGCCCGGCCTGCCCCTGCTGCCCAACGGCAAGCCCGACCTCGTACGGCTGCGCTCGCAGATCTAGACACGCGCCCGCCCCGTCCGGCTGTGCCCGGCCGGTCGCGTGCGGCCTCTTCACCTGCGACGGAGCGCTCCCAGGAACCTGACGACCAGCCGGTGCGTCATAGTGGGGAAGAGCAAGGAGGGAGCCTTCATGGATCAGACCCGCAAGATGTGGGCATCCGCGGTGGTCGTCGGCGTCATCGTCGTCGGCGGCGTCTCGGTCGCGGCGGCCGCCTCGGCGGGCAGGCTCGAACAGGTCGCCAAGGAGACCAGGGCGGTGATGGAGGTGGACGGTTCCCGCGTGGCCGAGCTCGCCGGGGAGTCGGCCTCTCCGGAGTCCACGCCCGACGTGGTGGTGTCCAAGGATGTGAACCCCGACCCCGACGCGGTCCTCGACTACTGGACCGACGAGCGCATGGAGGGCGCCGAGCCCATGCCGATGCCCGAGGGCGAGCCCGGGAAGGTCACCGAGGGCCCCTCAGGAGTGACCCCCGACGGCGACCCGGGCCAGGTCAGCGGCTACTAGCCGCCCGCCCGGCATCCGTACGCGGGGTGGGCCGCCGAAGAGGCGGTCTGCCCCTTTTCGTCCCAACGGGAACAAATAACGGCAAATCGCGTTATTGATACTGGTGCGCCGAGCGGCACGTGCCGCCCCACCACAATCTGCCTGATTGCTTTGACTCCGTATGGAGGAGGTGTCCTCATGCCCCGAACCGCCGTGGCGACCCCACCCGCGACCCTCGACCAGCTCCTTGACCGAGGGCGAGGACAGGGTCACCTTTCTCTCGCGGAACTGCGTCACGCGTTCGCCGAGGCCGGGATCAATCCTGCCGAAGGCCGGTCGATCCTGCGCGAGCTCACCGAGGCGGGTGTCAGCCTGGCCGCGGAGGACGAGCCGTCCCTCGGCAGGCCCGCCCGCACGACCGCGAGGAAGACCACGACCAAGCGCCCGGCCAAGCCGAAGTCTACCGGCTCCGGCGTCGCCGAGTCCAAGACCGACATCTCGGCCGTTCCCTCGGCCGACTCCCCCGCCGACGACGACGCGCCCGTCTCCGCGAAGCCCACCGGATCCACCGGCAGGTCCACGACCCGATCCACCGGCAGGTCCGCGGGCGGCTCCACCACCGGGCCCGCGGTGAAGGCCGCCCCGGAGGTCCAGGCGTCCGCCGACGCCGAGCCGGACCCCGACGCCCTCGCCATGGGCTCCGAGGAGCCCGAGCTGGAGAACGAGGTCATCGACCTCGACGACACCCAGTCGGTCATGGGCGACTCGGTCCACACGTACCTCAAGTCGATCGGCCGCCGCACGCTGCTGACCGCCGCCCAGGAGGTCGAGCTGGCCCGGCGCATCGAGGCCGGCCTGTACGCCGAGTACAAGCTGGAGACCGACCCGACCCTGTCCCCCGCCGCCCGCGACGACCTCGACCTGGTCGTCCAGGACGGCAGGGACGCCAAGGACCACATGCTGGAGGCCAACCTCCGGCTGGTCGTCTCGGTCGCCAAGAAGTACACCGACCGCGGCATGTCGCTGCTCGACGTGGTCCAGGAGGGCAACCTGGGCCTCATCAGGGCGGTCGAGAAGTTCGACTACACCAAGGGCTTCAAGTTCTCCACGTACGCCATGTGGTGGATCCGCCAGGCCATACAGCGCGGCTTCGCCGACTCGGCGCGGACGATCCGGCTGCCGGTCCACGTGCTGGAGATGCTGTCCAAGCTGTCGCGCATCGAGCGCGACATGCACCAGCGCCTGGGCCGCGAGCCCACGCCCGAGGAGCTGGCCAAGGAGCTGGACAGGACGCCCGACCAGATCGAGGAGCTGCTGCGCACCAGCCGCCAGCCGATCTCGTTGAACGCGACGATCGGTGAGGACGGCGAGACCACGATCGGCGACCTCATCGAGGACGTCGACTCCCCCGAGGCGTCCGAGATCGTCGACCGCCAGCTGCTGGGCGACCAGCTGCGGGGCGTCCTCGACAACCTCTCGCCGCGCGAGTCGAAGATCATGGCGCTGCGGTTCGGCCTGGTGGACGGCAAGCCGCACACCCTCGACGAGATCGGCAAGCACCTGGGGCTGACCCGGGAGCGCATCCGCCAGCTCGAGAAGGAGTCGCTGTCCAAGCTGCGCCACCCGAGCAACACCCGCCCGCTGCTCGACTGGGCCAGCTGACCCCCGGCGGCATGCCGCCCGCCGTCACGCGCTGACGACGGCCGGTCAGGCCGCCACCCGACGCACCCCGAAAGCCCCGCCTCTCCGCGGGGCTTTCGTCATGCCCGCGCCCGCCCGGCCACACGGAGACGCGCCCACCCGATACGCCCTTGCCGGAGCCCCGCCGGATGCTGCTACCTTCGTTGCAGCCGCCCGGACCCGCCTCGGCCCGGGCCCGACGTTTCTCCTCCGCCCGGTGATGGGGGCGGCGGTGAGGGCGCGTGTCCCGTCCTCCCGCGGTCCTGGACGTCCCCTGGCGGGCCACGGGTCGCACCCCTTCAGTTCACCGCACCCCCGGCGGGGTGCCAGGCGCCGGCGACCCGAGGTGCCCGCCCCGCCCGGCGGCGACGAAGGACACCCATGCCGTCCGCCGCATCCGGCTACAGCGCTCTGCTGCGCACCCCCGGCGCCGCCGCCTTCTTCCTCACCGCCGCCGTGGGCCGCGTCGGCATCGCCATGACCGGCCTCGGCCTGGTCTGGCTGCTGCACGCCCGAACCGGCTCCTACGGCACCGCCGGCCTGGCCGCCGCCGGCTTCGCCCTCGCCGAAGCCCTGGTCGGGCCGCACGTGGCCCGCCTGATCGACCGGTTCGGGCAGACCCGCGTCCTGCCGTACTCCCTCCTCGCCCACGGCGCCGCCGTCGCGGGCGTCCTCGCGTCCGCCACTCCCGGTGCGGCCATCGCCGCCGCCACCTGCGCCGGCGCGGCCGTACCCCAGCTCGGAGCCCTCTCCGCCGCCCGCTGGGCGCACCTGCTGCGCGAGCGGCGGGCGGAGGAGTTACCCGCTGCCTTCTCCCTGGAATCGCTGGCCAACGCCACCGCCTTCCTCCTCGGGCCCGTCCTGGTCGCCGCGCTCGGCGCGGTCGGCGACTCGACGCCGGCCAGTGCCATCGCCGCCGTCCTGGTCATCGGCGGTGGAGGAGCGCTGGCCGCCCAGCGCCGCACCGATCCGCCGCCCGCCCGCGAGCGCATCGGTCACGCCGCGCGCGAGCGCATCGGACACGCCGCGCGCGACCGCCACGCCTCACCCACCGCGCGTGTCGATCGCGCCGCGCACACCGCGCACGCCCACCCAGGGCGGACACTGCGGCGGCCGGCCTTCCTCCTCCTGGCAGCGCTCAACCTGGCCATCGGGCTGTACTTCGGCACCATGGGGGTCGCGGTGAGCGCCTTCGCCGTCGGACACGGCATGCCCGGCGCGGCCGCGCCGATCATGGCCGCCTCCAGCGTCAGCGGGCTGCTCTCCGGCTGGCTCTACGGGCTGCGCCGGCACCGCGCTCCGGAGGGCCGCCAACTCGTGGTCGCCACCGCCTGGCTGACGGCCACGGGGCTCCTGCTTCCCCTCGCGCCCTCCGCGCTCTTGCTGGGCGCAGCCGTGGTGGTGACGGAGGCGGCGGTGCCGCCCACGCTCGTCCTGCTGAACGTCCTGACGGAGAAGGCCGTCCATCCGGCGGCCCGCACGCAGGCGTTCACCTGGAACAACTCCGCCGGGGCGGCCGGCTCGGCGCTGGCGGCGTCCTTCGCCGGCCGCGCCGCCGACGGGCTGGGCCCCTCCGCCGCCCTCGCGCTGGCCCCCGCGGCCGGGCTGCTGCTCCTCCTCCTGGCCTCCGTACTGCGGCGTGACGTTAAGCTGCCGATCATGAGCGTCACCCTCAGCGACTCCGCCAAGCAGATCCTCGACGCCGCCAACATCGGCGTCCTCGCCACCCTCAACCCCGACGGCAGTCCGCAGACCTCGGTCGTCTGGGTCGGCACCGACGGCGCCGACGTGGTCATCTCCTCCCAGGCCGGAAGGCGCAAGGTCGTCAACCTGGAGCGGGACCCGCGCGCCAGCCTCAGCGTGTTCGACCTTTCCGACCCTGAGAGGTACGTCGAGATCCGCGGGGTGGCGACGGTCACCGAGGACGAGGGCAGGCGGCTGGCGGTGGAGCTGGCGGAGAAGTACGAGGGCGAAGGGGCCGGCGAGGAGTACCTTCGGCTGCCTCCGGAAGCGGTGCGCGTGGTGATCCGGATCACGCCGCAACGGGTGGTGGGCAACGCGGTGTGACAGCGCGTGCGGCGCGGCTCGCAGGCGAAGCCGCCAGGGCCGCCGACCGGCGCGCACGGGACCGCGGTCCCTCCGGGGCCGACGCGCGGACCGAACGGGTCGCGCGCTATCGAACCGCCGGCCCGCACCACCGGGCTGCCTTGCCGGACCGGCAGTGCGGACCGGCAGTGCCAGGCCGGCAGTGCCAGGCCGGTAGTGCCAGGCCGGTAGTGCCGGGCTGGTGGTGCCACGCCGGTAGCGCGGACCGATAGTGCCGGGCTGGTAGTGCAGTGCCAGGCCGGTAGTGCCGGGCCGCCTCGCCGGGCCGCCTCGCGTGGCGGGCGTACCCGTCGGAACGGGGCGCTAGCGGACCGCGGGGACCGGGCGCGGGATGCGGGGGATGCCCCACATGCGGTTCTCCTCGCGGAGCGTGCGCAGCCGGTCGACCTCGGCCGTCCAC
This sequence comes from Nonomuraea sp. 3-1Str, assembly GCF_031570565.1. Taxonomy (NCBI): domain Bacteria; kingdom Bacillati; phylum Actinomycetota; class Actinomycetes; order Streptosporangiales; family Streptosporangiaceae; genus Nonomuraea; species Nonomuraea sp. 3-1Str. Next base: position 79,706 of record NZ_JALHBK010000008.1, read on the forward strand.
ATCGCCCCCGCGGGCGTCGCCTTGGCCTTGCGGCGCGCGATGCGGTCGTCGTACGCCCGGACACCGAACGTGGACCGCTGCCCCGCCTCGGCGCCCCGCAGCGCCTCGGTCAGCGCCTTGTCGAACGCCAGACCGGCGCCCAGCAGCTCCACCTCGTCCGCGTCGGCGGCGCGCAGCTCACGCAGCGTCCGCTCGGCCTGCCTGGCCTTCTCCAGCAGCTCGGGATAGCTCTTGGAGATCTCCAGATCCGCGTGGTAGCGGACCTCGGCCTCCCGGCTCACCCGCGGACGGAAAAACGCCATCGGCTCTGCCCCTTCGCGCAAGTCGCTCTGTTGTTCGCGACAAGGGTACGCCTCTCCGCGACACACCACGTCATCGGACCACGGCAACCGCCTTTACATAGTAAGATCACCGCATGCCCGCCAAGAGGCCGCCCGTTCCCCTGTCCCGTGAGCGCATCATCGAGACCGCGCTGCACATCGCCGACACGCAGGGCCTGCGCCGGCTCACCATGCGCCGGCTCGGCGACGCCCTGCAGGTGGAGGCCATGGCCATCTACCATCACCTGCCGCTCGGCAAGGAGGCGCTGATGGACGCGCTGGCCGAGCACGTCACCGCCATCCACGTCGAGCCCGGGACGACGTGGCAGGACACCGCCCGGGCGTGGTGCCGGACCGGCCGCGAGCTGCTGCGCGACCACCCGGGTGTGCTGGCGCTCGCGCTGACCAAGCCGCCCAAGGGCGGCACCGCGATCTCCATCCGGGAGCAGACGGACCAACTCGCCGAGGCGGGCCTGCCCGACGCCGCCGAGGCGGTGCGGACGCTGCGGGCCTTCGTCTTCGGCAGCGTCGCGGTGGAGGTGCAGCAGTCGGGCTGGGCCGACCCCGAGGTGGACGAGTGGATACGCCGCGACGAGCGCGCCGACGCCGACTTCGAGCGGGGCCTGGACGCGCTGCTCAAGGGCCTGCCCGCCTAGAAGCGCCGCTCCGGCCCGCCGCGCTCCCCCCACCGCCGGCGGCCCGGAGCTCGCCGGCCGCCGTCCCCGCACGAAAAGGCGGCATTCGTCGAGATCTCGCGCAGCGATCGGGCAAAGGGTTGCGAACCTAGTGGCGTGTCGAGCTTGGACCGTTATCCTGCATAAGGCACGCTGTGTCGAGGGTCACACCATCCGCGCATCCTCCTCTAACAGTCCTAACGGACTATGTCGGATTGTGTGACATACGTCGCACACTTGCTAGGTCCAACAGCCCGAGCCGCTCCCGTGCCACGGGGGCTTTTCACGAGATATCGGAGGCACGCCGATGTGCCCGCACGACCCGGTCTGTCCGTCCGCCGAGGCGCCCGACCGTGAGGCCGCACGCACCGTCGCGTGCCACCCCGAACAGGGGTGGAGTCTTCTCTGCAACGGCGTGGTCCTGTTCGAGGACACCGGGGAGCTGCTGCCGGGCGGCACCGCCATCGCCCCGCACCGCCCCGTCGTGGGCGCCGCCTGAGCGACACGCCGCACCAGACGAGGCCACACGGCCCTCCAGATCACGGCGAGCCGGATATCGGCTCCGGACCACGGTCCTCCCGTCCAGGACCCTCCAGACCTGGCCCTCCGAGGTCACGGTTCTGCCGTCACAGTCCTGAAGTCACAGAAGTCATAGTCCTGAAGTCACGGGCCTGAGGTCACCGGGCACGCGCCGCCCGGTCACCACCCCGGCCGCCCCGCGGCGTCCTGCACCGGACAGAGTGTCCACTCCTACGCGGGTCGTCCATCTCTGCGCGGGCCGTCCGGACGTCCGGTCAGGCGTACGACATGATCCAGTCGGCGACCACCTCGCCGACCCGGGCGGGGTCCTTCTTCAGGTCGTGCCCCTCCCCCGGCAGCACCACGAGCCGTGCCGCGTCGGCGGCGTCCGGCACCCCGAACGGATCGCGGTCCCCGTTCACCACGAGCACGTCCACACCCGCCCCGCGCAGCTCGTCGGCTCTGGAGCGTTCCGGCTTGCCGGGCGGGTGCAGCGGGAACGCGAGGGCGACCACCGCCGCCGCCCCGACGTCCTTGGCGGTACGGCAGGCGACCCGCGCCCCGTTGCTCCGGCCGCCCTGCACCAGCGGCAGGCCCGGCGCCTTCGATCGCAGCTCGGCCAGCACGGCGCACCACGCCTCGTCCTGCCGGGCCGCCGAACCCGGAGCGCGGGCCCCAGCGAGCCTGAACGGCTGCGTCACCCGAGCCACGCTGGCCCCCGCCGCGAGGGCGGCGTCGCGCACGGCCAGCAGGTCGGGCGCGTCCACTCCCCCGGCCGACCCGTGGGTCAGCACGAGCAGCAACCGGGGCCTCTCGGCATCGTCCACCTGCACCGACGCGGGCCCGCGCGGCGTCATGACCTCCATGCGAGAACCGTATCGGGCCCCGCCCCACGACCGGCCCCCGGACCCACCAACGGCCCTTGTCGACAGCTCTCTGAAACCGGTGAAACCCGGTCGAGGGCGCCGTGAAACCGGCGCCGCCGAGAGTGAGGCCATGAGCATCACAGAACTCGGACGTACCGGGGGCGGCCCGGCCCCCGGCGGGGGCACCGATCTGGCCGTACGCACCGAAGGGCTGGTGAAGACGTTCGGCCGGAACCGCGCCGTCGACGGGATCGACCTCGACGTACGCACCGGTGAGATCTTCGGCGTCCTCGGCCCGAACGGCGCCGGCAAGACCACCACCCTACGGATGCTGGCCACCCTGTTGCCGATCGACGCGGGCCGCGCCGAGATCTTCGGGGTCGACGTGGCCGGCAACCCGCACGTGATCCGCCAGCTGGTCGGCGTCACCGGACAGTACGCCTCTGTCGACGAGAACCTGACCGCCCGCGAGAACCTCTGGCTGTTCAGCCGCCTGCAGGGCATCGCCGCGCCGCGCGCCCGGCGCATCGCCACCGAGCTGCTGGGCCAGTTCGGCCTGGAGAAGGCGGCCGACAAGCCGATCGCGCAGTTCTCCGGCGGCATGCGCCGACGACTCGACCTGGCGGCCAGCCTGATCACCAGGCCACCGCTGATCTTCCTCGACGAGCCGACCACCGGGCTCGATCCGCGCACGCGCGGCCAGATGTGGGACACCATCCGCGGCCTCGTCGCCGACGGCTGCACGGTGCTGCTGACCACGCAGTATCTGGACGAGGCCGACCAGCTCGCCGACCGCGTCGCGGTCATCGACCACGGCCGCAAGGTCGCCGAGGGCACCCCCGACCAGCTGAAGACCGCGGTCGGCAACTCCACCCTCCAGTTGCTGCTCGCCGAGCCGGGCGAGGTGCCCGCCGCCGTGGACGTCGTGCGGCGCGTCCTCGGCTCCGACCCGATCCTCAGCCCGGAGCAGGGCCGCCTCAACGTCGCCCTCGACCAGGCCGACCTGGCCGCGGACGTGCTGATCGCGCTGCGCACCGCCGGGGTGTCGATCTCCTCGGTGAGCGTGGCCAAGCCCAGCCTGGACGAGGTGTTCCTCGCCCTCACGGGCCACGAGACGGGCCACGAGACCGGCCACGAGCCGGGCCACGATGCGGGCCGGGAGCCGGATCGCAGGACGGACGACGGCGACGAGACCGGCACGAAGGAGAACCGATGAGCACCGTGATCGCACCCGCGCGTGAGACGGTCCGGGCCACCGACCGCGTGGCCGCCGCCCGGCGGCGCGTCTCCGTGGCGGAGACCCTCGGCCAGACCCTGACGATGGCGTGGCGGGCGCTCAAGAAGATGCGCCGCAACCCGGAGCAGTTCTTCGACGTGGCGCTGCAGCCCATCCTGTTCACCGCGATGTTCGCCTCCATCTTCGGCGGCGCCATCGCCGGCGACGTGGAGAGCTACCTCCCACTGATGATCCCCGGCATCCTCGCCCAGACCGTGCTGACGACGTGCATGGCCACGGGCACGCAACTGCGCGAGGACATGGAGAAGGGCGTCTTCGACCGGTTCAAGTCGTTGCCGATCGCCCGGATCGCGCCACTCGCCGGCCCGATGGTGGCCGACCTGCTGCGCTACGCGATCGCGGCCACTCTGACCTTCGCCATGGGCCTGGTGATGGGCTACCGCCCGGGCGGCGGAGCGGGCGGCGTGCTCGCCGCGATCCTGCTGGCGATCTGCACGGGCTGGTCGCTGGCGTGGGTCTTCACCTGGGTCGGCACGATCGCCCGGAGTGCCCAGGCCGTGCAGAGCATCTCCATGATGATCATGTTCCCGCTGACGTTCCTGTCGAACGCGTTCGTCCCCGTCGAGACCCTGCCCGGCTGGCTGGCCGCGTTCGTACGGGTCAACCCGGTCTCACACCTGGTCACGGCCGCCCGCAACCTGGCCAACAGCGCCCTCGTCAGTGGAGAGGTGGGCTGGACGCTCCTGGCGTGCGTGGTCGTCATCGCGATCTTCGCCCCGCTGTCGGTACGCAGCTACAAGCGGCACATGTGACCCGCGCCCGCCGCGGCCGCGGATCCGCTCGACGAGACCCCGCGCCTCGCCGAGCAGTTCGGGGCCGCGCCGGTCGCCGTACTCGGCCCGTACGAGGGGGATCGTCCCGGGCGCGGCCCGCTCCGCGTACGGTTCGATCCGCTCCCAGGTCATGCTGGGCATGCTGTTGTTGTACGCGAACCGCTCGGCCAGCACCAGCAGCACGATCGCGTCGCGGGGAGGCATCGCTCCCCGCAGCAGCCCCCAGGCGCCGAGCGCGAAGAGCAACGAGCCGCACAGCGGGTAGTCGAGGATGGGGCTGCCCAGGTCCAGCAGGTCGTAGCCCCGCATGGCGGAGAACAGCTCCTCGCCGTACCGGACGTCCTCCGGCCCGGCATGGTACGCGAACGCGGTCAGGGTGACCGACTCCGCGATGATCGTCCACGGCGTCGCTCCCCCTTCCGGCACTCCGGGCAGGCGCAGACCGCGCGCCCGCCGGACAGCCAGCCGGCATTCCGCCAGCGCGGCGGCCGTCTCGCCGCGGGCGAGGGCGAGCTCGGCCGCGCACAACGAGACGATGGAGACCCCGCCGAGCACCGTCTCGCCGTCGTTGACCGGCGCGATCTCGGCGAACTCGGCCTCCGCGGCGCCGAGGTCGCCGTCGGTGAGCGCGGACATCAGCAACACCGAGCGGAGCTGGGTCTCGTCGTCGGTGGCGCCGACCCGGCTCAGCACCGGGATGGCGGTACGCGCGTGTCCGACCGCCTTCCTGCGGTCGCCGAGGTTCATGCTCAGGTGGGCCAGCTCCGCGTGCGTGATGGCGGCCAACCAGGGCCCCTGATCCTCGCCGAGCATCGCCAGCACCCGCTCGCCGGCCTCGATCGCCCCGGTCACGTCTCCTATGTTCTCCAGGGAATGGACGCTCGTCTGCGTCGCCGCCAGGACCACGTCACGGTCGTCGCTGCGGCACAGCTCCGCCAGCCTGCGGTGCAGCTCGACGACGTCGGTCGTGTCGCACGCGAGCATCACCGTGGCCATCGCCGCCACGCGGGAATCCGTCGCGTCGGTGACGGGCAACCCGCGCAGGAGGTCCCGCACCGGATCGACGCTCCGGTCGGCGATGATCATGATGTTCATGATCGTGATCAGCATGGCGGCCCTGGCCACCTCGATGAGCTGCGGCGGCGGCGTCCACCCGGCGACGACCTGGCTGATCGCGAGCCGATGCGCGAAGACCCGGGAATGATCACCGCGGATCGACCACAGCGCGCCGATGCCGACCAGCAACTGCACCGTCGTGGCAGGATCGGCCTCGCCGAGCGCCTGCCTGAGCAGTTCGGCGAGGTTGCTCTCCTCGGCGTGCAACGCGTCGGCCGCCGCGAACTGCGCCGGGCTGAACAGCTCGGACGCGTGTGCGAGGGCGTACGCCGTCGCCCAGGCCCGCTGCGCCGCCCGAGCGGGCGCCTCCTCGCCGGCCTCCTTCAGCCGCATCCGCCCGAACTCTCTGACGGTCTCCAGCATCCGGTAGCGGAGGCCGTACGTCGTCTCGCGAACGCTCAGCATCGACTGCGCGGTCAGCGCGTCCACGACGTGCAGGGCGTCCGTGCCCAGTACGTGTTCGGCCGCGGAAAGCGTGAAGCCGTCGCCGAACAGCGACAACCACCGCAAAGCCCGCCGTTCCGGCTCGTCCAACAGGTTCCACGACCAGTCGATGACCGCGAGCAGCGTCTGGTGCCGGTCGGGGGCCGCACGGTTCCCGCCGCGCAGGAGAGCGAACCGGTCCGCCAGACGCCGCGCGATCTCCTCCACCGACATCACCCGCACCTTGGCCGCGGCCAGCTCGATCGCGAGCGGCAGCCCGTCGAGGCGCGCGACGACGTCCGCGACCACTCCCTCGTCGATCCGGACGTCCGGGCGGGCGGCCGTGGCGCGCTGGCGGAACAGCTCCACCGCGTCATCCGTGAGCAGCTCGCCGAGCGGGTGGACGCGTTCGGCGGGGATCGACAGCGGGGAGCGCGAGGTGATGAGCACCCGCAGGTCGCGGGTCGTCACGGTCAGGAACGCCACCAGGTCGGCGACGGCCTCGATCACGTGCTCGCAGTTGTCCAGGATCAGCAGCGCCGGGGCCTGGTCGAGATGCTGGGCGATGCGGGCGCGAACGTCGGCGCGCCGCTCGGCGCTCAGGCCACGACGCCCGCTGACCGAGTCCCGGACCCCGAGCGCCGAGCCGACCTCGCCCACCACGCCCTCCGGCGAGGAGACGCCGACGAGCTCGACGAAGTGGGCGACGGGCTGCGCGGCGTTCCGCCCGACGACATGAGCCAGCCGCGTCTTGCCCAGCCCGCCGGAGCCGACGATGGAGACCACCCGGTTGGTCTGCAGCAAGGCGTGCACCGCACGGATGTCGCCGTCGCGGCCGAGCAGCGAGGACCCGTCGTACAGGATGCCCTCGCGGACCGGCCGATCCGCGGCGAGGAGCGCGGCGTGGACGCGGACGAGCTCAGGCCCCGGGTCCGTGCCGAGCCGCGCCACCAGGTCCGCGCGGTAGCGCTCGTAGCGCTCCAGAGCCGCGGCGGCACCACGTACGGCGGCCTCGCTGCGCAGCAGGCAGGCGAGCAGCTCCTCGTCGTGCGGCCGATCGGCCGCGGCCTCCTCCAGCAGCGGCAGCGCCTCGTCGTGGGCGCCGCTCCGGCCCTGCGCGATCGCCGCCACCCGTCGCGCCTCGGACACCCGTCCCGCGGCGGCGTCCCTCAGCTCAGCGAGCGCACCCGTGGCGCCGGCCAGGCCGCCGGCCATGAGACCCATGGCCTCTTCGGCGCGGCGACGCGCGAGCGCCGTGTCGTCCTCGGCCAGCGCGGCCCGTGCCTGGTCCACCAGCGCGCCGAGCAGCAGCGCGTCCACCTGACCGGCGGGCAGCCCGAGGCGGTAACCACGCGGGATCCGTACGACGGCATCGGCGCAGGTCGCCGCCCTGGTCCGCGAGACGACCACCTGCAGCGCCTTGGTCGGGTTGGCCGGCGCCTCGCCGGGCCACAACTCCTCGACCAGGCGCTCGTCACCGACCCCCGCACGCCCGCACATGGCGAGCACCGCCAGCAGGGTCTGCGCGCGATCGCCGACGACGCGCACGCCCCGCCATCGAACGCCGTCGAGCAGGACCAGTGCGGGGGACACACCCCCAGCTTACGGACGAGTCACAGGCGGGAAGCAGGGAGACCGAGAGGTATCCCGACTCGTGATGATCGCGCCCCACGCGGCCCGGTCCTCCGGTGCCGGGAGAGGGTCGTCAGGTGTCGCGGTCGCGGCGCAGACGGACGTCGGCGGCCAGCGTCTCGTCCTCGTGGTCCAGCCCGTACGCCCAGACGTGCTCGGCGTCGTCGTCCCGCCCCCGTAAGGGAAGCGTGCGGGCCAGCAGTTCGATGGCGAGGGCGCTCGTCCCCGCGTCGGCGCCGTCCTCGACGGCGCCCGCGAACTCGGCGCACGCCATCTCCAGGTGCGCGATCCCGAGCTGGACCCGCAGCCGTGGCGCCACCTCGGCCGGAGCGGCCTCCAGCGCGTCGAGGAGCACCTCGGCCGCCTCCCCCGGCTCGCCGCGCTCCAGCATCAGGTCGGCGAGCTGCTGCGCGGCGTGCGCGGCCGTCTCGTCGTCGCCGGCCGCCACCGCCGCCGCGCCGGCCTCGCGCAGCGACGCCTCACCCTCGTCCAGGGCTCCGGCCTGTACGGCGAGCCGGGCCAGCGCGAGATGGGCCAGCGGCACGTACGCGGCGGTGCCGAGCCCCAGCACGGCCTGCCACGCGCCGCGCGCCTGTTCGGCCCGGCCCTCCCGCTCGAAGCCCTGCGCCAGGTGGCAGGCCGCCTGCGCCGCGTACTCGGGGTGGCCGGTGGCGAGCGCGGCCCGGGCCGCGGCGCGGGCGCCGTCGAGGTCGCCGCGCTCCTCCAGCACCACGGCCAGGCCCACGGCGGCCTGCGCCCGGTCGGGCCCGTCGGGGTCGGCCGCCAGCTCGGACAGGATGGCGGCGGCGCCGTCGAGGTCGCCGTCCTCGGCCAGGCGGCGGGCGGTGTCGAGAGGCGGGTTCCGCAGCTCTGAGGACGTCAAAGATGGCTCCTTCGGCGACGATCGGACCGAGCCTAACGACTTCCGGCGATCATGTCTGCCGACTTGTCCCGGTTGGCCTGGCGGCCACGGGAACCGCACCCCCGCGACACCCCGCATTCCCCGGGGATCCCCCGGAGCGCCCCGACGCCCACGGCCTGTCGCGGCAGCTCGCCGACGCGGTTCGTGGCCTGCTTCCATGCCTCTCCATCCACCGATCGGTGGAGTCGTTCCACCGCGTCGCCCGGCATGCCGGCACCGCCACCCGCGTCGGTCTCACCCTTTCCTACATGGACCACCAGGTGGCCCTCGACGTCCGCGATGACGGCCGCGGCTTCGACCCGGCCGCCCGGGTCGAGCGGGACGGGGGCTTCGGGCTGGTGGCGATGCGGCAGCGGATCGAGGCGTTGTCGGGCACGTTGCAGATCGAATCGGAGGTGGGGGGTGGCACCGGGATCTCGGCCTGCCTGCCCACCGAGGCGCCGGAGGTGCGTTCGTGAGTGACCCGATCAAGCTGCTCATCGCCGACGACCACCCGGTGGTACGGGACGGGCTGAGCAGCATGTTCGCCCACGACCCCGAGGTCACCGTGGTCGGCGAGGCGGCGGACGGAGCCGAGGCGGTCCGGCTGGCCGAGGCGCTCGGGCCGGACGTGATCCTGATGGACCTGCGGATGGCCGGCATGGACGGCGTCACCGCGATCGGCGAGCTGACCCGGCGCGGCGTACCGGCCCGGGTGCTGGTGCTGACCACCTACGACACGGACAGCCACGTGCTCCCCGCGATCGAGGCCGGCGCCACCGGCTACCTGCTCAAGGACGCACCGCGGGACGAGCTGCTGCGCGCCGTGCGCTCGGCCGCCCGCGGCGAGGCCGCGCTCTCGCCCTCGGTGGCTGCCCGCCTGATGAGCCGGCTGCGCGCCCCGGCGCCGTCGACCGGGCCGTTGAGCCGGCGCGAGCTGGAGGTGCTGCGCCTGGTCGCGGCCGGCCACACCAACCGGGAGGCGGCCGCCCGGCTGTTCATCACCGAGGCCACGGTCAAGACGCACCTGCTCAACGTCTATGCGAAGCTCGACGTCAACGACCGTGCCGCCGCGGTCGCGGAGGCATACAACCGCGGCCTGCTCGTGCTCCCGAGCATCCGTGAACCACCCGGACGGGGTTGCCGTAGCGGCCCCTGCCCGCCGGAGCGGGAAGGGGCCGCTCGGAGGGGACGTCAGTCCTCGTACGCCTCCAGGGGCGGGCAGGAGCAGACCAGGTTGCGGTCGCCGTAGGCCTGGTCGATGCGGCGTACCGGCACCCAGTACTTGCCGTCGCGCAGCGAGGACACCGGGTAGGCGGCCTCGGTGCGGGTGTAGGGGTGGGTCCACTCGTCGGCGGTGACGGCCTCGGCGGTGTGCGGGGCGTTGCGCAGCGGGTTGTCGGTCTGGTCGTACTCGCCGGAGGCCACCTTGGCGATCTCGGCACGGATGGCGATCATGGCGTCGGCGAACCGGTCGAGCTCGGCGACGTCCTCGCTCTCGGTCGGCTCGATCATGAGCGTGCCCGCGACGGGGAACGACATGGTCGGCGCGTGGAAGCCGTAGTCGATGAGCCGCTTGGCGACGTCGTCGACGGTGACGCCGGTCTCCTTGGTGATCTGGCGCAGGTCGATGATGCACTCGTGCGCCACCAGCCCGCCGCGCCCGGTGTAGAGGACCGGGAAGTGGGGGGCCAGGCGCCGCGCGAGGTAGTTGGCCGACAGGATGGCCTGCTCGGTGGCCGCGGTGAGCCCGTCGGAGCCCATCATGCGGATGTACGCCCAGGAGATCGGCAGGATGCCGGCCGAGCCGTACGGGGCGGCCGAGACCGGGCCGACCGGCGAGCCGTCGTGCAGCGGGTGGCCGGGCAGGTAGCCGGCGAGGTGCTCGCGGACGGCCACGGGGCCGACGCCGGGCCCGCCGCCGCCGTGCGGGATGCAGAACGTCTTGTGCAGGTTGAGGTGGGACACGTCGGCGCCGAACTCGCCGGGCTTGGCCAGGCCGACCAGCGCGTTGAGGTTGGCCCCGTCGACGTAGACCTGGCCGCCGGCGTCGTGGACCTTGGCGCAGATCTCGGTGATGGCCTCCTCGTACACGCCGTGCGTGGACGGGTAGGTCACCATGATGGCGGCGAGCGTCCCGCGGTGCTTGTCGATCTTGGCGTCGAGGTCGTCCAGGTCGACGTTGCCCTCGGAGTCGCAGGCCACGACGACGACGCGCATGCCGGCCATGACGGCGCTGGCGGCGTTGGTGCCGTGGGCGGAGGACGGGATGAGGCACACGTCGCGGCCGGTGTCGCCGTTGGCCTGGTGGTAGGCGCGGATGGCCAGCAGCCCGGCCAGCTCGCCCTGGGACCCGGCGTTGGGCTGGATGGAGACCGCGTCGTAGCCGGTGATCTCGGCCAGCCAGCGCTCCAGCGTCTCGACCAGCTCGACGTAGCCGGCGGCCTGCTCGATCGGCGCGTAGGGGTGGATCGCGGCGAACTCGGGCCAGGTGATCGGCTCCATCTCGGTGCTCGCGTTGAGCTTCATCGTGCAGGAGCCGAGCGGGATCATGGACCGGTCGAGCGCGATGTCCTTGTCCTGGAGCCTGCGCAGGTAGCGCAGCATCGCGGTCTCGGAGTGGTGGCTGTGGAAGACGGGGTGGGTGAGGTAGCCGGACTCGCGGGCCAGCCCGGCGGGCAGCCGGTCGAGGCCCTCGTCGGCGACCAGGGCGTCCAGGTCGGCGCGGGAGGCGGACTCGTGGCCGAGCGTCTCGCCGAAGGCCGACGCGACCCGCTCCAGGTGGTCGGCGGTGGTGGTCTCGGAGCAGGCGACGGCGACGTGGTCGGCGTCGGCGGGCCACACGTTGACGCCACGCTCGGCCGCCAGCCGTACGACGTCGGCGGCCTTGCCGGGGACGCGGGCCAGCACGGTGTCGAAGAACTCGCCGTGGACGACCTCGACGCCGCCGCGGCGCAGCGCCTCGGCGAGGGCGGCGGCGTGCCGGTGGGTCCGGGCGGCGATGCGGCGCAGCCCCTCGGGCCCGTGGTAGACGGCGTACATGCCGGCGATGACGGCGAGCAGCACCTGGGCGGTGCAGATGTTGCTGGTGGCCTTCTCACGGCGGATGTGCTGCTCGCGGGTCTGCAGCGCCAGCCGGTAGGCGGGGTCGCCGTCGGCGTCGACGGAGACGCCGACCAGGCGGCCGGGCATCTGCCGCTGCAAGCCCTCGCGCACCGACATGTACGCGGCGTGCGGCCCGCCGAAGCCGAGCGGGACGCCGAAGCGCTGGGAGGAGCCCACGGCGATGTCGGCGCCCAGCTCACCGGGCGCGGCGACGAGCGTGAGCGCCAGCAGGTCGGCCGCGGCCACGACGAGGGCGCCGGAGGCGTGGGCGGCCTCGGCGACCGCGCGGAAGTCACGCAGGCGGCCGGAGGCACCGGGGTACTGGACGAGCACGCCGAAGCACTCGGGCAGCTCGCCCTCCAGGGTGTGCTCGACGAGCTCGATGCCGAGCGGCTCGGCGCGGGTGGCGAGCACCGCCTTGGTCTGCGGCAGCGTGTCGGCGTCCACGACGAACACGGGGCTCTTGACCTTGCCGGCCCGCCGGGCCAGGGTCATCGCCTCGGCGGCGGCCGTGGCCTCGTCGAGCAGGGAGGCGCCCGCGACGGGCAGGCCGGTCAGGTCGGAGACCACGGTCTGGAAGTTGAGCAGCGCCTCCAGCCGGCCCTGGGAGATCTCGGGCTGGTACGGGGTGTAGGCGGTGTACCAGCCGGGGTTCTCCAGGAGGTTGCGGCGGATGACCGCGGGCGTGACCGTCTCGTGGTAGCCGAGGCCGATCATGGAGGTGAGAACCTGGTTGCGGCCGGCCAGCGCGCGCAGCTCGGCGATCGCGCCGGTCTCGCCGACCGCGGCGGGCAGCCTCAGCCGGTCCTTGGCCCTGATGGCCTCGGGCACGGCCACCGCCACGAGGTCGGCCACGGACTCGAAGCCGACGGCCTCGAGCATGCGCTGCTGCTCCGGGGCGGAGGGGCCGATGTGCCGGGCCGAGAACGGCGGAGCTGACAGGTCGGTCATGGAGGTGCCTCCCGAGGCTGTGGAGACCGGCGCCAGGGCGCGGGCGTATGCCGGGTCTCCCCCTCTGTCATGCGGACCTGAGAGCTTCACCCCGGAGGGCTTGCACCGTCGGTGAGACGCGCCTGGCGGGCGCGCCTGCTTTCCAGAGACGCCTCACCCGAGCGGTACAGGTGCCTGAGAGATTCCGGGGAGGGTTGCTCCTTCGGCGCCCCAGGGACGAAGCCCGGGGACTCTCCCGCACGGGGTCGTCAGCCTTGCGCTCTCACTTTACCCTGTGCGGCGCGCACGCCGCCGCTGGGCCAGCTCGTCAGCGGGGTGGTCGGCCGGGACGGTGTCCGCGACCGCCGCTCGTTCCCCCGGCAGCTCCGCGAGGGAGCCCTCGACCTCGCGCCAGACCCGGCCGAGGGCGATGCCGAAGACGCCCTGACCGCCCTGGAGCAGGTCGATCACCTCGTCGGCCGAGGTGCACTCGTAGACGCTGACACCGTCGCTCATGAGCGTGATCTGGGCGAGGTCGGCCACCCCGCGCTCACGCAGGTGCTGCACGGCCGTACGGATCTGCTGGAGGGAGACCCCGGTGTCGAGAAGCCGCTTGACGACCTTGAGCACCAGGATGTCGCGGAAGCTGTAGAGCCGCTGGGAGCCGGAGCCGTGCGCCGCTCTTATCGTGGGCTCGACCAGTCCGGTGCGTGCCCAGTAGTCCAGCTGCCGGTAGGTGATGCCGGCCGCCGCGCAGGCCGTCGGGCCACGGTATCCGATGTCACCCGGCAGCGACGCCGGTCGCTCGTCGAAGAGCAGTCCCTGCTCCCCGGCACGCTGCCGCGCGCTCTCGCGCCGTACCGAGTCTTCCTGGCCGGCCGTCTTTCCCTCGCCGCTGCTGACCGCCACGCGGACCTCCGGCTTTCTCTCATCCCGTGACCTGATCTGGGGGTTCGTAAAAAGGCGGCCACGGGTTTCACTTGCACCGTAGGACCGTGACCATGCTCAGTCAACGATCCGGCTCGGCGCGTCGTGAAGCGTAAATGCACTGAAATACCTACCCCGCCCTGCCGAAGTCCTCGGGGGTGATCGTGTCAAGGAACTCCCTGAACTTCTCCACCTCGTCCTCCTGGTCGTCGGGGATGATCACACCGGCCTCCTGGACGACCTCCTCGCTGGCGAAGATGCGCGCTCCGGTGCGCAGGGCCAGGGCGATCGAGTCGGACGGCCGGGCGCTGACCTCGACGCCGTTGGAGAACACCAGGTCGGCGAAGAAGATTCCGTCGCGCAGGGCGACGATGTTGACGGCGCGCAGGCCGACGCCCAGCGCGCTCAGCACGTCTCTGAACAGGTCGTGCGTCAGGGGCCTGGGCGGGGGCTCCTCCGCCTGGGCCAGCGCGATGGCCGTGGCTTCGGTCATGCCGATCCAGATGGGCAGGAACCGCTCCCCGTGTGCCTCCTTGAGCAGGACGATCGGCTGATTGGTGGGCATTTCTACCCGAACGCCCACGACCTCCATCTGCAACACGGGCTGCTCCGTATTCGACTGGCCGGCGACCCGGCACAGCTCATTGCTGGTTCGCTTATGCATTTCAACGTAACACCCGGCGGGTGCCGTATGTCCCGCCGGTGCGGTCCCGAATCTCAGCGATGGGCCCGGCCGTCAGGCCCGCCGGGGAGGGCCGATGGGGAGGGCGCGCTGGAGTCAGCGTCCCAGGACGGAGCGCACGCCCTCGCGGACCAACGCGGCGTGCAGGTCCAGCAGGAGCGCCGACAGCTCCCTGGCCGCCTCGTCGGCCTCGCCGATGGCGCCCGGGCCGCGCCGCTTGAGCACCGGCGCGACCGCCTGCTCGATCAGGCCGCACTCCCGCTCGGCCGCCGCCTTGACGGCCCGCAGGTGGCGGGCGTGCAGGCCGAAGCGGGCCAGCGCCCCGACGGTGCGCGCCACGGTCAGCGCGTCCTCGTCGTAGCGCCGGGCGCGGGCCGCGAGCAGCCCGTAGTCCTCCAGCTCGGTGAGCGTCTCGTCGTCGATCCCGGCCGTCTCCAGCAGCTCGGCGCGGCTGAGCCGGATCTCCGGCTCGGCGTCGGGAACGGCGCGCGGGCGGCCGAAGTCCTCGGCCATCTTGTCCTTGATCACCCGCAGCGGCAGGTAGTGGTCGCGCTGCTCGGTGAGGATGTAGCGCAGCTGCTCCACGTGCAGGTGGGTGAACTTGCGGAAGCCCGAGGGGCTCCGCTCGGGCTCGATGAGCCCCTCGCCCTCCAGGAACCGGATCTTGGAGATCGTGACGTCGGGGAACTCGCCCCGCAGGAGGGCGAGCACCTCCCCGATGCTCATGTGCGAGCGCGCAGCCTGCGAACTCATGCGGTCTCCTTCGCCGACCGCATGCGTCCGCGCGAAGCCGTGTCCATGGATCGCTCGCTACGCTCCCTCATGCTGTGGCGGCGGTCCGCATCAGGAACAGCAGACGGAACTTGCCGATCTGCACCTCGTCGCCCGAGTGCAGCGGCACCTCCTCGATGCGTTCCCTGTTGACGTACGTGCCGTTGAGGCTGCCCACGTCGCGCACCGAGAACTGGCCGCCCCGGTGGCGGTAGAACTCGACATGACGGCGGGAGACCGTGATGTCGTCGAGGAAGATGTCGCTCTCCGGGTGGCGGCCGGTGGTGGTGAGGTCCTTGTCGAGCCGGAACCGGCTCCCCTGGTTGGGACCCCTGGTCACGGTGAGCAACGCCGTGCCGGGCGGCAACTGCTCCACCAGCGCCCGCTCGGCGAGGAGCATGTCGCCTGTCTCAGCCTCGTACGCCTCGATTCCCGCTACGGAGATCGTCGAGGTGGTGTCCCCGGCGGCCTCGGCTCTGGCCAGCGGTGACCCACAGCGGGAACAGAAACGGGCATCCTCGGGGTTGGCGTGCCCGCACTGCGTGCAGTAGACGCTCGGCATCGATCGGCTCGGCCTCCTACCGCGAAGACGCGGCGACGGTGCTCGGCGCGCCTCGCTTCGCTCTTCAAGTTTGCGAATGCCGCAACTTACGCTGCTGAACGGCAAAGGTCAAGGCGGGGCGCTGGACGACAGGTTCGGACGGTGACAAAGTTACCGCCGTCCGCGCCTGATGGTCCATGCCGCCGCGCCTTTACACAATACGATCTTGTCGGGCGCCGCGCGAACCCTTGGGGCCGTTACGCGCAGTGACATTCCTCTCAAGAACCGGCCAAAGGCGCCCCTTCCCCGGTCTCCGGGCGTAAAGGTCCCGGGAGACGCGCGGAAAACGCCCCGGAGACGCACAGAAGACGCACAGGGGACGCTCACGAGGCGGCGGCCTCGACGATGCGGGCCCAGCGCTCGATGAGGGCCTGGGCCGTGTCCATGTCGTGGGCCTCGGCCCACAGGTCGGTGACCGGCTCGGTGGCGGCGGGCAGGATCAGCACCCAGGTCCCGTCCTCGCCGACGACGCGCACCCCGTCGGTCGTGTCGATGCGCTGTCCCTCGGCGGAGGCCTCCACCGCCTCGATGACGGAGCGCATGACCGCCCCCTTGGCCGCCCAGCGCGTCGGCACGCTGCGCTTGAGCAGCCTCGCCTCGGGGATGCGGGCGTCGATCTGGCTGAGCGACAGCCGGGTGCGGGCCACCAGGCCGAGCAGCCGCATGAACGCGGCCAGCCCGTCGATGGCCGGGCTGAACTCGGGCACGACGAAGCCGCCCCGCCCGTCCGCCGCGAAGATCATGTCCTCGCCGGCGGCGGCCGAGGTGAGGGCGTCCAGAGCGGTGGAGGTCCACTGCGCCTGCACGCCGTGGAAGCGGCACACCTGCTCGGCCACCCGGGTGGTGGTGACCGGCAGCGCCACCTGCCCGCCCCGGCGCTCGGCGGCCACGAGGTCGAGCACCACGAGCAGGGCCCGTTCCTCACCGATGAGCTGCCCCATCTCGTCCACCAGTGCGA
The DNA here is from genome assembly GCF_031570565.1 of Nonomuraea sp. 3-1Str. NCBI lineage: Bacteria > Bacillati > Actinomycetota > Actinomycetes > Streptosporangiales > Streptosporangiaceae > Nonomuraea > Nonomuraea sp. 3-1Str. The sequence continues at coordinate 96,201 of NZ_JALHBK010000008.1, forward strand.
TCCGCTCGCCGACCGGGTCGAAGCGGACGCCGAACGCGGCGCGGGACGAGCTGACGAGCTCCGACAGGCGTTGCAGGTCTCGGCGGCGCTCGGCCAGCGTCTCGGTCGGCGAGGCGTCGTCGAGCCGGGCGTTGACCGTGAGCACCTCGACGCCGACGCGGCCGAGCAGGGTCGGCAGGACCAAGGAGGAGGTCCCGCCGGCGCAGTCCACGACCACCTTCATGCCGGCGATGCCGCTCATGTCGATCCGGCGCATCAGCTCGTGGGTGTAGTCCTCGACGACGCGCGCCGGGTAGGTCAGCTCGGCGATCTCGCCGGGGAAGGCCCGCCGGAACTCCTGGCGGGAGAAGACCCGCTCCAGCTTGCGCTGGGCGGCGGCCGACAGGTCGGCGCCCCGGTCGTCCATGATGACGATGTCCACGCTCTGCGGGTCACCGGCGGTGGTGCGCAGGGCGATGCCGCCGGCCGCCGCGTCGCGGGCGGTGTGGAAGCGCGCCACGGGCAGCGGGGCGGCCTCCAGGTCGAGCACGTTGATGGCGCTGGCGGTGAGCGCGCTGATCACGGCCCGCTTGAGCGCCCTGGCCGCGAGCGAGGAGTCGCGTGAGGTGACGACGTACGCGCCCTTCTTCAGGGTGGTGGCGTAGGCGCTGGCCAGCCGTACGCACAGCTCGGGGGTGATCTCGACGTTGACCAGCCCGCTGACGCCGCGCGGCCCGAACAGGCTGCGCTGTCCGCGCGACTCCCAGATGACGCTGGTGTTGACGACCGCCCCGGCCTCGATGGTCTTGAACGGGTAGACCTTGACGCCGCTGGAGATGTACGCCTCGGGCTCGATGACGCAGTCGTCGCCGATGACGGCGTCCTCCTCGATGCGGGCGCCGGCCATGACGTCGGTGCTCTTGCCGACGACGCAGCCGCGCAGGTGGGCGCCCGGGCCCACGTAGACGTTGTCGTGGACGACGGCCCGGTGCAGGAAGGCGCCTTCGCGCACGACCACGTTGTTGCCCAGCACGGTGTACTCGCGCAGCTCGGCGCCCGCCTCGATCTTGGCGTAGTCGCCGATGAGCAGCGGGCCCTTGAGCACCGCGTCGGGGTCGACGGAGGCCGACTCGGCCACCCAGACGCCCGGTGACAGCTCGAAGCCGCCGACGTCCAGCCTGACCTTGCCGGACAGGGCGTCGGCCTGGGCCTTGAGGTAGCTCTCGTGGGTGCCGACGTCCTCCCAGTAGCCGTCGGCGACGTAGCCGAAGATGGGGGCGCCGCTCTCCAGCAGGCGGGGGAAGACGTCGGCGGACCAATCGACGGGCTCCCCCGCGGCCACATGGTCGAGGACCTCGGGCTCCATGACGTAGACGCCGGTGTTGACGGTGTCGGAGAAGACCTGGCCCCAGGTGGGCTTCTCCAGGAAGCGCTGCACGCGCCCCGCCTCGTCGATGATGACGATCCCGAACTCCAGCGGATTAGGCACGCGTTTGAGCCCTATGGTAATAAGTGCTCCATTTTCTCGGTGAAAACGCACCATATCCGACAAATCGATGTCGGTGAGGGCGTCGCCGGAGATCACCAGGAAACGGTCGTCCCGCAGCCGGTCGGCGGCGTTCTTGACGCTCCCGGCCGTGCCCAGCGGGATGTCCTCGGTGGCGTACTGGAGGCTCATGCCCAGCTCGTCGCCGTCGCCGAAGTAGTTGCGCACGAGCGCGGCGAGGAACTGGAGCGTGACCACCGTCTCGGTCACCCCGTGCCGCTTGAGCAGGCGCAACACGTGCTCCATGATCGGCCGATTGGCCACGGGAAGCAGTGGCTTGGGCTGGTTGGCGGTCATCGGTCGCAGCCGAGTGCCCTCCCCGCCCGCCATGACGACCGCCTTCACCCGATCACTCCTTTGTGGTCGCAGTTATGAGCCGGCGCACCTGAACGGCGTACAACACGCCCGCCCACCAGTACAGACCTGTTCCCCACACAGCGAAAGCCCATCCTGTGACGCGGGCCATCTCGGCATACCACCCGTTGTGGGAGGCGAGGAAGAGGAGCGGGAAGGCGTACATGAGATTGAACATGGCCGCTTTACCGAGGAAGTGCACCTGAAGTGCCCGGTAACCGTGTCTGCGGAGCACGGGGAAGAAACCTGCGACGAAGAGCTCACGCGCGAGGATCAGCGCCACCAGCCACCACGGGATGACGCCCCGCACCAGCAGCGCCAGGATGGTCGCGAACACGTACAGCTTGTCGGCGGCCGGGTCGATGATCCGCCCGAGCTTGCTCGTCTGGTTGAAGGCGCGAGCGATCTTCCCGTCGAGCCAGTCGGTGAACCCGGCGACCGCCAGGACCCCGATGGCCCACCCGTCCGCCCGGGGCCCGAGAACCAGCCAGAGGAAGACGGGCACGCCGAGGAGTCGCAGGAAGCTCAGCAGGTTGGGAACCGTCCAGATCCGGTCCTCGGCGGAAGTTTCGCTCACGCTGGAGACCCTACTGCGTCGTATCTCCGGGCAGCGGGCCCGTCCGGCCGGTGTTCCCCGGGGCGGCGGACCGCGTAAGTCGCTCAGGCGCGCAGGAAGGCATGGGTGCGGCCGACGGCCGTGAAGCCCAGGCGGGCGTAGAAGTCCTTCGGCCAGTCCTCCTCGGCGGCGAGCAGGAAGATCGGCTCGCAGCCGGCCGCCTCGGCGAGCAGGGCCCGCATGAGGGCGCGGGCGTGTCCCCGGCCCCGGTGGCGGGTGCCCGTGTGAACACTCTCGATCTGGGCCACCCCGTCCTGGACGTACAGCTCGGCCCGGGCCGCGATCTCGCCGGACTCGGCGCGCACGCCGCGGAAGCGGACCACGTCGGCGCCGCGCAGCCGCTCCGCCACCCGCCGCGCGAGCTGGTCGACCGCGTCGTCGGAGACGCTCGGCAGGGCTTCGCGCCAGTCATGGCGCACGACGGGCAGCAGCTCCTCCAGCGTCAGCTCCTCGGCCGGGGGGACGTCGGCGGGCGGGGCGCCACGGAAGACCATGACCACGTTCGACTCGTGGTCGTAACCGGCCGCGGTGAAGGCGGGGGCGAGGGCGGCGCCCAGCGCGTCGTCGTCCACGCACACGTAGCGGTGGCCGCGGCCGGCCAGCACCTCGTCGGCGGCCCGCAGCACCTCCCCGGCCCGGACCGGGGCGGGCCCGTCCGGGGCGGGGGACACGACGACGAGGCGGTTGTCGTCGTGGGAGCCGGGGTAGCGGTCGTTCAACACGGCGAAGCCGCCCGGCACCTCCACGACCCGCCCGGCCTTGCGCCGGGCGAACGCGTGCGTGAAGGCCAGCACCCGCGCCAGCTCCGGGCCCTGCTCCGCGATCGGGCCCTGCTCGGCGGTCAGGCCCTGCTCGGCGGTCAGGCCGGGGAGGCGGGGGGAAAGGGCGTCGCTCGTCGGGCCGGGCGCGATCGGGCCTCGCGGGCGGTCATCGCGCATCGCGGGCCGCCGCGAGGAAGTCCCGGATCAGGCCGGCGTCCTTGACGCCCGGCGCCACCTCGACGCCGCTCGACACGTCCACCCCCCACGGCCGGGCCGCGGCGATCGCGGTGGCCACGTTGGCCGGGTCGAGGCCCCCCGCGAGCAGCCAGCGGCCCGAGGGGCGTCCCCGCACGGCCGCCCAGTCCCACGGCTCGCCGGAGCCGGGCCGGGGCGCGTCGACGATGAGCAGGTCCTCGTCGTAGGCGCCGCACCGCAGGTCCGCCTCGGCGTCCACGGCCCGGACCAGGGTCAGGCCGAGGTCCTTCAGCGCGGTGAAGTCGGCGTGGGGGTGGTGGCCGTGCAGCTGCACGGCCCGCAGCCCGGCGGCGAGGGTCGCGGCGCGCACCTCCGCCGGGTCCTCTCCCCGGAAGACTCCCACGGTGAGCACGTGGCCGGGCACCAGCGCGGCCAGCTCCGCCGCCCGCTCCGGCGTCACGCGGCGCGGGCTGCGGGTCAGCACGAACCCGATGGCGTCGGCGCCCGCCTCGACGGCCGCCGTCACGTGCCCGGGCTCGCTGAGCCCGCAGATCTTCACATACACACGGTCGAGGTTAGCGGCGCACGCCCGCCCGCGGCGACCACACCCAGACGAGCATGGCCACGATCAGCCCGAACAGGGCGACCCCGTTCGGGAGGTGCGCCCCGAGCCAGAGCCAGGTGACGTGCTGGGCCATGCCGACGACGAGCAGCGCCACGCTCGCCAGCGCGGGCCAGCCGGCGCCGCGTCCCGGCCGCCAGACGAGTACGGCGAGGACGACCTGCACGAGCGCGACCAGGTGGACCACCATCCCGGCCATGACGTGGGACTCGCGCATCGCCTCGCCCGCCCCGACCGCCTGGCCGGCCAGGGAGGCGGCGACGAGCAGGGACGCCGCCTGGGCGACGACGACGATGCGCAGCCCGTACAGCAGCCCGGCGGACACCTGTCCGGATCGCCGGGGCCCGGGCACCTGAGGCGCGGATCCGTGGGGCACGGGCGCGGTCTCCTGCATGATGTGGTCCTTCCTGGAGAAGTGTGGACCACATGCTGGCGGCCGGGGACGCGGACGGTCGTCAGCCTGCCGGATTATTCCGGGGTCCGCCCGCGGGATGACGCACGGGCCGCACCGGGCGGAAGGAGGCGCCGGCCGGGCCGCCCCGGTGGGCGGCTGACGACCGCCTGGGCGCGGATCACGCGACGTCCTCCTTCGCGCAGAAGCGGCCGGCCGGAGTTCCGGCGGGGTCGTCCCTTGTGCCGGGCAGGGTGGCGGTCAGGCGCCAGCCGCCGTTCTCGCCCGGACCCGCCGCCAGCGTGCCGCCCAGGGCGCGGACCCGTTCCCGCATCCCGGCCAGCCCGCGTCCCGAGGAGGGCAGGCGCTCCACCCGCGCCGGCGGGCGGCCGTTGACGATGTCGACGGCCAGTCCCTTGCCCCGGGCGGGGAGGGCGACCACGACCTCGGTGCCGGGTCCGGCGTGTTTGAGCACGTTGGTGAGCCCTTCCTGGACGATGCGGGCGGCGGAGGCGCGGGCGACGAGCGGGGCCCGGTCGGCGGCCGGGTCGAGGCGCAGGTCGACGACGAGACCGGCCGCGGCCATCCTCTCGGCGGACTCGCGCATCACGTCGGCCGGATCGGCCAGCAGGCCGGGCCGGGCGTCGGGGTCGCGCAGCACGTCCAGCAGGCCGCGCAGGTCCTCCAGCACCTGGTGTCCGGTGTCGCGGATGTCGGCCAGCGCGTCGGCGACCGGCCCCTCGGGGGCCGCGTAGCGGGCGGCGCCGGCCCGCAGCACCATGGCGCCGACGTGGTGGGCGACGATGTCGTGCACCTCGCGGGCGATCCGTTCGCGCTCGGCGAGCTGGTCGGCGCGGACCTGGGCGAGGGCCAGCCGCGCCGACTCCTCCTCGCGCCGCCGCTCGGCGGCGGCCGCGGTCTGCCGGACGCCGAGGTAACGGCCGATCGCGATGGGCGCCACGACCAGGAGCATGAGCACGAGGACGCGGAACGGGGTGACCTCGGTCTCGGAGTCGACCACGGCGACGGTGGCGAGCACGCAGCCGGAGGCGTACGCGACGGCGGTCCAGAACCAGGACGCGACCCGCAGCGCGAACACGCCGAGGGCGGTCATCGAGAGGATGAGGCAGGAGTTGACGGCCTGGTGGAGGTACTGGTCGGCGGAGACGAGCAGGACGCCCTCGAAGATGAGGACCATGCCGGGCAGCCGGCGGGCCACGCCGAGCGACAGGCCGCCGCACACGGCCAGCAGCCCGACCACCCACACCGGCAGGGAGCCCTGGTCCCACGACGTCCACGTGCTGAGCACCCCGACGGCCACCCCGGCGCCGGCGAGCAGCACGTCGGGCGTGATGTCGCCCGGCTCGAACCGGCTGGAGCGGCCGCGCAGGTAGCCGCCGACCAGGGCCGGGAAGCCCGGCACGAGCAGGGTGTACATCCACCAGTTGCCGGCGGCCGGGACGCCGGCGTCGGCCAGGTTGAGCCCGGTCGCGAGGACGGCGGCGGCCACGGAGGCGGCGACGGTTCCCGGCCCGGACCGGTAGGCGACGCGGCCGACGGCGACGCAGATCAGCATCTGCGCGGTGTTGGAGCTGTAGGAGCCCACGTGGTCGGCGAAGACGAGGAACGCGGCCAGGTAGAGCGCCGCCCACGGCGGCCGGGTGCGGAGGAACCCCAGGGGCAGGCCGGCCAGCACCGCCATCGGGACGGTCATGGCCGGGGGCAGGTCGCCGAACCCGCCCGCCTTGCCCGACAGGAGCAGGTCCAGCGCGATCCCCGAGACCGCCAGCAGCACATCGAGCGCCACGCCACGCCAACGCATGCCCTGCAAACTATCCGGGCGACGCCGTTTCCCGATCCTCCCCGCGGAGGATGCGGCCTCCTCCAAGTGGCCGGAACCCCGTCCTTCCGGCGGATCATGCGGCGTCGCCCGCGCCCCTACGGTCGAGGCATGTCCAACGACACCGCACTGTTCTTCGGCCAGTTCCTGCGCGACCCGGTCACGGTCGGCGCGCTCGCGCCCAGCTCCCGGCGGCTGGCCCGGTCCGTCTGCGCCCCGGTGCCCGAGCGGGGCGAGCCGGTGGTGGTCGAGCTGGGTCCCGGCACGGGGCCGTTCACCGCGGAGATCCAGCGGCGGCTGGCCGGGCGCGGCCGGCACCTGGCGGTGGAGCTCAACCAGCGGATGGCGAGCCTGCTGGCCTCGCGCTTCCCGGGGGTGAACGTGGTCCACGGCGACGCCGCCGAGCTGTCGCGGCTGCTCGGGGCGCGCGGGCTGAGCCAGGCGGACGTGGTGGTGAGCGGCCTGCCCTGGGCGGCCTTCCCCGACGCTCTGCAGCGGCGCCTGATGGGGGCCGTCGTCTCGGCGATGAGCCCGGCGGGCGCCTTCACGACCTTCTCGTACGTGCACGCGATCCCGCTGGGCTCGGCCCGCCGATTCCGAGCGCTGCTGGCCGAGCGGTTCGAGGAGGTGGTGCCGAGCCGCACGGTGTGGCGCAACGCGCCGCCGGCGTTCGTCTTCCACGCCCGCCGCCCGCGCGTCTGACCGGGCCCGGTGCGGGGAGAGCTTGGTCTCAACCCTCCCGCGCCCCCGGCGCCGGTCCCAGTGCGGCCGTCACCCCACGCGCGTGGCCGGTGCGCGTGGGTCGTGCACGGCCGCGGACCACCTGCCGCGGACCGTCCCCCGGGGCGGCGTTCTCGGCCTCGGCGGACCCGGCCCGTCGTCGTCCAGCGCCGGCGCTTCGGCAGGTCGACGACCTCCTTGTCCCCTATGAGGCTGCGCCTACCCACCGCCGCGGGGACATCACCTGATCAGGAGAAGGACGGGGGCCGTTTGTCGCGCAGCGCCCGCACACCCTCGGCGACGTCGGGTCCGGTGAAGCCGAGGAACTCCATCGCCAGCGAGGCGTCGAACGACGGGCCGGCCATGCGCAGCCAGTTGTTCAGCGCGTACTTGGTGAGCCTGATGGCCTCCTGGGCGCCGGCGGCCAGCCGGGAGGCGAGGCCGAGCGCCGTCTCGTGCACCTGGTCGTCGTCCACGCACAGGCTGACCAGCCCCATCCGCTCGGCCTGCTCGCCGGTGACGGCCTCGCAGAGCAGCAGGTGGTACTTGGCCTTGGCCAGCCCGCACAGCAGCGGCCAGACGATCGCGGCGTGGTCGCCGGCGGCGACGCCGAGCCGGGTGTGCCCGTCGATGATCCGGGCGGTGCGCCCGGCGACGGACACGTCGGCGAGCAGCGCCACCGCGAGCCCGGCGCCGACGGCGGGGCCCTGGATGGCGGAGACGACGGGCTTGGAGCAGTTGACCACGTTGTAGACGATGTCGCGGGCCTCGGCGAAGACCCGCATGCGGGTGGCGTGGTCGCGCGTCATCTCCTCGATCATGGACAGGTCGCCGCCGGCGGAGAACGCCTCGCCCTCGCCCCTGACGACGACGGCGCGCACGGCGTCGTCGCGGTCGGCGTCGCGCCAGATCGAGGCCAGCTCGCGGTGGCCGACCATGTCGACGGCGTTGAGCCTGCGGGGCTCGCTGATCGTGACCCGCAGCACGCCCTCGGCGGGCAGGTCCACGCGCAGCCGCTCGTACGCCTCGTATCCGGGTACGGGAGATCCGGGAACGATGGATCCGGGAACGGTCACGGCTCCCCCTCCAGGCCGAAGGCGTCGCGCAGGCGGCGGGCGACGAGCTCGCGGGCCTCCAGCGCCTGGTCGAACAGGCCCGGGAACGAGTAGAACCCGTGCACGGCCCCCTCGTAGCGGGCCACCTCGGCGGGCACCCCGGCCCCGGTCAGGCGCTCGCCGTAGCGCTCCGCCTCGTCGCGGAGCACGTCGCACTCGGCGGTGACGATCGTGGCGGGCGCCAGCCCGGTGACGGACGGCACCCGCAGCGGCGACAGGCGCGGGTCGGCGGGGTCGGCTCCGGGCGCGTACTGCCGGGCGAACCAGGCCATCTCGGCCGCGTCGAGCCCGAAGCCCCGCCCGAACGCGGCGTAGCTCGGCGTGTCCCCGGCCAGGTCCAGCACCGGGGTGACAAGCGCCTGGTGGGTCAGCCTCAGCCCGGCGTCCCGGGCCTGCCAGGCGGCCACGGCGGCGAGGTTGCCGCCGGCGCTGACGCCGATCACCGCGACGGAGCCGTCGCACTGGTAGAAGGCGGGCCGGGCGAAGACGTCGCGCACCACCGTCCACGCGTCGTCGGCCGCGGCCGGGAACGGGTGCTCGGGCGCCAGCCGGTAGCCGGCGGAGACGACCACGGCGCCGGTGCGCAGCGCGAGGTCGCGGCCGGTGGCGTCGTCGCGCTTGACGCCGCCGAACACCCAGCCGCCGCCGTGGAAGGAGACGAGCACGGGCAGCGGCCCGTCGCCGCGGTCGGCCCGGTAGATCCGGATCGGCACGCCCTCCGCGGTCTCGTCGCGGACGGAGGCGATGCGGGTGAGGGGGCCACGGTGCGCGGCCATCGGGTCGGCCGCGCGCGCCTCCCGGATGGCGGCGAGGTCCAGGCTGTCCAGGCCGCCGCCGTCGTCCGGCCGGTAGCGCGCGAGGAACTCGCGCGCCTGAGGGTTCAGCGGCATGGTCGGAGCCTAGCGGGCCGCCTCGACCAGCGCATCGAACAACGCGACGCCCGTGCCCCGCTCGGGATGCCACTGCACGCCCACGGCGAACCGGTGGCCCTGCAGCTCGACGGCCTCGACGATCTGGTCCTCGGCCCAGGCCACGGCCAGCAGCCCCGAGCCGAGCCGGCGCACGGACTGCACGTGCGGCGCGACCACCTCGACGTGGTCGCCCACGGCTTTGCCGAGCTTGCTGGACGCGCTGACCTGGATGGAGTGGCGGGCCCCGGGCTCGCCGTGGCGGTCGTCGCCGAGCGTGTCGGGCAGCCAGGGGATGAGCGTGCCGCCCTGGGCGACGTTGAGCACGTGCATGCCACGGGCGACGGCGAGGATCGGCAGGCCGGCCTGGACCGCGGCGCGGGCCAGGGCCACCTCGTAGCGGTCGCGGTGGGCCTGCGGCGGGGCGGCCCGGCCGTCCTGGTCCTCCCCGTAGGCGTCGGCGCCGACCTCGGTCCCTCCGGCGAGGACGACGCCGCGCAGGCCGCGTACGTGGTCGGCGGCGGTGTGCGGGGACAGGGGCGGCAGCAGGACGGGCGCCCCGCCGGCGCGTTCGACGGCCTTGGCGTAGGCCGGGGGCGACAGGACCGCCTCCCGCACCCAGTCCCCCCAGCGGGCGGCCTCGAAGTAGGCGGTGATGCCGATCAGCGGTCGGGACATGCGATCTCCAGGTGCGAGCAGGAGTCGGTACGGCACGAGTCGGTACGGCGTCCGGTGGTGCGGCGTCCGCCAGGCCATCATGGCGCACGGCGTTTCGCTCACGTCACCCCCGGAGATGGATCCGTCCGGCCGTTCCCGCCCTGCCACCAATAGGGCTTCCTGACAAACCGCGAAATAATCAGAAAAGGCGAATGCAATACATATTCACGTTTCGCGTCCGAAATGCGCGCCGCCTTGACTGCGGAGAATAACAAGAGCGTTACGCATAGTTCGGGTTCGCACCGTATCGGCGCGAAACGGTTGTGACGTCCCTGTGGTGGTGTAAGACTCGATTTCCGAGCGATCGGCCGAGCCGGGGCCCGCCGGACGCTCGTGACCCGGAGCCGTCAGGGAGGTGGAACGACACGACCGGAATGCGATTCCGGGCTATGGGGTGGGGTTGATGTGGAAATGTCGTTGAATCCGCGCCTGGTAAAAGAGAGCTTCTCCGTCATCGAGCCCGTGGCCGGCAAGGCGGCCGCGTACTTCTACGGCCGGCTGTTCGCCGAGAGCCCGCACCTGCGCAGCATGTTCCCGCCGGGCATGGACACCCAGCGCGACCGGCTCTTCGGCGCGCTGACCCGCATCGTATGGAGCCTCGACAGCCCCGACAGCATGGCCTCCTTCCTCGGCCAGCTGGGGCGCGACCACCGCAAGTACGGGGTGGTCGCCGAGCACTACGGCGCGATCGGCAGGGCGCTGCTGGCCACCGTGCGCACGTTCGCGGCCGACATCTGGACGTCCGAGATCGAGGCCGCCTGGGTCGCGGCCTACAACGCGGCGGCCGAGCTGATGATCGAGGCCGCCGAGGCGGACGCCGGGGCGTCGCCCGCCTGGTGGGTCGCGGAGGTGATCGACCACGAACGCCGCACGCCCGACATCGCGGTGGTCACGCTCCAGCCCAGCCAGCGGCTGCCGTACACGGCCGGGCAGTACGTGACCGTGCAGGTCCCGCGCTGGCCGCGGGTGTGGCGGCCGTTCTCCATCGCGAACGCCCCCCGCCCCGACAACACGCTGCGCCTGCACGTGCGCTCCGTGCCGGGCGGATGGGTGTCGACCACGCTCACCCGCGACACCCGCATCGGCGACGCGATCACGCTGGGCCCGCCGATGGGCACGATGGCGGCGCCCGAGCCGGGCTGCCGCGACGTGCTGTGCGTGGCGGGCGGCACGGGGCTCGCGCCGCTGAAGGCGATCGTGGAGCAGATCATCGCCTCGGGCCGCCGCCCCAACATCCACCTCCTGTACGGCGCCCGCACCGCGGAGGAGCTGTACGACCTGCCGGACCTCCTCCGGATGGAGAGCGCCTTCCCGTGGCTGCGGGTCGTGCCCGTGGTCTCCGGCGACCCGGACCACGAGGGGATGCACGGCCACCTGCCGGAGGTGACGCAGCGCTTCCACTCGTGGGCCGAGCACGAGGTGTACGTGTGCGGGCCGGCGGCCATGGTGACCGAGACGGTCCGGCGCCTGCAGGACGACGGGGTGCCGCCGGCCCGCGTCCATCGCGACGTCGTCCACGACGAGCGGTGAGGACCGGCCCGGTGGCGTCGCCACCGGGCCACGCCGGCCCGGGCCCCGTCAGCTCGCGGCGGCGTCAGCTCGCGGCGGCGGGGCGGCCGAAGGCCGCCGCGGTCTCCTCGTCGCTCGGCCAGAACGTCTCGATGGCCAGCTCCGAGACCGTCACCTCCACCGGCGTGCCGAAGGTGGCGATCGTGGTGAACATCGACAGCACCCGGTCACCGTGGCGGATGCGCAGGGGCAGCAGGATGTCGGCCGGGCCGGGCACGCGGGCCACGTTCAGCTCCACCCCGGGGTAGGTGTAGGCGGCCAGCTCGTCGTGCAGCTCGGCCAGCGCCCCGTGGCCGGACGCCTCGGCCTGGCGGCGGAGCTGGCTGAGCAGGTACGCGCGGACCTCGGCGAGGTTGAGCAGGCGGCCGCCCATCGCGTCGGGGTGCAGCGACAGGCGCATCACGTTGACCGGCTCCTGGAGCAGCTCGGCGGGCACCCCCTCCATGAACATCCCGGCCGCCGCGTTGGCCGCGACCAGGTTCCAGCCGGCGTCCACGACCAGCGCGGGGAACGGCTCATGCCCGGCGAGGATCCGGTCGAGGGCCTGCCGCACCGCGGCCATCTCGGGCGCCCGCACCTCCCGCTCGGGGAACACCGGCGCGTAGCCGGCCGCCACCAGCAGCCGGTTGCGGTGCCGCAACGGCACCTCCAGCTCCTCCGCCAGCCGCATCACCATCTCGCGGCTCGGACGGGCCCGGCCCGTCTCCAGGAAGCTGACGTGCCGGGACGACACGTCGGCCTCGATCGCCAGGTCGAGCTGGCTCACCCGGCGCCGCTGGCGCCAGGCGCGCAGCAGCTCACCGAAGGTCTCCTCTTGATGTACGGCAAGCGCTCCCATGGCGCAAACGTTACGGCACCCGAGGGAAGGGCCGCGATGACGTGTGAGGTAAAGGCGGCTAGTACGACTGGAGCTCGATGAGGTTGCCCTCGGGGTCGCGCAGGTGGGCGGTGCGCAGGGTGGGACCCCAGGCGGGGCGGCCCTGCGGCGGGGCGACGAGCCGGGCCCCGTGGCCGGTCAGGCGGGTGGCGGCGGCGTCCACGTCGTCCACTCTCATCACCAGCATGGACGTGTCCTGGGCTGCGGGGGTCTCGGGCAGGTCCGAGGTGCCGACGGCGGCCGTGATCGCGGCCCGCCCGAACAGGACGAGCCCGGCCTGCCCGTCGATGTCCCAGTTGGCGTACGACGCCTCGGGAAGGACCTTCACGGGCTCGACTCCGTGCAGGTCGCGCAGGGCGGCCTGGTAGAAGGCCACCGAGGCGGCGAAGTCGCGGACGAGCAGGCGCGGGTAGAGGGCGTCCATGGCGAGGGTCTCCAAATCAGTGGGTAAGTACCAATGATTGGTGAAACCCTACACTAGGGAGCCATGGAGCCGCCGCCCACCCTGCTCGGGATCACGACGTTCGTGCTGCACAAGGTCGCGGTCGCCGCCCGGCGCGCCGTGGCGGAGGGGCTCGCCGCGGAGGCCGGGCTCAGCCTGTGGCGGTTCGCGGCGCTGGCGGCGCTGGCCGACCACGGCCCGGCGGCGCAGCGCGAGCTCGGCGACTCGCTCGGGCTCGACCCGAGCGACATGGCCCGGCTGATGGACGGCCTGGTGGCGGACGGGCTGGCCGAGCGCGACCGCGACCCGGGCGACCGGCGGCGCTACCGGGCCTCGCTCACCGACGCGGGCCGGGCCGCCCTCGACCGGGGCCGGGCCGTCGTCGCGGCCGTGGAGGAGCGGACCCTCGCCCCGCTCACGGCCGCCGAGCGCTCCGGACTGCGCGCCCTGGCCGGCAAGCTCCTCACCGGCGAGGCCGCCGCAGAGCAGATCGCCGCAGAGCGGACCGCCACCGAGCAGACCGCCGTCACAGACCAGACCGTCACAGAAGAGACCGTCGCAGAGGGGACCGTCAGACAGCGGCCGGAGTGACCCCGTCGTAGTCGACGAGCACGTGCCGCGGCCCGCGCAGCGTGGCGCTGGGCCGGTAGGGCGGAGGGTCCTCGACCAGGCGCGGGTTCACCAGGCGGTTCACGAGCTGCTGCAGGACGATCTGCGCCTCCAGCCTGGCCAGCGCCGCGCCGAAGCAGTAGTGGACGCCGCCTCCGAAGCCCAGGTGCTCGCTGTAGCGGCGGTCCGGGTCGAAGGTGTCCGGGTGGCTGACGTGCGCCGGGTCGCGGCTGCCCGAGGCGAGGACGAGGACGACCGGCGCGCCCGCCGGGATCGTGGTCCCGGCGACCGGGATGTCGGCCAGCGTCACCCGTGACGACAGGAAGTGCACCGGCGGCTCGTACCGCAGCAGTTCCTCCACCGTGGTGATGATCAGGTCCGGCTCGGCGCGCAGCCGCTTGAGCAGCCCGGGGTGGCGCAGCAGGGTGAGCATGCCGTTGGCGATGAGGTTGACCGTGGTCTCGTGCCCGGCGACCAGCAGCAGCGCGGACGTGGCGATCACCTCGACCGGCGTCATCCCGCCCTCCGGCCCTTCGTACGTGGCCATTCCCGACAGCATGTCGTCGCCCGGCGACTCCCGCCGTGCCGCGGCGAGGCCGGCGAGGTACGTCTGGAGCTTCGAGGTCGCATCGGCCCGTGCCCGTTCCCGCTCGGCGCGGTCCGACTCCCCCGGGCCGAGCGTCTCGACGATCGCGTCGGCCCAGGCGTGGAAGCGCGACTCGTCCTCGCGCGGCACGCCGAGCACCCGGCAGATCACCGTGACGGGCAGCGGGTAGGCGACGTCGTCGACCACGTCGGCGCGGGTGCGGCCGGCCAGGCCGTCGATCAGCTCCGTGGTGATCGCCAGCATCTCGGGGCGCAGCGCCTCGATCCGGCCGGGCGTGTGCGGAGGCCCGAAGTGGCGCATCGCCAGCCGCCGCAGCCGGTCGTGCTCGGGCGGGTCCTGCCCGATGAACGACACGCCGCCCGCCCCGCCGGCCGCGTCACCCTCGGGCCGGTGGGCGAGGTTGCGGCGATCGGAGCTGAGCCGCGGGTCGTGCAGCAGCTCCACGATCTCCCGGTACGTGCTGACCACCCACGTGCCGTCCTCGCGCCGTGTCACCGGGGTCTCGCGGAGCGCGGCGTACAGCGGGTACGGGTCGGCGCGGCTGGAGAAGTCGAGGATCTGCTCGAAGACGTCGTCCGACGTCCTGTCTGCCGGCATTTGGGTTCCTCCCGGGACGGTGGCGTGCGGGCGCGGACATGGTCACTGCTCGCCGTACACGAGCGAGGCGCGGCGCTCGGCGGGGTCATGGCCGGTCACCACGACGGTGGCGCCCTCGCTGGCGACCGCGCGCTCGGCGACCTCCGCCGGCATCGGCCCCATGTCGCCTCTCATGTCCACATGAGGGAAGTCCGGCGGGAACGGCGCGGCCCGCTCGATGAGCCGCTGGTAGAACTCCAGCCAGATCGCCTGGTCGAAGGTGACCGCGGCGGTGATCCGGCCGCGGTAGCCGTAGACGGCGACGAAGCGGCGCTCGGCCACCGAGCCCTGCGTGACGACGATCTGGTCGGCGAGCGTGGGCACGCCCACCGACTTGACGTTCACGCCGAACTGGCTGGACCAGAACACCGGCAGCGCCAGGTGCGGCCAGCGGTGGGCCTGGTCGCTGACCATGTTGTGCGCGGCGATCTCGGCCTGCGAGACGGCGTTGCCCCAGTGCTCCAGCGACATGAACTCGTAGTGGAAGACCGGGTGCGGGAAGCGCGCGATGTCGCCGGCCACGAACACGTCGTCGGTGACCAGCCCGTTGGCGTCCACCGCGCGGCAGCCCGCGTCGCAGGCCACGCCCCACACGCCGGCGGCCAGCCCCGAGCCGCGCAGCCACTCGACGTTGCGCACCGCGCCGAGCGCGACGATCGCCACCTGGGCGTCCACCGTGCTCCCGTCCGACAGGCGGGCCCGGCGCAGCCGGCCGGCGTCGTCGCCCTCCAGGGCGGTGACGGTCAGGCCGCAGCGCAGGTCCACGCCGTGCTCGCGCTGGATCTCGCCGGCGATGCGGCCGATCACGCCGCCCAGGGCGCCCAGGAGCGGCGCGGGGCCGCGCTCGACGAGCGTCACGGGCAGGCCCAGCTCGCGGCAGGCCGAGGCGACCTCCGACCCGGTGAACCCGCCGCCGATGACCAGCACCCGCTCCGGGCCCGCCGCCAGCGCCTCGCGCAGGCGGGCGGCGTCCTCCAGGGTGCGCAGCACGTGGACGCCGTCAAGGGCGGCCTCGGCCTCGTCCGGCCAGGGGCGGGCGCGGGTGCCCGTCGCGATCAGCACCCGGTCGAACGGCACGTCGCGGCCGTCGGCCAGGCGCACGCTCTTGGCGGCCAGGTCCAGGCCGGTGGCCGGGTTGCCGGGGATCCACTCGGCCTCCACCTCCCGCAGCCGGGGCAGGCGGGCGTGCTCGGCGGGCGCGCGGCCGGTGAGGATCTGCTTGGACAGCGGCGGCCGGTCGTACGGCTCGTGCGTCTCCTCGCCGATCACGGTCAGCCGGCCGGTGAACCCCTCGCGGCGCAGCACCCCGGCCGCCCGGCCGCCGGCCAGCGAGCCGCCGACGATCACGATGTGCCCGTCGCGCCGGACGCTTCCGGAGCCGCCGCCGAGCCGCCGGACGGGCGCCGTCCAGTGCCGCATCGCCATCCGGTCGACGTGCAGCGCCTGGACCGGGCAGGCCGCCGCGGCCCGCAGGACGTGCTCGCGCTGCGCGTCGTCAGGCTCGGGGTCGTAGGCGACGGCCTCCTCGCCGTGCATCGTGAAGACCTCCGGCGCGAGGTAGGCGCACTGGCCGTACCCCTGGCAGCGCGTCAGGTCGATGACCACCCTCACAGGACACTCCCCCCTGTCGGCACGCCGGGACTCCCCCGCCGGGCGCGCCTCGCCGGTCCCGTGGACGTACCCGGCCCGCGCCGTCGCGTAGCCCCCCGCCGGTGACGGGTTGCGCAAAGCCGCTGCTCAGCGCGATCACATCACGCCCCGGGAACGGTCCGGACGCGAATCCCGCACTGCCGGGCGGCCCCGGGTGCGGCGTGACACCATGGCCGGAAGACGGCACAGAGGACGACCAAAAACGACAAAACAGGCCCAAAAGGCGAAGGCCACAGGACGATCGGCCGGAAGACGGCACGGAAGACGGCGCAGCGATGGCGGCGGCGATGGGAGTCTGCAATGAGTGACGCGATGCTCGCGATCGGCACCCGCAAAGGGCTGTTCCTCGCCCGCTCTACCGGCGGCGGCCCGTTCGAGGTCCAGCCGATCCGGTTCTCCACGGTCGGCGTCCCCTCGGTGGCGATCGACACGCGCGGCCCCTCGCCCCGGCTGCTCGCCGGCATCGAGTACGGCCATTTCGGTCCCTCGGTGATGTACTCCGACGATCTAGGCGAGTCCTGGCAGGAGGCGTCCCGGCCGCCGGTCGCGTTCCCCGACAAGACCGGCGCGACGCTGGCCCGCGTCTGGCAGCTCCAGCCGTCGCCGTCGGAGCCGGACGTTGTGTGGGCCGGGGCGGAGCCGGCCGCGCTGTTCCGCTCGGAGGACCGCGGCGTCACCTACGAGCTGGTCGAGGGGCTGTGGGAGCATCCGCACCGGCCGCACTGGCAGCCGGGCGGCGGCGGGCTGTGCCTGCACACGATCGTCCCGCATCCCAGCGACCCGCGGGTGATGGGCGTGGCGGTGTCGGCGGCCGGGTTCTACCGCACCGCCGACGGCGGCCTGTCGTGGGAGGCGGCCAACCAGGGCATCCGGGCGCCGTTCCTGCCGGAGGGGCGGCAGTACCCGGAGTTCGGCCAGTGCGTGCACAAGGTGGCGCTGCACCCCGCACGGCCCCACCGGCTGTTCCTGCAGCACCACTTTGGCGTCTACCGCAGCGACGACTTCGGCGGCGCCTGGCACGGCGTGGGCGGGTCCCTGCCGTCCGACTTCGGCTTCCCCGTCGTGGTCGACCCGCACCGCCCCGACACGGTGTACGTGCTGCCGCTCCAGGCGGACGTCGACCGCACCCCGGTGGAGCACCGCCTGCGCGTCTACCGCTCCGACGACGCCGGCGACACCTGGCGTCCCCTCGACCGAGGGCTGCCGGAGCCGCCGGTGCACGTGACCGTGCTGCGCGACGCGATGACCGCCTCGGAGGCGGGGCTGTTCTTCGGCACCCGCGACGGCGAGGTGCACGCCTCCACCGACGGCGGCGAGAGCTGGAGCCTGGTGGCCAGGCACCTGCCCGACGTCCTCACGGTGCGCGCGGCGGTGCTCTAGCACATGGGCACCCGACGGGCCAGACCCGTGACCATGGTCGTGTTCGTGCTCCCCAGCTCGCTGCGGCGCTGGGTGAGCGGCAGGAGCGAGGTGAAGGTGTTCGCCGTCGCGGCCGACTCCGACACCTCGCCCACGCTGGGGTCGGCGCTGGACATGCTGCGCCGTACGCACCCGCTGCTGGAGGAGCGGCTGCGTGACGACTACGGGCGGATCCGCCGCCACATCAGCATGATCGTCTCCGGGGAGGACGCGCGGGGGCTCGGCAGCCTCGACTGCGCGCTGCCACCGGGCGCCGAGGTGTACGTGCTGCCCACCCTGGCCTGACGCGGGCTCAGACCTTGCGCCAGCCGGGGACCCAGGCGCCGTCCTCCACGACGTAGTCGCCGAACAGGGCCGGAGCCTCCTTCAGCATGAGCTCACCGATGCGCTGGAACAGCAGCCGGATCTCCTCCTCGGCCCCGACGGCCGTGCGCGCCTCGATGGTGTGCCGCAGCGTGCGGACGTTGGCCGTCCAGACCAGGCCGGTGGCCAGGCCCTCGGGGGCGAAGCGGCGCATGAACGAGGTGCGGTGCTTCTTCTCGGAGAACGGCTTGCCCTCCTCGTCCAGCTCGAAGTGGTCGGCCATCCACAGTTGGAAGCGCTCCAGCTCCTCCAGCACCGCCGTGGCCCGCTCCATCAGCTCGGAGTCCTCGCGTGCCCAGTCGGGGAACCAGAACGGCAGCTCGTCCAGGCGGACGAAGCGCAGCGACTCCTGGGAGATGGCCACGCCCGGCCGGTGGCGGACCAGCTCATGCGTCAGGACGCGGCTGACGTTGTGCAGCACGAAGCTGAAGCTGACGTGCTCCAGGACCGAGCCGTGGGCGCTGGCCAGGATGTTGCGGAGGTACTCGTCCTGGTTGTCGCGGATGCGGACCACGTTGGGGTTCAGGCCGGGCTCGAACGAGCGGTAGCAGAGCCGCCCGGCGAACTCGGCGAGGTTCTGCGCGTCGAGGTCGCCGCGATCCAGCCGCTCCAGCCACCGCTCGCCGCCGACCTCGCCCAGGTAGCGGGCCAGCTCGTCGTAGTCGAGCTGCGGACGGGCGACGATGAAGACCTCGGGTTCGACGGTGCGCATGGCGAGCCCCCGCTCGGTTAGGCGATGTGACGGGCCAAGCAAACCAGGTCGGGCGGCCGGGCGCGAACTCCGGGGTGCCCCACCCGTCCACCGCCGCGCGCGTCGTTCCGGCCGACGTCAGAGGCGGTAGACGCGGCGGGCGTTGCCCGAGCCGATCATGTACGCGACGCGGGCGGCGTCGGGGGCGCTCCACTCCCCCGCGTCGAGCCGCTCCTTCAGCGCCCGGCCCAGGGCGCGCCGGAACGACACGGCCCCGAGGTGGGCGGTCTCGGCCACGCCGGAGCAGCCGGAGCCGAAGAGCTGCTTGTGGAAGGGCGCCAGCTCCAGCAGCTCCTCCACGACCCGCCACGACGCGGCGCCGGTGCGGGTGAGCGCCCGCCCGACGTCCACGTGGACGTGCGGGTACGTGGCGGCCAGGTAGGCGGCCTGGCGGTGGAACGGGTAGCAGTGGAGCAGGATGACGGTCACGCCGGCGGGCTGGAGCGCCTGGAGGAAGCCGGTCAGCAGCGCGGGGTCGGTCCGGTGCGGCGGCGCGTGCCCGGAGTCGGGACCCGCGCCCGTGTGTAGCTGGAGGGGCAGCCCCCGCTCGCGGGCCACGTCGACGGACGTCCACAGCAGGTGCCGCAGCGCCACCGGGTCCGTCAGCGGATCCTTGGGGTCGGCGAGCCGCCGGTTCGCGGCGGCGATCACCGACCCGCGGCTGGGACGGGCCGGGTCGAAGTCGAGGCCGTGGCGGTGCGCGGTGACCGTGCTCAGGCCCACGGCCCTGGCGGCGCGGGCGGACAGCTCCTCGGCCAGGCCGTCCAGGTAGTCGGAGGCCGTGCCCGCCATCTCGGCCACGTCGTGCTCGACCTGCTCGACGCGGACGATCTCGTCGGCCGCGGCGGAGCCGTGCCGCCCCATCTCGGCGGCCGGCAGCAGGTCGCCGCTCTCCGTGCCGGTGTCCACGAGGAACGCCGCCACCCCGGCGGCCCCCAGCAGCCGCCGGTTGACCTCACCGGCGCCCAGCTCGGCGCGCCGGGCCAGGTAGACGGCGGGCGGGGCGTGCGGCGCCAGATCGAGGACGGGGGCGCACCAGCGGCGCACGGCGACGCCGACCGGGGTGTCGAAGTGCGTGGTGCCGGGCGGCGCGGGCACGCCGCCGCCGATCAGCAGCTCGTACTGGGCCCGGGACAGGTCGTCGCGGCGCACGGCGTCGCAGTGGTGGTCGACCAGCGGGGCGAGCAGCGCTTCACGCACCGTGTCGGGCAGGCCGGGGGGGAGCATGCGGAGACTCTAGGGCGTACGGCCGGGCCGCCGCGCCGCTTTCCGCACACCTCTGCCCCACCCGACCGTACGGCGTTCCCCACGCGGGCCCGGACGTCGCGGACGCCCGGGCCGCGTGGAGGGCGGCAGGGTCAGCGGCGGGAGAGGCGCAGGACGTTGGCGATGATCTTGGCGCCGGCGCCGCCCTCGGCCGTCAGGATCGACTCGGGGTGGAACTGCACCCCGAACCGCCGGTTGCGGGTGTCCTCGATGGCCATGACGTTGCCGTCCGACGTCACCGCGGTGGCCTCGAAGCCGACCACGCCGGGCCGCTTGGCGTGCAGCGAGTGGTAGCGCGCGGCGGTGAACTCGGCGGGCAGCCCCTCCAGCAGCGCGCTGCCGCCGAGCCGCGTCACCTGCCCCCGCTTGCCGTGCTCGGGGTAGTCGAGCAGCTCCAGCGAGCCGCCCGCCTGCTCCACCATCGCCTGCAGGCCGAGGCACACGCCGAAGACCGGCAGCTCGCGGGCGTAGATCTCACCGATCAGCGCGGTCATGCCGAAGTCGGACGGCCAGCCGGGGCCGGGCGAGAGCACCACCAGGTCGGGGGCGACCTCGTCGAGCGTCGCCGGCGGGAACCCGTGGCGCAGCGTCACCACATCGGCCCCCTCCTGCCGGAAGTAGTCGGCCAGGGTGTTGACGAAGGAGTCCTCGTGGTCGACGAGCAGCACCTTCATGCCCTGGCCCGGCTGCTCGCGGACCGGCGCGGCGGCCACGGCGTGCGGCTGGTTGACGGCGGCCAGGGCGCCGAGCAGGGCGCTGGCCTTGAGCTCGGTCTCGCGCTCCTCGGCCTCCGGGTCGGAGTCGAACAGCAGGGTCGCCCCGGCCCGCACGGTGGCGAGGCCGTCCTTGATCTGCGCGGTGCGCAGCGTCAGGCCGGTGTTCATGGAGCCGTCGAAGCCGATGAAGCCGATGGCGCCGCCGTACCAGCGGCGGGTGGTGGCCTCGTGGTCCTCGATGAACTGCATGGCCCACGTCTTGGGCGCTCCGGTGACGGTGACGGCCCACATGTGGGTGAGGAAGGCGTCGAGGGCGTCGAACTCGGGGCGCAGGCGGCCCTCGATGTGGTCGACGGTGTGGATGAGCCGGGAGTACAGCTCGATCTGGCGGCGGCCGATGACCTGGACCGAGCCCGGGACGCAGATGCGGGACTTGTCGTTGCGGTCCACGTCGGTGCACATGGTCAGCTCCGACTCCTCCTTCACGCTGGTCAGGAGGGTGCGGATGGCCTCGGCGTCCTCGACGGGGTTGCTGCCGCGGGCGATGGTGCCGGAGATGGGGCAGGTCTCGACGCGCTCGCCGGTGACCCGGACGTACATCTCGGGCGAGGCGCCGACGAGGTGCTCGCCCTCGCCGAGGCTGATGATGAACTCGTACGGCGCCGGGTTGCTGTGCCGCAGGCTGCGGTAGAAGGCGGCCGGCTCGGTGCACACGGCGTGGAACAGCTGGCCGGGCACGACCTCGAACAGGTCGCCGCGCCTGAACTTCTCCTTGGCCGCGGCGACGACCTTGGCGTACTCGCCCTTCGGCGGGTCGGAGGGGATCTCGGCGGGCGTGGCGATGGGCGTGGAGTCGCCGGTGCGCTCCAGTCCGCGGGTGCTCGCCCCGTCGACGGTGAACTCGTAGCGGTGCTCGACGCAGGTCTCCCGCTGCCGGTCGATCACGACGAGCCGGTCGGGCAGGTGCAGCACGAGGTCGCGCTGGTCGGCGGGGCGGGCGAGCTCCTGCCTGATCGGCTCGAACTGGAAGGCCAGGTCGTAGCCGAAGGCGCCGTACAGGCCGAGGTGCGGGTCGTCGCCGCGGAAGGCGGCGATGACCTCGCGGATCGCGCTGAACACGGTGGGCCGGCGGCTGCGCATCTCCTCGGGCAGCAGGTCCTCCGACTCGGGGACGAACACCTCGACCCGGTCGGCGGTCGGCTCCTCGACCGGCTTGCCGGCGGCCAGCAGGCACGACGTCACGGCGGGCAGCACGACCCGGCCACGGGCGTTGAGGGCCCGGGCGGAGATCGTGCGGCCCTTGGCGACGAGCTCGACGCAGGGGTCGACGTAGCCGAACGCCCACCTGCTGTAGCGGCCGGGATAGTCCATGCCGGAGGAGAAGGCGCCCCCGCGCCGTACGTCGAGGGCGGTCACGATCTCCTCGAGCGCGTCCTCGGACACCTCGCGCGTCTCGCGCTCGACGCCGATGCCGCCGGCCGTGACGTAACCGCTGGTATATCCGCTCGTCTCCACAGTTGCTTGCCCCTTGTTGATGTTGCCGTTGATGTTGACCGTCGAAGTGCACTGCCACAACGCCGAACCCGGGGGCGGACACGAGAAAGGCCGCCTACCGGGGCGGCCGTCCGTCGAAGATGTGCGAAACTCGCGCCGCCTAGAAGCGGCGCCACCACTGAAGCTCGACGCGGTTTCGCATGTCCCCAGGGTAGCCGCCGAGCCCAAGATCATGCAACGCGGCGCGCAGCGGGGGCTCCGGCATTCCGTGCCCCCCTCCGTGCCCCCTCGGCGCCCGCTCCGGTGGCGTGACAGACGGGCGCCCGCCGGAAGGCCGCGTGAAATAGCGGGGGGCGTAGGGGTCCGCGCGGCGGGGGGAACGGCTAGCTTGACAATCATGGAACGCCCCCCGTTAGCCTGGCGGTCGACAACGGTCGTCGTGGCGTGCCTGGTCGCGGTGCTGCTCCTGCTCGGCGACCGGTACGGCTACCACCGTGACGAGCTCTACTTCAGGGTGCTGTCCGAGTATCCCGCCTGGGGCTACGTCGACCAGCCCCCGCTCACCCCGCTGATCGCCCGCCTGTCGATCGCGCTGTTCGGCGACACGCTGTTCGCGCTGAAGATCTTCCCGGCCGTGGCGGCGGCGCTGCTGGTGGTGCTGGCCACGCTGATCACGCGCGAGCTGGGCGGCGGGCGCGTCGCCCAGGCCGTGGCCGCGCTCGGCGTCGCGACCGGCGCGTACACGCTGGTGGCCGGGCACACGATGCTGACGCTCAGCTTCGACCTGCCGTTCTGGGCGGCGGCCGGGCTGTTCGCGATCAAGGCGCTGCGCCGGGAGGAGCCGCGCTGGTGGGTCGCGTTCGGCGTGGTGGCCGGGCTGGCGACGTACAACAAGCTGCTGATCGCGATGCTGGCGCTGGGCCTCGCGGCCGGGCTGCTGCTCGCGGGGCCGCGCCGGGTGCTGGCCAGCCCGTGGCTGTGGGCGGGCGCGGCGATCGCCCTCGTCCTGGCCGCCCCCAACCTGATCTACCAGGCGACCCACGACTGGCCGCAGCTCAAGATGGCCGCGGCGCTCAGCGAGGGCGAGGGCGACGAGCAGCGGCTGATATTCGTGCCGATGCAGTTCGGGCTGTTCGGGCCGGTCGTGGCGGTCATCGGCGGGTTCGGCTGGTGGCGGCTGTGGAAGGACCGGCGGGTGCGGGCGGTGGCGGTCGCGTTCCCGGCCGCGGCGGTGCTGACCGTGCTCAGCGGCGGCCGGTTCGACTACACGGCAGGGCTGGTCCTGCTGCTGTTCACGGCGGGCTGCGTGAGCGTGGAGGCGGCGGGCGCCGGCCGGGTGCGGCTGGCGGTGGCGTCGCTGGTGGTCAACGGGCTGGTCTGCGCGGTGATCGCGCTGCCGCTGCTGCCCGCCGACCGGCTGGCCGCCACCCCGATCCCGGACATCGACGAGGTGGTGCGCGAGTCCGTCGGCTGGCCGCAGTTCGCCGCCGCCGTGCGGGGCATCCTGGACACGCTGCCGCCCGAGGAGCGGGCCCGCGCGATCGTGCTGACCGGCAGCTACGGCGAGCAGGGCGCGCTGGCGCAGGCCGGGATCCCGCGCGTCTACAGCGGGCAGAACCAGCTCCACCTGTACGGCCCGCCGCCCGAGACCGGCACCGTCGCGGTGGCGGTGAACATCGGCCGGCGCGGCATGTACCGGCAGTACACCACGTGCGAGCAGCGCGCCGTGGTGGACAACCGGGTCGGCGTGGAGAACGAGCTGCAGGGGATGCCGGTGTTCCTGTGCCGGGGACTGAAGGGCTCCTGGCGAGCCGCCTGGCCGCTCTACCAGCACTACAGCTAGCGGGACCACGAACCGCGGCGCGGGCCTTGATCTCCGGGCCTGGCGGGCTCATGATCCGGTCAACGGTTCCCCCCAGCGAAGGGCTTCGCCATGCGCCGTTCCCTCCTGTCCCTCCCCGTGGCGGTCGTGCTGGCCCTGGCCGGCGCGGCCGTCACCAGCGCGCCCGCCCAGGCCCGGCCCTGCGGCCTCGGCAACTACTGCGTCACGACCTACTACTCCGACTCCTCCCGGACCACCGTGGTCGGGCAGATGGTGGAGGAATGCGAAGGCGGCGGCGGCTCCTGGGGCGTCCGCACGATCTACAAGGACTTCTCGGAGGTCCCCTGCTGACCACGGACGCGGGCAGCGGCGCGGGCTTCCACCTGCCGGGCGGCATCTGTTACTGGTAGGTAATGCGACGCGTGCGGCTCCAGCGTGACCTTCCCGTCCCCATGCCGGACGGTGTGACCCTGATGGCCGACCACTACGCGCCCGCCGGTGGCGGCCGGGCGCCGGTGGTGCTCATCCGCTCCCCGTACGGCCGGCGGGGCCTGTTCGGCTGGATGTACGGGCGGGGCTTCGCCCGCAACGGCTTCCACGTGGTGATCCAGAGCTGCCGGGGCGGCTTCGGCTCCGGTGGCCTGCTCGACCCGATGGCCGACGAGCACGACGACGGCCTGGCGACGCTGGCGTGGATGCGGGCCCAGCCCTGGTACGGCGGGTCGTTCGCGATGTTCGGCCCGTCGTACCTGGGCTACGCGCAGTGGGCCATCGCGGCCGACGCGGGGCCGGAGCTGAAGGCCATGGCGGCCCAGATCACCGCGTCGCAGTTCCGCGACGCCGCCTACGTGGGCGGGGCGTTCGCGCTGGAGTCGGCACTGAGCTGGACGGCGCTGACGGACGCCATGGCGCGTCCCTTCGGCGGCGCGGCGGCGCTGACCGCGCCCCGGCTGACGCGGCGGGCCGTGCTGTCGGGGCGGCCGGTGGCGGAGCTGGACGTGGCCGCTTCGGGGCGTCCGCTGCGCTTCTACCAGGATCTGCTGGAGCACCACGCCGATCCCGCCGTGCCGTACTGGGACAAGCGCGATTTCTCCCCTAAGGTCGGGCAGGTGGAGGCGGCGGTCACGATGCTCAGCGGCTGGTACGACGTGTTCCTGCCGTGGCAGCTCAAGGACTATCTGGCGATGCGGCGGGCGGGGCGCCGGCCGTACCTGACGATCGGGCCGTGGTACCACGTGGACGCCCGGCACGGGCGGACCTCGATGGCCGAGGGCCTCGCCTGGTTCCGCGCGCACCTCATGGGCGACGCGTCCGGGCTGCGCGCCGACCCGGTGCGGGTGCACGTGACGGGGGCCGGCGAGTGGCGCGACTACCCCGACTGGCCGGTGCCGGGCATGACACCGCAGCGGTGGCACCTCCAGCGGGGCTTCGGGCTGGATCCCGAGGCGCCGCGGGCGGCCGGTCCGGACCGGTTCCGCTACGACCCCGCGCACCCCACCCCCGTGCTCGGCGGGCCGGTGCTGCTGTCGGACTCCCGGCCGCGCGACCAGCGTCGCCTGGAGGCGCGGCGCGACGTGCTGGTCTACAGCTCGCCGGCGCTGCCGCGGGACGTCGAGATGATCGGGCCCGTCACCGCCGAGCTGTTCGTGCGCTCCAGCACGCCGTACGTGGACGTGGTGGTGCGGGTGTGCGACGTGCGCCCGGACGGCAGGTCGCTCAACCTGTGCGAGGGCGTGCGGCGCATGAGCCCGGCCTCCCCCGGAGACCCGGACTCCCCTGACGGGGACGTGCGGCGGGTGGTGGTGGAGCTGTGGCCGCTCGGGCACCGCTTCCGGGCCGGGCACCGCATCCGCGTGCACGTGGCCGCCGGCGCGTACCCGACGATCGCCCGCAACACCGGCACCGGGCGGCCGATCGGGCTCGGCGGCCCGATGGTCGCGGCCGACGTCGAGGTCTTCCACACCCCGGAGCTGCCCTCCGCGGTGGTGCTCCCCCGCGTGGCGGTCCCATGACCGGACGGGAGGCACGGCTGTGCGCGCCGGGCGGCTGATGTCGCTCGTCCTGCTCCTCCAGGCGCGCGGCAGGATGACGGCGGCGGAGCTGGCGCGCGAGCTGGAGGTGTCGGAGCGGACCGTCCACCGCGACGTGCTGGCCCTGTCGGGCTCGGGCGTGCCGGTGTACGCCGACCGGGGCCGCGGCGGCGGCTACCGGCTGCTCGACGGCTACCGGACCCGGCTGACCGGCCTGGACCGGGCCGAGGCGGAGGCGCTGTTCCTGTCGGGGGTGCCGGCCGCGCTGCGGGAGATGGGCCTGCAGGGCGTGGCGGCGACGGCCCGGCTGAAGGCCGCGGCGGCCCTGTCGCCCGGCCTGCGCGACGCGCCCGCGACCGCGGCGCAGCGCTTCCACCTGGACGCGCCCGGCTGGTTCGCCCCGGACGACCCGCCTCCCGCCGCCCTGGCGCCGCTGGCCCGGGCCGTGTGGAGCGACCGGCCGGTCACCGCCGCCTACCGCGAGCGCCGCCGCACCCTGGAGCCGTACGGGCTCGTGCTGAAGGCGGGGGCGTGGTACCTCGCCGGCCGGGTCCGGTCCCGGTTCCTGGTCTTCCGGGTGGACCGGTTCGGCGAGGTCGAGCCGCACGAGGGCGTGTTCGAGCGGGACCCGGGCTTCGACCTGGCGGCGTTCTGGGCGGAGCACGCGGCGGCCTTCGCCCGCTCCCTGCTGCGCGAGACGGTGACGCTGCGGCTGACGGAGGCGGGGGTGCGGATGCTGCGGCACGTCGCCGACCCGGCCGCGCTGGACGACGCGCTGGCCTCGCTCCAGCCGGACGGCACCCTGCGGCTGGGCGTCGAGTCCGTCGCCGTGGCCTACAGTCAGGTGCTGCGCCTCGGCCCGGAGGCGGAGGTGCTCGGGCCGCCGGAGCTGCGTGCCCTGCTCGCCGGGGCGGCCGCCCGCATGGCCCGGCTGTACGAGCACCAGGACGAGGCCCCGGGAGATCGACCGTTCGGCGCGGCGCTACGACCACTCGGCGATCCGTGACCTGACCGGAACCCCGGCCTGTCTAAGGTGCGGGGTCGAGAGCTGCTTCTCCTCACGCCCAAGGAGACCGCCTTGCCCGGTGACAAGAGTGACCGCAGCCCCTGGTACTGGCTGCTGCTCGTGCCCGTCGTCATCCCCCTGCTGACGCTCCTCTACAACGCCGACGAGCCGCGGCTGCTCGGCTTTCCGCTGTTCTACTGGCTGCAGATCGCCTTCATCGCCCTCGGCGTGGCGACGACCACGATCGTCTACCGGATGACGAGGAGGCGGCCGTGAGCGCGCACACGACCGAGATCGTCGTCTTCTCGGTGCTGTTCCTGCTGGTCAGCGGGATGGGCTTCGTGGCCGCCCGGTGGCGCCGCCCCACCGACCTGGCCAGCCTGCACGAGTGGGGGCTGGGCGGCCGCAACTTCGGCTCGTGGATCACCTGGTTCCTCATCGGCGGCGACCTCTACACCGCGTACACGTTCGTGGCGGTGCCCGCCCTGCTGTTCGGCGCGGGCGCGGCCGGGTTCTTCGCCGTGCCGTACACGGTGATCACCTATCCGATCGTGTTCCTCATCATGATCCGGCTGTGGTCGGTGTCGCACGTGCACCGGCTGGTCACGCCGGCCGACTTCGTGCGGCTGCGGTTCGGCTCGCCCACGCTGGCGCTGCTGGTGGCGATCACCGGCATCGTGGCGACCATGCCGTACATCGCGCTCCAGCTCATCGGCATCGAGGCCGTGCTGAAGACGATGGGCGTGGCGGGCAGCGGGTTCCTGAGCGACCTGCCGCTGATCGTGGCGTTCGTCATCCTGGCCGCCTACACCTACCAGTCGGGGCTGCGGGCGCCGGCGCTGATCGCGTTCGTCAAGGACGTCCTCATCTACCTGGTCATCCTCGTGGCGATCATCTACATCCCGGCCCGGCTGGGCGGCTGGGGGGCGATCTTCGACGGGGCGAAGGCCAAGTTCGAGGCCACGCCGGCGCCCGGCGACGGACACCTGCTCAACCCGAACAACCAGCTCCAGTACGTGACGCTCGCGCTGGGCTCGGCGCTGGCGCTGTTCCTCTACCCGCACAGCGTCACCGGGGTGCTGGCCTCCCGCAACCGGGACGTCATCAAGCGGAACATGTCGGCGCTGCCCGCGTACAGCCTGCTGCTGGCGCTCATCGCGCTGCTCGGCTACATGGCGATCAGCGCGGGGATCAAGCCGATCGGCACCGACGTCAACACGGTGGTGCCGCAGCTGTTCGACAGGATGTTCCCCGACTGGTTCACCGGGGTCGCGTTCGCGGCGGTCGGCATCGGCGCGCTGGTGCCCGCGGCCATCATGTCGATCGCGGCGGCCAACCTGTTCACCCGCAACATCTACCGCGAGTACGTCAACCGCAACCCGACCGACGCCCAGGAGGCGAGCGTCAGCAAGGTCACCTCGCTGGTGGTGAAGGTCGGGGCGGTGCTGTTCATCCTGCTCATCGACCCGCAGTTCTCGATCGACCTGCAGCTCATCGGCGGCGTGATGATCCTGCAGACGCTGCCGTCGGTGGCGCTCGGCCTGTTCACGCGGTGGTTCCACCGGGCCGGGCTCATCGCCGGCTGGGTCGCCGGGATGGGCGGCGGGCTGCTGATGCTCTACGGCATCGCCAACCCGGCCACCAAGCACGCGCACTTCGGCGGCTCGGCTTTCCCGCTGGCGAACCTCGGCCTCGACACGAAGATCACCGTCTACGCGGGCTTCCTGGCGCTGCTGGTCAACCTGGTCGTGGCCGTCCTGGGCACGGTGATCGCGCGCGCGGCCAAGGCCGCCGACGGGCCCGACGGGACCCGGCCCGCCGACTACACGGCCGACGAGGGCGACCCCGCGGTCAAGGAAGTGGACCTCGCCGGCTCGACGTGAACCGCCCGGCGTCTCACATTCCGGGACGTTTGGTCACTATTTAGGCCAAACCGTAATCCCATCGACATTGGGCTTAATACCTCCGTAAAGCTAATCTCCTTCCGTTGACCACCAAGTCATGAGCCGGTCAGACGACCGGCTCATGCATCCGTTCCCACGGATACGGCTTAACGGAGGGGTCGAGTGACAACCCGGGAACCCGGGCAGCCCAGCAGCGACCGCAGCCCCTGGAACTGGCTGCTCGTCCTGCCCATCGCGCTGCCCCTGATGACGTTCCTGTTCAACGCCGACGAGCCGCGCCTCATGGGCTTCCCGGTCTTCTACTGGCTGCAGATCGCCTTCATCCTCGTCGGCGTCGCCTGCACCACGATCGTCTACCGGATGACGCGATGAGCGGGCACACGACCGAGCTGGTCGTCTTCGCGGTGCTCTTCCTCGTCGTGAGCGGCATGGGCTTCGTGGCCGCCCGCTGGCGGCGGCCCCAGAACATCGAGAGCCTGCACGAGTGGGGCCTGGGCGGACGCAACTTCGGCTCCTGGATCACCTGGTTCCTCGTCGGCGGCGACCTCTACACGGCCTACACGTTCGTGGCCGTGCCGGCCCTGGTCTTCGGGGCCGGCGCCATCGGCTTCTACGCGCTGCCGTACACGGTGGTCGTCTACCCGCTGGTGTTCCTGGTGCTGGCCCGGATGTGGTCGGTCTCGCACGTCCACGGGTTCGTCACCCCTGCCGACTTCGTCCGGGCCCGCTTCGGCTCGCCCACGCTCGCGCTGGTCATCGCCCTGACCGGGCTGGTGGCGACCATGCCGTACATCGCCCTGCAGCTCGTCGGCATCGAGGCCGTGCTCAAGTCCATGGGCATCACCGGCCACCTGCCGATCATCATCGCGTTCGCCATCCTGGCCGCGTACACCTACCAGTCGGGCCTGCGGGCGCCGGCGCTGATCGCGTTCGTCAAGGACACGCTCATCTACATCGTGATCCTCGCCGCGGTCATCTACATCCCGGCCAAGCTCGGCGGCTGGGGGTCCATCTTCGACGCGGCCCAGGCCAAGTTCGACGCGACCCCGGTCAAGACCGACGGCATCACGCTCAACGCGGCCAACCAGCTCCAGTACATCACCCTCGCCTTCGGCTCGGCGCTGGCGCTGTTCCTCTACCCGCACAGCCTCACCGGCGTGCTGGCCTCCAAGAACCGGGGCGTGATCAAGCGGAACATGGCGGCCCTGCCCGCCTACAGCTTCCTGCTCGGCCTCATCGCGCTGCTCGGCTTCATGGCCATCGCCGCGGGCACCAAGCCGATCGGCACCGACACCAACACGATCATCCCGCGGCTGTTCGACCAGATGTTCCCCGACTGGTTCACCGGCGTCGCGTACGCGGCCGTGGGCATCGGCGCGCTGGTGCCGGCCGCGATCATGTCGATCGCGGCGGCCAACCTCTTCACCCGCAACATCTACCGCGAGTATCTCAACAAGCAGGCCACCGACGCCCAGGAGGCCAAGGTGTCCAAGCTGGTGTCGCTGGTCGTCAAGGTCGGCGCGGTGCTGTGCATCCTGCTGCTCGACCCGCAGTTCTCCATCGACCTGCAGCTCATCGGCGGCGTGATCATCCTGCAGACGCTGCCCTCGGTGGCGCTCGGCCTCTACACCCGCTGGTTCCACCGGGGCGGCCTCATCACCGGCTGGGCGGCCGGCCTGGCGGCGGGCGTGTGGATGCTGTACCTCATCCCGAACCCGGCCAAGGGCAAGGCGCACTTCGGCGGGTCCGCGTTCGCGCTGGAGAAGCTCGGCCTCGACACCCCGATGACCGTGTACGCGGGCTTCCTCGCCCTCGCGGTCAACCTCGTGGTGTCGGTGCTGGCCACGCTGGCCTTCCGGGCCGCCAAGGTGGCCGACGGCGAGGACGCCACCTCGCGCGGCGACTACTTCGCCGACGAGGGCGACCCGCGGGTCAAGGAGCTCGACCTCTCCGCCTCGCACTGACCCGTTCTCCGACCCGGCCCGGGCCCGTCTCCCTCGTGGAGGCGGGCCCCCGCCGTCTGCGGACCCGGGGAAAACCCGTTGCGGGCGGGCGAGCACCGGCCGCAGGCTGGAGTGGTGGCCATCCTGGAGGCGACTCGCCTGGCGAAGAGGTTCGGACCGGTCACGGCCGTCCACGACGTGAGCATCACCGTGGCCGAGGGCGAGGTGGCCGCGCTGCTCGGCCCCAACGGCGCCGGCAAGTCGACGACCCTGCACATGCTGCTCGGGCTCATCACGCCCGACGCCGGGACGATCACGATGTTCGGCATGGAGCTGGCCCGGCACCGGATCGAGGCGCTGAGCCGGGTCAACTTCGCCGCCAGCTACGTGGACCTGCCCGGCCCGCTGCTGGTGCAGGAGGTGCTCGACGTCTTCGCCCGCTTCTACGCCGTACGTCGCCCGAAGCGACGGGTGGCGGAGATGATCGAGCTGCTGGAGCTGGGCCCGCTGAGGCGGCGGCGGGTGATGGACCTGTCCTCGGGGCAGCGCACCCGCGTCCAGCTCGCCAAGGCGCTGGTCAACGCGCCCCGCCTGCTCGTGCTCGACGAGCCGACCGCCAACCTCGACCCCGACGCCGGCGACCGGATCCGCGGCCTGCTGTCCGGCGTGGCCCGCGAGAGCGGCGCCGCGATGCTCATCACCTCCCACAACATGCGCGAGGTCGAGCGGATGTGCGACCGGATCCACTTCATGGCCGAGGGCCGCGTCGTGGCCTCCGGCAGCGCCGCCGACCTGGCCGGCCGCTACGGGGCCGAGGACCTGGAAGAGGTGTTCCTGAAGGTGGCCCGCGGATGACGACACCACGACCCGCCCTCCCACCGGCTCCTCCGCCTGCCCTGCCGCCTGCTCTTCCCCTGGGCCTGCCGCCGCTGGGTCTCGCCGCCCGGCGCAGCCGCGTCCTGGGCGTGGTGCTGCGCGACTTCGCCGCGCTGCGCCGCAGTCCGGTCCGCGTCTTCGAGATCTTCTTCTGGCCGACGGTGGAGCTGCTGCTGTGGGGGTTCGTCACGCTGTTCCTGCGCACCCAGCAGGTGCCGTTCGTGGTGACCTTCCTCCTCGGCGCGGTGCTGCTCTGGCAGGTGCTGCAGAAGGGCAGCAACGAGATCTCCATCGCCTTCCTGGAGGACATCTGGTCGCGCAACCTGCTCAACGTGCAGGTCAGCCCGCTGTCCAGCGCCGAGTACCTGGCCGGGCTGGTGCTGTTCTCGCTCGGGAAGGTGGCGGTCGCGGTCACGGTGATGGCCGGGCTCGCCTACGCCCTCTACGGGTTCGGGGTGACGGCCATCGGCGTGGGGCTGGTGCCGTTCATGGGGGTGTTGCTCGTCCTCGGCTGGTCGCTGGGGCTGGTCGGCATCGCCGCCGTGCTGCGCTTCGGCGAGAACGCGCAGGTGATCGCCTGGTCGCTGGTGTTCGTGGTGCAGCCGCTGGCCGGGATCTTCTACCCGGTGTCGGTGCTGCCCGCGCCGCTCCAGACCGTGTCGTGGTTCCTGCCCGCCTCGCACGTCTTCGAGGGCATGCGCACGGTGCTGGCCGGCGGGGCCGTGCCCTGGGACCGGCTGGCCTGGGCGGGCGCGCTCGACGTCGTCTACCTGGCGTTCACCCTCGCTCTGTACGCGTGGGCTCTCGGCTACGCCCGCCGGCAGGGGAAGCTGTCGCGCTTCGGCGACTGAGACGGCTCAGGCGGTCGAGGCGGCC
This sequence comes from Nonomuraea sp. 3-1Str, assembly GCF_031570565.1. NCBI lineage: Bacteria > Bacillati > Actinomycetota > Actinomycetes > Streptosporangiales > Streptosporangiaceae > Nonomuraea > Nonomuraea sp. 3-1Str. Next base: position 128,821 of record NZ_JALHBK010000008.1, read on the forward strand.
GGACGGCCGGACCGGCAGGGCCGCCGAGGCGGCCAGCACGAGGCCGAGCAGCGCGTACAGGCCCGTCGCGCCGGCCAGCGCCCCCGGCGGCTCGCCGGTGGGCGCCAGGAGGCGGGGCAGCCGACCGGCCAGCTCCACCGCGAGGTCCAGCCGCAGCGCGAAGAGCACGCCCACGGCGGCCAGCGGCGCCCCGCAGGCCAGCGCGGCGGACCGCGACAGCCCGCGCAGCAGCGCGGCGAGGACCGCCGCGCCCGCGAGCAGCCCGAGCCCGGCGGGCCCGGGCGCGAAGGAGGTGTAGGCGGTCCGCAGCGCGCGGGCGCCCGCCTCGGTCAGGTAGTACACGACCGGCAGGGCGGCCAGCCCCGCCACCGTCCCGATCACGATCCCGATCACTCCACGTAGCGGCACGCGCACCATGGTCGCGCTCCCGGGTCACGCGCGGGGCCGTTTCCGGCAAGCCCCCGTACCCTTGGCGGTGGTTCCGGCGGTGGTTAGAGTCGCCATCATGACGATCGCACCGAACAGCGGCACCGGGTCGGGCCCCATCACCCCCGACGGCTCGCCCGTGGAGTTCTACGCGACGCAGCGCTCCCGCGGCGAGCCCGAGATCATCGCCGCCGTGACGCCGGCGGGCGGCACGATCCTGGAGCTGGGCTGCGGCACCGGCCGCATGACCCACCCGCTGGTCGGGCTGGGCTTCGAGGTCGTGGCCGTGGACGAGTCGGCGGAGATGCTCGCGCACGTGCGCGGCGCGACCACCGTGCGGGCGCGCATCGGCGAGCTGCGGCTGGAGCGGCGCTTCGACACCGTCGTGCTGGCCTCGCAGCTCGTGCAGACCGCGGACGCGGAAGGGCGGCGCGCGCTGCTGGAGGCGTGCGCCCGCCACGTGGCGGCGGACGGGCACGTGCTCCTCCAGTGGATGCCGCCGGAGCGGCTCGACGCCTGGGAGGTGGGCCAGGGCAGGACCGAGGACGGCGTCACCGTCGAGCTGGCCGCGCTGGAGCAGCCGGAGCCGGGGCGGTTCACCGCGACCATGCGGTACGAGGTGGACGGGCGCGTGTGGACGCAGTCGTCCTCGTCGTGGCGGCTGTCGGACGAGGACCTGGCGCGGGCGTTGGAGAAGGCGGGGCTGCGGATGCTGCGGTTCCTGACGGAGGACCGGACCTGGGTGGCCGCCGGAGCCCTTACGACCTAGATTTCCGCTTATAGCGGGAAATTACTGGGAAATACTGGAACTACTGTTACGCTCGCGCCATGGGTGACCGGCTGGACGATCATGGGTGATCGGCTGGACGATCTGGAACGGCGGATCGACGAGCTGCGCGCCGGGGTGCGCCGGGCCATGCGCGCCCGCGACCCGGCCGCCGCCCGGACGCTCCGGGCCGACCTGCGCGCCGCCGAGCGCACCTGGGACGCCCTGGTCTCCGGCGACCTCGACCCGGCACCCGCCGCCGACGATTCGAGAGAGATCGCTGGTTCCGGGAAGGGCGCTGATTCCAGGAAGGTCACGGGTTCCAGGAGCCGCGGTGGTTCCAGGAGCGGCGCTGGTTCCGGGAGCGGCGGGGGCGGGTTGCGGCTCGTCACCGTGCGGGAGCAGGCGCACCAGGCGCTCGACCTGCTCGGCGTGCCGGCCCAGCCCCGGCTGATCGCGGCCGTGAACGAGGCGTTCTTCGGCGGCTCCCTGCGCGGCGCCCAGCTCACCAGCCTGCGCCGCGACGAGGAGCGCTCGTTCGCCTCCTCCCCGTTCGGGCGCCCGTACTACCTGTGCGCCGCGCTGACCGACCGCCTCTCCCCCGCCCGCGGCCTGCTCGCGGTGAGCGCGTGGCCGCTGGAGCGGCGGATGGTGGGCCCGCTCAGCCCCCGCGTCCACTTCCTGACCTGCGCCGTCGCGGTGGCCCGGCGGCTGTGCCCGGACCCGGGCTCGGAGGCAGGCACGGGCACGGAGATGGAGCCGGATCCTCAGGTGGAGCGCCTGCTCGCGCGGATGGCGCGCAACATCCCGGGCGGCGCCGCCCACGACCTCGGCCCGCCCGACCCGCTCCGGGTGATCGAGGCGGCGCGAGCCGAGCTGGCCGTACACGCCGGGCGCGACACGCGGGACCGGGCCGAGCTGGCGAAACGCGCGGCCGCTCAGCTCGGTGACCGGGCGCGACTGTTCGGCGCCGCTACGCTGAGCACCGTCGCCCGGGCCGCGACAGGCCGCGCGGCCACCTGAGCACAGAGCGACACGAGCACACAGCGACACCAGCCACAGCGACATGAGCACACAGCGACATGAGTACAGAGCGACACGAGCACCAGGCAGATGAGCACATGAAGGGCAGCCGATGAACCGGCTTGACGCGCTGCGGGGCACGACGCCGCAGAAGCCGCACGACGCGCGCGCCATCGCCGCGCTCGCCGCCAACCCCGGCTGCGCGCGGCGGGCGCTGCTGGACGGCGCGGGCATCGACAAGGACGCCACCGCTCGCCACCTGGGCTTCCCGGCACCGTTCGGGCAGTCGCCGTTCGCGATCACCCGGGGCAACGCGTTCGAGGCGCTGGTGAAGGCCGACGGGTGCGCCGAGCTGCTGCGGATGCTGCGCGAGCTGCTGGAGCTGCCGGTCGCCGAGGTGGGCTACCACGACGTCGAGAACGTCGGAGCCCACCTGCGCCACGCCCACACGCGGGCGCTGTTCGACCGGGCGGCGCGCGACGGCCACGACTCCGGCACGCTCTACGACCATCCGCTGCTCGGCCTGGAGATCGCCGGGCACACCGCGTTCCTGGAGCCGGACGTGGTGGCGTTCCAGCTCGGCGGCCGGTTCCACATCGTGGAGATCAAGTCGTTCTCGGTGATCGACGGCCAGGCCGACCCGTCGGCGGTGGCGGCGGCGGCTCGGCAGGCGGCCGTGTACGTGCTGGCGCTGCGCCGGCTGCTCGGGGAGCTCGGCCACGACCCTCGGCGCGTGGCGCACGACGTGGTCCTCGTCTGCCCCGAGAACTTCGCCAACCGGCCCGTGGCCACGCTCGTCGACGTGCGCCGGCAGCTCGCCGTGCTGGAGCGGCAGCTCTCCCGTATGACGGGGCTCGACCGGCTGGTGGAGGGACTGCCGGAGGACCTGACGTTCGACCTGGTGCCGGGCGAGGACGGGCTGCCCACCCGCTCGGCGGCCGAGCTGTCCGACGCGCTGCGCCGCACCACCGCCCGGTACGCGCCCGACTGCCTGTCCACGTGCGACCTGTGCTTCTTCTGCCGCGACGAGGCCCGGCAGGAGGGCGCCTGCGACCTGCTGGGCCGTCAGGTGCGCGACGAGCTGGGCGGGGTGGCCTCCGTCGGCGAGGCGCTGGGCCTGGCCGACGGCACCCGCGACCCGGCCGAGGGGCAGGAGGAGATCGCCCGGCTGCTGCGCAACGCCGAGCGCCTGCGCCGGGAGTGCCTCGCGTGAGCCCCGTCCGTGAGGCCCGGCGGAGGTGGACGGCGTGAGCCTGCTGACGTCGCTCGCGCGGCTGCGGGCGCTCGACGAGGGCGTCGCGCAGCCCATCGCGACCGTGCGGCACTGCCACCTGTCCGAGCGGCCCATGGTGTTCATCCCGCTCAAGCTGTCCGGCGAGGCCGCCGCGCCGCTGGCCGCCATGCTCGGCACCCGCCGCGACGAGCCGCGCCTGCTCGTGGTGACGCAGCCCCGCAACCGCGACCTGCGCTTCGCCTGGGCGGCCGACCTGGCCGCCGAGTTGCTGCCGTACATCGAGGGCTTCCTCGGCGGCACCGAGACGGTGGAGCGCAAGAACGCCGACCCGTACGAGCGCGTGCTCGACGCGCCGCAGCTCGTCGTGCCGAACCAGGCGGGCGTCGGGTTCACCCGCCTGCTCGGCCGCTCCACCCGTTTCCGGCGGGTCGACGGGCCGTACCCGGTGCCGGAGCGGGTGCCGCTGCTCGGCCGCTGGCTGACGTACTTCGGCGAGCGGGCCGCCTACCCCGGCTCGTCGCTGATGACGGCCGCGACCGAGGAGCTGGGGCGGCACTGGGCGAGCGGGCAGAGCGGTCTGGAGGACGCCAACCTGGCCGCGCTGATGGCGTGGATCACCACCGGGCCGAGCGACGACGCCGAGGACCCGCTCGTGTGGCCGCCCGCGGGACCGGCGACCGATCCGGGGTTCGACGCCGAGGTGCTGGCCCCGGCCATCGAGGCCGGCTCGGCCGAGCGCATCACCGAGGCGCTGCGCACCCAGCTCGAACCCACCTGGCGGCTCATGTGGCAGGCGATCGACCTGCTGCGGGGCCTGCCGGAGGGGGCGAGCGTGGCGCAGCGGTGGGAGCAGGACCGCGGCTCGTTCAGCGGCATGGCCGCGCAGATCGCCGAGGGCGCGCCGCCGCAGGCCCGGCGCGACGGCGCGGTCGCCGCCGCCTCCCGCCTGGCCCGCATGGAGCGCGCCCAGGCCGCCTACGAGGTGCAGCGCGCCTACGACGATCCGCTGGTCATGGCCGAGCACCGGCTGACCGGCGAGGCGTTCGCGGGCGAGGTCGTCGAGACCGACCCCGAGCACGCCGAGGGCGAGGGCCGCTCACGTAAGCTGCGCCCGATCGTGGTGGTCAAGACCGACGATCCCGTCCGGCTGACGCCCGGCACCGCGCTCGGCACCCCGCAGCGCCGCACCCAGGGCGCCCAGCTCGTGTCGGCCGGCGACGGCCTGGTCACCGTGAAGATCACCAAGGGGATGGGGCGGGGGAAGACGCCCGCGCCCGGGTCCGTTCCGGAGGTGGGCGAGCGGGTCTGCTACACCTCGCTGACCGACGACTTCCAGGGCTCGCCTGCCCTGCCGGAGCCGGAGGCGACCCCGTGGACGCACGGCGGCCCGCCGCGGGAGTACACGCCGAGCGACGAGGACGCCCTGGAGGAGTGGTCGTGACGAGTCCCCCGCCGGTCCGGCAGGAGGCGCCCGGTCCGGGTCCCGCGCCGAGTTCCGAGCCGAGCCCCGAGCAGGTCATCCGGGCCGTGCTCGCCGACCTGCCGCGGCATCGCGGCGTGGTCGTCGACTCGCCGCCGGGCGCGGGCAAGTCCACCCTCGTCGTACGGGCGGCGGCGCACATCGCCGCGACCGGCGAGCCGCTGATGATCGTCGCCCAGACCAACGAGCAGGTGGACGACCTGGTGACGCGCATCTGCGAGCGGCACCCGGACCTGACCGTCGGGCGGCTGTCGGCGGGCGGCTACGTCCCGCCGCTGCGGCTGCTGGAGCTGCCCGGCGTCACGGTGGGCACCCGTGTGCAGGACCTCGGCGACCCCGACATCGTGATCGCGACCGCCGACAAGTGGGCGTGGATCTCCGGCCGGACGTGGCCGTGGGCGATCGTGGACGAGGCGTACCAGATGCGCTCGGACAAGCTGCTGCGCATCGCGGGGCTGTTCGAGCGGGCGCTGTTCGTGGGCGACCCGGGGCAGCTCGACCCGTTCTCGATCGTGGACGGCGACCGCTGGTCGGGGCTGTCGTGGGACCCGCTGCAGAGCGCCGTGTCGGTGCTGCTGCGGCACAACTCGGACCTGCCGGTCCACCGGCTGCCGGTGTCGTGGCGGCTGCCCGCCTCGGCCGCGCCGGTGGTGTCGCGGGCGTTCTACCCGTTCACCGGGTTCCGGGCGGGCACGGAGCCGCACGAGCGGCGGCTGGAGCTGTCCACGGGCGGCATGGGCACCGTGCACGACCGGGCGCTGGAGGAGGCGGCGCGGTCGGGGTGGGCGCTGCTGGAGCTGCCGAACCGGCACACCGTCCGCACCGACGGCGAGGCGGTGGAGGCCGTGGCGCTGCTGGCGGCCCGGCTGCTCCAGCGGGGCGCGGTGGCGGGCTCGGAGCAGGGCGAGCGGCCCGTGACGGCCGAGCGGATCGCGGTCGGGGCGGCGCACCGGGACCAGGTGGCGGCGATCAGGGCCGCCGGGGTGCCGCCGGAGATCACCGTGGACACGGCCAACCGGCTGCAGGGCCGGGAGTACGACGTGACGATCGTGCTGCACCCGCTGTCGGGGCGGCGCGACGCGACGGCGTTCCACCTGGAGTCGGGGCGGCTGTGCGTGCTGGCGTCGCGGCACCGGCACGCGTGCGTGGTGGTGGCGCGGGCGGGCATCGCGGAGCTGCTGGACGCGCACCCGTCGGCCGAGCCGGTGCAGCTCGGGGTGCCGGTGAAGTTCCCGGACGGCTGGGAGGCCAACCAGTCGGTCCTGGACCATCTGGCGGCCCACCGCGTCTGACGGCTCCTCCCCCGAATCCCGCTCTCCCTCGCGGGTCCCCGAGTCCCCGGGTCCCCCGCGTGGGGAGGCGGGTCAGAGGCGGGCGCGCCAGACGTCGATGACCATGACCGTGCGCATGCCCGCCGACAGGTAGAGGTCGAGGGCGGGCGTGGTGTTGTTGGAGTCGACGTGCAGGATCGTGCCCCGGCGGCCACGGGCGGCGTCGGCGGCGAACGCGTGCCTCAGCAGGAAGCGCCCGAGGCCCCTCCCCCGGCACTCCGGGAGCACGGCGAGCAGCGCGACGTAGCCGCATCCCTCGTCGGACAGGAACTGGTCGTTGCCGATCACGGTCGCGGCGGGGCGGCCGTCGAGCCGGGCGACCGTGAGCTGGCTCCAGTCGGTGGCGCGGTGCGCGGAGCGACGGGAGTACCAGGTGTCGTAGTCGACCTTGACGAAGCCGAAGTGCTCGGAGAAGGCCCCCTGGTGGACCAGGTGCGCCTCGCGGCGCGCCTCCTCGCTCTCGCCGCTGTGCAGGGTGAGGCCGGCCGGGGGCGCGGGCGGGTCGAGCGGCCCCGCGTGGTCGATGCGCAGCCGGTGGAAGCTGGTCGCGGGCCGCAGGCCGTGGCGCTCGGCGAGGGCGCGCTTGACCTCGTCGGCCCGGTGGATGCCGGCGTCGACCGTGACGCCGTCGTGGCCGCGCTCCTTGGCCAGCTCCCGGGCCCGGTCGAGCACGGTGCCCCACAGGGGCCCCGCCACGTCCTCCCGGCCGGGGCGGACGATGACGTCGACCTCGACGAGGTCGCTGCGGCCCTTGGCGTACGCCCAGGCCCAGGCCACCAGGCGGCCCTCGGCGTCGTGGCGCAGCCAGCCGTCGCGGTCGAGGTCGGCGCCGGGCGCGGCGAGGTCCGCCTTGACGTCGTCGAGGGTCCAGTCGGCGTGGCCGATGACCGCCGTGTCGGCGGCCGTCAGGAGCTCGTGGATGGCGGAAGCGTCCTCCGGCCGGGGGCGCCTGATGGAATCCATGGGGGGGATTGTGCCGAAACGGGCGGGGCTCTCGCCTCCCATTTTCCCTCCGTCGATAAGCTGGACGGGTGCTGGACAAGAAGCCGTTGCGCATCGAGGTCGCCACACCCGACCCGATGACGGTGCGGCTCGCGCTCAGTGGCGATCTAGACTACGGCACCGTCTCGGAGCTGGCGGCACTGCCCCTGGCCGATGACTTCCGCCGCCTGGAGATCGACCTGTCGGGGGTCTCCTTCATCGACTCCTCCGGCCTGGCGGCGCTCATCCGCCTCTACCACCAGGCCGAGCGGGCCGACGCCGTGCTGCGGGTGGTGGCCGTGACGCCGTACCTGCGCAATGTGCTGCGGATGACGGCGCTGGACCGGATCTTCAGCCTGCCGCCCGCGTGAGCCCGCCCACGCGTCCGGGAGCGGCCCGGCGGGCCGCTCCCGGACGACGGCGGTCAGCCGACGGCGGGCTCGGGCTGCTCCGCCGGGGTGGCCGGGCCGCCGCGCAGCGGGATCTCCTTGACGAACGCCGCCAGCACGGGCACGACGACGGCGAACAGGATGGCCCACCAGAACACGTTGGAGATGGAGCCGGCCAGCGCCTCGATCAGGCCGGTCCGCATCTGCGGCTGCATCTGGGACAGCGCGGCCGGGTCCATCCGGCCGCCGCCCTTGGCGATCTTCTCGGCGGCCTGGGCGCCGAACTTGTCCGTCAGCTCGTTCTGGAAGCCGTTGTTGAAGACGGCGCCGAACAGCGAGACGCCGAACGAGCCGCCGATCGAGCGGAAGAACGTGGTGGCGCTGCTGGAGACGCCGAGGTCCTTCTGCTCGACGCTGTTCTGCGCGATGAGCATGGTGGTCTGCATGAGGAAGCCCATGCCGAGGCCGAGCACGGCGATGTAGACGCCGGTCTGCCAGCCCGGCGTGTCCATGTCCATGGTGGACAGCAGCCACATGCCGAGCGCCATGCCGACGCCGCCGATCAGCGGGTAGATCTTGTACCTGCCGGTGGCGGTGATGGCCCGGCCGACGAACAGCGACACCACCATGGCCGCGGCCATCATGGGCAGCAGGAGCAGGCCGGAGTTGGTGGCCGTGGCGCCCTGGACCATCTGCTGGAACAGCGGCAGGAAGTTGATCGCGCCGAACATGGCGAAGCCGAGCAGGAAGCCGATGCCCGAGATCAGCGTGAAGTTGCGGTTGCGGAACAGCTGCAGCGGCATGATCGGCTCGGCGACGGCGCGCTCGACCGGGATGAAGATGGCGAGCGTGACGACGGCGACGCCGATGAGGCCGAGGATCTGCCAGGAGCCCCAGTCGTACTCGTTGCCGCCCCAGGTCGTGACGAGGACCATGGCGGTGATGCTGATGGACAGCAGGATCGCGCCGATCCAGTCGATGCGCACCTTGTTGCGGTGCTTGGGCAGGTGGAGCTTGACGGCCAGCACGGCGAGCGCGATCGCGCCGACGGGCAGGTTGACGTAGAAGGCCCAGCGCCAGTCGAGGTGGTCGGTGATGAAGCCGCCGACGAGCGGGCCGGCGATCATGGCGAGCGACATGGCGCCGGCCATGATGCCCTGGTACTGGCCGCGCTCGCGGGGCGGCACCAGGTCGCCGATGATGGCCATGACGTTGACCATGAGACCGCCCGCGCCGAGGCCCTGGAGCGCTCGGAACGCGATCAGCTCCGCCATGCCCCCGTCGGGGCCGCCGAGGACGGACGAGCCGGCCATGCCGCACAGGGCCGACCCGATCATGAAGATGACGATGGAGACGAGGAAGATGGTCTTGCGTCCGTAAAGGTCGCCGATCTTCCCCCAGATGGGAGTGGAGACGGTGGTGCCGAGCACATACGCTGTGACGACCCAGGAGAGGTGCTGGAGTCCGCCCAGCTCACCCACGATCCGGGGCATCGCCGTACCGACGATCATGTTGTCGAGCATGGCGAGGATCATCGCCAGCATCAGTCCCGGCAGGACCACCATGACCTCTCGGCGGCGCCCTCCTGCTTCTTCCATAAGCACACCCCCGGAGTAAAAGATCTTCCTTACTTGCCGACCGGCAAGCCTGCATTAAGGTAGATACTTACTTGCCGGTCGTCAAGTCGAAATAGGTGCACTTTGCGGGAAGACACCCGGACGCGTATCCAGGAGATCGCTCTCAGGCTGTTCACGGAGCAGGGCTACGAGGCGACCTCCCTGCGCGAGATCGCCGAGGAGCTCGGCGTGACCAAGGCGGCGCTCTACTACCACTTCAAGACCAAGGACGACATCGTCGCCAGCCTGGCCGACCTGCGCGTGGCCGAGGTCGAGGAGGTCCTGGCGTGGGCCAGGAGCCAGCCGAGGACACTGGAGGCGCGGCGCGAGATCGTGACGCGCTACGCCGAGGCGCTGCGCAAGCCCCGCTACCTGGAGGTCGCCCGCTTCATGGAGCGCAACCAGACGGCGCTGCGCGACCACCCGAAGCTGCTGCGCCTGCGCGACACGATGCTGGAGCTGGTCAACGAGCTGAGCGACCCGGACGACCCGCTCGCGGTGCGGATCGCCCACTCCATGGCGCTGTTCGCGCTGCACGCGGGCAAGTGGATGCCCCAGGAGGAGTCGGTGTCGGAGGAGGAGATCAACGCGGCGTCCCTGGAGGTCGCGCTCAGGCTCCTGGAGCCATAGGAAGGATCTCCTGAAGCCATAGGGACGATTGGGGTCCACGATCCCGGGCAGGTCTCCAGGCACGCATCCAGACGGGGAGGTAGACAGTGGAGGCAACCATCGCGCTCCGTTTGCCCAGGGATGCGGCGAGCGTCCCCCTGATCAGACAGATTCTCGAGGCCAGCCTCAAGACTCTGGGCGTGGAGCCGCAGATCCGCGACGACATCGAGCTCATGCTCAGCGAGGCGTGCTCCAACGTGATCAGGCACGCCGGGCCCAGCGACGACTACACGGTGAGCGCAGGAGTCCGCGACGACCTGTGCACGATCAAGGTCATCGACACCGGCGGCGGATTCGATCCCCGCAAGGTGAGCCAGGCGTCCGACAGCGCCGAGAGCGGCCGCGGCCTGCAGATCATGCGGGCGCTCGCCGACGACGTCCGCTTCACCAACCGGCGCGAGAAGGGCGCCGTGGTGTGCCTGGAGAAGCGGCTGCGCTTCGCGCCAGGGGCGGCGGCCCGGCCGTTCATGCCCGACTCGGGACTCGCCGCCCACCACGCCCACCAGGCCGTGCGGGGCACGGACAACTCGCTATGACGCTCCGGTGGCCGGCGCCGGCCACCGTCTGGCCGTCAGCCCGGCCATGAGGCCGAGGGTCACCAGGACCACGACCGAGATGAGCAGGACCGCCAGGAACACGAGGGAGCAGGTGATCGCCAGAGAGGCGATCGCGCCGAGTAGTGCCAACATTCGGCCAAACTTTCCCCGCTGAATGGGCTCTAAGCCTTCGGTTCCGGATAGATCGGGCTTTCCGCGAGGCGACGGCGTCCTGCTCCCTCTCGTCCGGCCTCGGGAACGCCGCAGGTCAGGAGGGCGGGAGCTCCCGGCGGCTGGGGAGATGGTCCAGGCGGCGCAGGATGACCCCCTCGCGCAGCGCCCACGGGCAGACTTCCAGGCGCTCGACCTCGAACAGGTCCATCGCCGCGTCGGCGACCAGCGCCCCGGCGGCCAGCTGAGCGGCGCGGCCCGGCGACACGCCCGGCAGCGCGGCCCGCGAGGCCGTGTCCATGGTCGTCAGCTTGCCCGCCCAGTGGGCCAGGTCCTGGCGCGACAGCGAGCGCGAGACGTAAGGCCCCTCGCTGGACGGGGCCGTCCCCGCCACCCTGGCGAGCTGCTTGAAGGTCTTGGAGGTCGCCACCGCGCAGGTGGACTCCCCGTGCCGGACCACGTCGCGGACCGTGCGGGCGATCTCCGCGCGGACGTGCCGGCGCAGCGCGCGCACCTCCTCCGGCGGCGGCGGGTCGGCGGTGAACCAGTCGCGCGTCAGCCGGCCGGCGCCCAGCGGCAGCGACACGGCCACGTCCGGCTCCTCGTCCACGCCCGCGGCGATCTCCAGCGAGCCGCCGCCGATGTCGAAGGCCAGCAGCCGCCCCGACGACCAGCCGAACCAGCGCCGCACCGCCAGGAACGTCAGCCGGGCCTCGTCGCGGCCGGACAGCACCTCGATGTCCACCCCGCAGCGCTCGTCGATGCGGGCCAGCACCTGCTCGCCGTTCGCGGCCTCGCGCACCGCCGACGTCGCGAACGCCACGAAGTCCTCGACGCCCTTGTCCTCCGCCAGTTGCAGGGCCTCCTCCACGAACGCGCCGAGCAGCTCGATGCCCTCGGCCGACAGCTCGTTGCGCTCGTCGAGGTGCTCGGTCAGGCGCAGCTCCTCCTTGTGGGAGTAGGCGGGGATGGGCCGGGCGCCTCGGTGGGCGTCGACGACGAGTAAATGGACGGTGTTCGAGCCGATGTCCAGCACGCCGAGTCGCATGTGCATGACGCTACCGGCCTGCGGCGCGCGGAGCGACGCCGCCCCCGCGTGGACGCGGGGGTGAAAGTACGGGTTCCGCCCGGACGGCCATACGCTGATCGCATGTCACGAACCCTGCGACTGTTGATCACCGGCGGCGGCACCGGAGGTCACACCTATCCCGCCCTGACGACCCTGACGGCCGTGCAGCGCCGCCAGGTGCCGCACGACGTGCTCTGGGTGGGCACCGCCAACGGGCTGGAAGCCAGGATCACCGCCGAGCACGGCATCCCGTTCAAGGCGATCACCACGGGAAAGCTGCGCCGCCGGCCCAACCTGCGTGAGCTCGGCACCAACATCGCCGACGTGTTCCGCATCCCGGTCGGCGTGGCCCAGGCGATCGGGCACGCGGCCCGCTACCTGCCCGACGTGGTGCTCTCGACCGGCGGGTACGTGGCGGTGCCGATCGGCGTGGCGGCCAAGCTGATCCGCCGGCCGCTGGTCATGCACGAGCAGACCACCGTCGTGGGCCTGGCCAACCGGATCCTGGCCCGGCTGGCGACGCGGATCGCGCTGTCGCACGAGTCGTCGCTGGAGTACCTGCCGGCCTCCGCGCGAGGCAGGGCCGTGGTGACCGGCAACCCAATCCGGCCGGAGCTGCTGCAGGGCAAGCGGGCCGCCGCGTACGACCTGTTCGGGCTGACGTTCGAGGTGCCGATGATCTACGTGACGGGCGGCGCGCAGGGCAGCAGGCAGATCAACACGCTGCTCGCCGAGATCCTGCCCCGGCTGCTGCCGCACGCGCAGGTGGTGCACCAGTGCGGGCCGGCCTGGATCGAGGAGATGCGGGCCGTCGAGCTGCCGCCGGAGCTGGCCGAGCGCTACCACCCGGTGCCGTACGTGGGCTCGGAGCTGGCCGACCTGTTCGCCGCGGCCGACGTGGTGATCTCGCGCAGCGGCGCCGGGACGGTGTCGGAGCTGACGGCCATCGGCAAGCCGTCGGTCCTGGTCCCGCTCATCCCGACGGGCGGCGACGAGCAGCGCAAGAACGCCGGCTACCTGATGTCGGCCGGCGCGGCGCGGGCACTGCTGGAGCCGCACCCGACGGCCGACATGCTGCTGGCGGAGCTCATGCCGCTGCTGGCCGACCCCGGGCTGCGCGCGGGCATGGCCGAGGCGTCGCGCAAGCTGGGCCGCGTGGACGCGGCGGACGCGCTGTGCGACGTGCTGCTGGAGACGGCCCACTGGCACGCCTGACGCCGCCGGCCTGACAGGCCGTGTCCCGGGGGTGCGGGTCTCACCACGGGTCCGGGGGTCGGGGGCCGGGGTGTGGGGGCCGGGCGTGGGGGGTCGGGGTATGGGGGTCGGGTCAGCCTTCCAGGTAGCGGAAGGCCTCGTGGGCGGAGCTGACGCTGCGGCGTAAGACGCTTTCGAGCTGGTCGGCGTCCTGGGCGAGACGCTCGATCTCCGGGACGGACAACGCGTCGGCGCCCGACTCGGCCAGCAGCTCCTCGTAGCGCGGCAGGCGCGCCCGCAGCTCCTCGATCTGCTCGCGCGCGTGGTAGGCGCGCTCGGCGTCGGCGACGTGACGGGCGTAGCGTTCCAGCGCCTCGACGCGCGCGACCACCGCCGCCTCGCTGGTGGCGAGCGCCCGCTCCAGCGGCTCCACCACGGCCGCGACCTCGGGGGCGACACCCCGGCCCAGCAGCTCCCGGTGCTCGGAGCGCAGCGCCGACAGCTTGGCGAGCAGCCGGGCGATCTCCCACTCCTGCTCGGGCAGCAGCACCCCGTTGCGCGCGCCGTCGAGCAGCCCCTCGGCGTTGACGTGGGAGCGCAGCACGCCGCCGATGGCCTGCTGGGCGCGGCCCAGCACCGCGCGGGCCTCCTCGTCGAAGTCGACGGGCAGCAGGAACCGGCCGTGGTGCAGGCGCGCCTGCTCGTACACGCCGCGTTCGTACGGCCGGTCGTACTCCGGCAGCTCGCCCATGGTCGTGGTCTTGATGAGGACGACCAGCATGAACGCGCCGAGCAGCACGAAACCGGCGGGCGCGGCCGGGGTGTCCAGCAGCCAGGCCATCAGCCCGAGCACCACGGGGGTGGTGGCGAGCAGCGCCACGCTGGAGGGGCTGCGGCGGCGCGGCGCGGGCGCGGAGACGGGCGGAACCCAGCCCGACCTGATGCGGGTCAGCAGAGGGGCGTTGGCGCGCAGCATTCCGGCGATCTCCGGGGGTACTCCCGGCTCGACGACCACACCCACGCTCAGCCTTGGCACCCTGGCGCCCCCAACGCTCGTGATGTCCGGATACTACGGAACAATCCGCCCGAATGTCAGCCTCGCGAAGGACAGTCCAAGCGAACCCCCGCGCTTCTCCCGCCCGGCGTCGCGTCACGCCGCGGCGATCATCCGGGCGCTACCGTAGGACGTTATGAGATCCGCCCACGTCATGATCGCGGCACCTCTCGTCGTCGTCCTCGCCGGTTGCGCCGGCGTGGCGGACGGGGCGGCGGCGCCCCGTCCGCCGGCCCAGAGCGCCACCCGGCAGGCTCCCCCGGGCGCCACCCCCGAGCCGGCGGCGCCGGGCACCGGCCAGGAGCGGGGGGACGACCCGCCCGCCGCGGCGGGCGCCGACGTGCCCGCACCCGACGCGAGCATCCCCACCGACCCGGCCGAGCTGGCCGCCGCCCTGGAGAAGACCAGCACCGCCCTGTACGCCGCGATCGACCGCTGGACCCGCGCCGGCCAGGAGCGCCCGCCCCAGGACGTCGTGCTGCTCTCCCTGCACCAGCAGCGCGTCTACCGGGTGCTGGCCCGCGACGCCGCGCTGGCCCGGCGCACGGCCGAGCGGCTGCCGGCGCGGCTGGCCGCCGAGGCGCGCGACAACGCCAAGGCCGTCGGCAGCCTCCTGTCCCTGGCCCGCCCCATCAGCGCCGCCCGCCGCAAGCAGATGCGCCTGACCGAGCCGCTGCCCGCCGAGCGGCTGCGCGGCTACATGACGCGGGCCGAGAAGCGGTTCGGCGTCGAGTGGGAGGTGCTGGCGGCGGTCATGCTCGTGGAGACGAAGTTCGGCCGGGTCACCTCGTCCAGCTCGGCCGGGGCCCAGGGGCCGATGCAGTTCATGCCGGCCACGTGGGGGCAGTACGGGCTGGGCGGCGACGTGCACGACGCGCGCGACGCGGTGCTCGGCGCGGCCAACTACCTGAAGGCGTCGGGCGCTCCGGGCGACTACCGGCGCGCGCTGTTCGCCTACAACCACTCCGGCAACTACGTGGACGCGGTCCTCGCGCACGCCCGGCAGATGCGGCGCGATCCGCGCAGCTTCTACGCGTACTACAACTGGCAGGTGTTCGTGCTGTCCGCCAAGGGCGACGTCCGCCTCACCGGCCCCCGCTGAGCCGCCGCCTCCGCCTCGTCCGGAGGGTCCGGGCCGCCCGGGTCACCGCCAGCGCGGCGGCGACGCAGGCCACCGGGACGGCGGGCAGCACATAGCGGTGGTCGAAGTCGAGCGCGGCCACCGGGGCGACCAGCAGGAACACCGCGAACGCCCAGGGCAGGACCGCCGGGCGGCGCTCCGCCTCTCCCCGACCGGCCGCACCGGGAGCGGTCCGCCTGAGGCGGCCCTCCCCCAGGCCGGCCGCCCCGAGGCCGCCCGCCAGCAGGACGACGCCGAAGACCGTGCCGTGCAGGAACCACGGATAGCGGTAGGCGGCCAAGACGGAGGCGTACGGCTCGACGGAGCTCATGCCGTGGATGTCCGTGTCGTACTCCCGGCGGACCTGGCCGACCAGCGGCTGCCGCTCCGGCAGCGGCCAGGAGCCGCGCGGGAAGGACGTCGTCGGGTTCATCCGCCGGGGATGGCGCACGGGCTCCCAGGTGAAGGCGAGCGCCGTGTCGCGGGCCACCTCCCGCAGGTAGTCGAGCGGCTGGGCGGCGATGGCGCGCAGCGCGAAGGAGCGGGCCAGGTCGTTGTGGGAGAACCGGTCGCCGGGCAGCCGGTTCAGCGACGCGCCGGGGGCCCACACGTACTCGGAGGCGGCGTCGGCCACGGTGCCGTTCGGGCAGAGCACGGCTTCCTCCGGCGGCGGCTGGATCAGCGAGCAGTCGGCGAACGTCATCGTGCGGGCCCACAGCGCGACGCCGTCGGAGCCGCTGAGCGCGAACCGGCCGTGGTGCTGGGCGTACCAGCCGGCGTACGCGACCAGCGGCAGGGTCCCGGCGACGGCCGCCGCGGCGACCCTCCTCCAGCCCGCCCGCCGGAGGAGGAGGTGGAGGACGACGACGCCGAGCAGCGGGGCCGCGGCCGTGCGGGTGAGGCCGGCCAGGGCGATGAGCAGGCCGGCGAGGGCGGCGGCGCGCGTGGAGACCTCCTCGCGCCACATCACCGCGAGCAGCGCCGCCACCAGCAGGAAAATCACCTGCAGGTCGGACAGGATCGCGTGCTCCAGCCGCAGGAACGACGGGTCGAACAGCACCGGGGCGGCCGCCAGGGTGGCGCCCCACCCGGGGACCGACCGGCGGCGCAGCAGCGCGTAGATCATCACGCCCACGCCGAGACCCATCGCGTGCTGCACGCCGGCGATCAGCTCCACGCTGTGGAAGGGCCGCAGCAGCCACAGGAACCACGGGTACCCGGCCGGATGGAAGGCGCCCTGCGGGCGCATGTGCACGGCCGTGTCCAGGTAGGTGAACGAGTCGTACCAGTACAGCTGCGCGGTGTCGTACCCCAGCATGACGAGCACCCGGAGCGCGGCGGCCGGCATGAGGGCGAGGCAGAAGAGGAGATGTCCCTGGTGCCGCCCGCTGACGGGCGCTCCGGGCACGCGCGAGCGAAGGGACGCCGCCAACGCGGTCGCCATGGGTGTCCTCCCCGTGGACGGACCGGGCGGATCCGGCCATAGGGAAGGCAGTCCAGCGGGCGAGCGCTAACGTGAGGATCACCGAATTCGGTTATGCCCGCGTTACGCCCGTTGGGCGATACTTCCGGGGTTTTCGCGTCACATGGGGGCAACAGGTGCGTGTTCTGATCGCCGAGGACGAGCGGATGCTCGCCGACTCGATCGCGGAGGGGTTACGCGGGGAGGCGCTGGCGGTGGACGTCGCCTACGACGGTGACGCCGCGCTGGAGCGGCTGGGCGTGCACGACTACGACGTGCTCATCCTCGACCGGGACCTGCCGCTGGTGCACGGCGACGACGTGTGCTCGCGCGTGGTCCAGGAGGGCTGGCTGGTACGGGTGCTCATGCTCACCGCCGCGGGCGACGTGCGCTCGCGCGTGGCCGGGCTGTCGCTGGGCGCCGACGACTACCTGCCCAAGCCGTTCGCGTTCGAGGAGCTGGTGGCGCGGGTGCACGCGCTCGGCCGCCGCGCCAGGAAGGCCGACCCGCCGATGCTGGAGCGGGCCGGCGTGCGGCTGGACTGGGCGCACCGGCAGGTGTTCCGCGGGGGCCGGTACGTGCCGCTGGCGCGCAAGGAGTTCGGGGTGCTGGCCGAGCTGCTGCGCGCCGGGGGCGCCGTCGTCTCCGCCGAGGAGCTGCTGGAGAAGGTGTGGGACGAGAACATCGACCCGTTCACCAACACCGTCCGCACGACGATGATGAAGCTGCGCAAGAAGCTGGGCGAGCCCCAGGTCATCGAGACCGTGCCGGGAGCGGGGTACCGCATCCCATGAGCATGCGCCTGCGTTTCGCCCTGGCCTGCGCCGGGGTCACGGCCCTGCTGTCCGCGCTCGTGGTGACGGGCCTCTACCTGACCGTGCGGCAGAGCCTGGAGTACCGCAACGGCCTGATCACGCCCAGGTACATCAACGTGCAGGGCGGCCGGGGGTTCTACCGGTTCGACGACTACTACGAGGTGGCCCGTGACCGGGTCATGCAGGTCCGCTCCGTCTACGAGCGCGACACCCTGGCCAACGTGCGCACGATCGGCGCGCTGGCCGCGCTCGCCGCCGCGGGCGCCGCGTTCGCCGGTGGCTGGCGGGCCGCCGGCTGGGTGCTGCGGCCGTTGACCGCGGTCACCGAGAACGCGCGCCGGGTCGCGCAGAACCACGACCTGACGGAGCGCATCGCGTACGAGGGCCCGCACGACGAGCTGAAGGAGCTGACCGACACCTACGACACCATGCTCGGCCGGCTGGCCCGCTCCTTCGACGGCCAGCGGCGCTTCGTCGCCAACGCCTCCCACGAGCTGCGCACCCCGCTGACCATCAACCGGACGCTGGTGGACGTGGCGGTGCGCCGTCCCGACGCCACCGACGACGTCAAGCGGCTCGGCGAGTCGCTGCTGCTCGTCAACGCCCGCCACGAGCGGCTCATCGACGGGCTGCTGGCGCTGGCCGAGGGCGAGCAGGCGGTGCTGGACCGGCGGCCGTTCGACCTGACGGACGTGGCCGAGCACGTGCTGGACCTGGCGGCCGACGAGGCGGCCGATCGCGAGGTGACGATCCACCGGCTGCTCGACAGCGCGCCGACCACGGGCGAGGCGGTGCTGGTGGAGCGGCTGGTGCAGAACCTCGTGGAGAACGCCATCCGGCACAACCACCCCAAGGGCGAGGTGTGGGTGACGACGCGGCAGCGGGCCGAGCGGGTCGAGCTGGTGGTGGCCAACACGGGCCTGCAGGTGCCGTCGTACGAGATCGAGACGATCTTCGAGCCGTTCCGGCGGCTGCACGGCGACCGGCTGCGCTCGGACCGGGGCAGCGGCCTGGGGCTGTCGATCGTGCGGGTGATCTCGGAGGCGCACCGGGGCACGGTGGTGGCCCGGCCGCGCGACGAGGGCGGCCTGACCATCACGGTCGAGCTGCCGTCGGAGCCCTGACGGTTCCTTCCGGGGGCCCGGTCAGAGGGCGCCGGAGATCTCGTCCAGCGCGGCCGGGTCCTCGATCGTGGAGGGCGCGCGGTAGGGGCGCCCGGCCGCGATGTCGCGCATGGTGCCCCGCAGGATCTTGCCGGAGCGGGTCTTGGGCAGGCGGCCGACCACCACGGTCCTGCGGAAGGCGGCGACCGGGCCGATGCGCTCGCGCACCAGGGCGGCGACCTCTCGCTCGACGTCGGCCGGGTCGCGGTCCGCGCCCGCCTTGAGCACCACGAACCCGACCGGCAGCTCCCCCTTGAGGTCGTCGGCCACGCCGATCACCGCGCACTCGGCCACGTCCGGGTGGGAGGCGATGACCTCCTCCATCTGCCCGGTCGACAGGCGGTGGCCGGCGACGTTGATGACGTCGTCGATGCGGCCCATGACGAACAGGTAGCCGTCCTCGTCGACGTAGCCGCCGTCGCCGGTCAGGTAGTGGCCGGGGTAGCGGGACAGGTAGGACTCGGCGAAGCGGGCGTCGTCGTGGTAGAGGGTCGGCAGCGTGCCGGGCGGCAGCGGCAGGCGGAGGGTGACCGCGCCCTCCACGCCGGGCGGGCACTCCTCGCCGGCGGGGTCGAGGATGCGCACGTCGTAGCCGGGGACGGGCTTGGTCGGCGAGCCCGGCTTGACGGGCAGCAGGCCGAGGCCCGCGCAGTTGGCCGCGATGGGCCAGCCGGTCTCGGTCTGCCACCAGTGGTCGATGACGGGGACGCCCAGCAGGCCGGAGGCCCAGTGGTAGGTGTTCGGGTCGAGCCGCTCTCCGGCCAGGAAGAGATACCGCAGACTCGACAAATCCCATTTTTTGGCGAAATCCCCGGTGGGGTCTTCCTTCTTGATGGCCCGGATCGCGGTCGGCGCGGTGAACAGGGTTCGCACCGCGTGCGTGGCCACCACCCGCCAGAACGCGCCCGGGTCGGGCGTGCCGACCGGCTTGCCCTCGTACAGCACAGTCGTGCAGCCCGCCAGCAGCGGCGCGTACACGATGTAGGAGTGCCCCACGACCCAGCCGACGTCGGAGGCGGCCCAGAACACCTCGCCGGGCGCGGCGCCGAACACGTTGCCCATGCTCCAGTGCAGCGCGACGGCATGGCCGCCGTTGTCGCGCACGACGCCCTTGGGGGCGCCGGTGGTGCCGGAGGTGTAGAGGACGTACAGCGGGTCGGTCGCGGCGACGCTCACGCAGCCGGCGGGCTCGGAGTCGCGCACGGTGGCGGCCCAGTCGAGGTCGCGGCCCTCGGTCAGGGTGGCGGGCTCCTGCGGACGCCGCAGGATCACGCAGTGGGCCGGCCGGTGCTCCGCCCGCTCCAGCGCGGCGTCGAGCAGCGGCTTGTACGCGACCACGCGGGACGGCTCGATGCCGCACGAGGCCGACAGCACCACGACCGGGCGGGCGTGGTCGATGCGGACGGCCAGCTCAGCGGCGGCGAACCCGCCGAACACCACGGAGTGGACGGCGCCGAGCCGCGCGCAGGCCAGCATCGCGATCACGGCCTCGGGCACCATCGGCATGTAGACGACCACGGTGTCGCCGGCGCCGACGCCGAGGTCGCGCAGCATCCCGGCGGTCCGCGCCACCTCGTCGAGCAGCTCGGCGTAGGTGTAGGCGCGCACGGCGCCGGTGACGGGGCTGTCGTGGATCAGGGCCGTGCGGTCGCCGTGGCCGGCCAGGACGTGCCGGTCCACGGCGTTGAAGCAGGTGTTGAGCCGCCCGTCGGGGAACCACCGGCCGTCACGGAAGACGGTCGCGGGCGGCACGTCCCAGTCGACGCCCGCGGCGGCCTCCGCCCAGAAGCCCTCGGGGTCGTCGATGCTGCGCCGGTAGACGGCGTCGTAAGCGCTCACCCTTCGATCAGATCAGCGCGCGGACGCCCGGCGCAACCCCCCGGCCGGGGCGCCGGCGGTCAGGAGGGGGCCGCCGGCTGCAGGTAGATCGTGGTGGCGAGCGGGACCCGGTCGCGGATGCGCCGCTCGGTGTCGGCCAGGGCCCGCGACGCCTCATTCACGCCCTGCTCGGCGGGCATGATCACGCGGGCGGCGACGAGCACGTCGTCGGGCCCGAGGTGCAGCGTCCGCAGCTCGGTGAACGAGCGGATCGAGGGGTCGCTGTGCAGGACGTCCTCGATCGCGCCCAGCACCGCGGGCGAGGCGGCCTCGCCGATGATCATGCTCTTGGTCTCCCGCGCCAGCGTGAACGACACGATGACCAGGAGCAGGCCGATCGCCACCGACCCCATGCCGTCGAACGCGGTGTTGCCGGTGACGAGCGACAGCGTCACGCCGGCGAGCGCGAACGCCAGCCCGGCCAGCGCGGCGGTGTCCTCCAGCAGCACCACGGGCAGCTCGGGGGCCTTGGCCTCCTTGACGAACCGGGCCCACGACCGCCCGGCGCGCACCTCGTTGGAGTGCCGTACGGCCGTGCGCAGGGACAGTCCCTCCATGACGATCGCCACCAGCAGGACGCCGATGGCCCAGGGCCAGCTCTCCAGCGGATGCGGGTGGATGATCTTCTCGTACCCCTCGTACAGGGCGAACAGGCCGCCGCCGAAGAACAGCACCACGGACACCAGGAAGCCGTAGAAGTAACGAACGGCCCCGTAGCCGAACGGGTGCGCCCGGCTGGGTTTGTGCGCCGACTGCCTGCGGCCCAGCATCAGCAGCAACTGGTTGCCGGAGTCCGCGGTGGAGTGGATGCCCTCCGCCAGCATCGCCGACGAGCCCGTGAAGAAGAACGCCACGAACTTGGACACCGCTATCCCGACGTTCGCGGCCAGCGCCGCGAGTGTCGCCTCTTCTGATCCGTCCCTGCTCACGGTCGCCGCCTACCCGCCCGCGCGAGGATCTACCATGACCCCGGTGCGAATCCGGGTCCGACAGGTTCGATGACAGGGTCGATGGCAGGGAAGGCGGCGTCATGGGTGCGGAGAGCCGGATCGAGCGGGCGAGGGAGCTCTACGAGGACGCCGTCTTCCGGGACGACGCCGGCGCCCTCGCCGAGGCGGACCAGGAGCTCGACGCGGTCGAGGCGGACCTCGCGCTGGCGCGCGGCCGGACCGCGCACGGCCGGTACCTGCGGGACCGTGAGGAGGACCCTGAGGAGCTGCCGCTGTTCCGGCGGGCCGCCGAGCTGCGCCGCTCGCTCGGCGACGCGCGGGGCGAGGCCGAGGCGGTGTTCTGGCTCGGTACGTACCACCAGGTCGTCCGGGGCGACCACGACGCGGCGGTTCCGCTGCTGGAGCGCTCGTACGAGCTGGCCGTGGCCGCCGGCGACGGGCTGACCGCGTCCTACGCGGCGCGTCACCTGGGCATCGCCGCGCATGTCGCGGGCCGCCTGGGCGAGGCGCGGGAGCGGCTGGAGGAGTCGACGCGGCTGCGCCGGGAGGCGGGGTTCCTGGCCGGCGTCGCCGCGAACCTCGTCGGCCTGGTCCATGTCGCCGTGGACGAGGGCCGGCTCGGGGACGCCGCGGCGCTGGCCGGCGAGGCGGCCGCGCTCGCCGAGGAGAGCGGCGCCCGGGCCGTGCTGCGCCAGGTGGAGGAGGCGCGCGCCCGCCTGTCCCCGTGAGGCCCTGACCGTGCCGAGGCAGCGGACGCCGGTCCTCGCGAGCCGGTCCTCACGAGCCGGTCCTCACGAGCCGGTCCTCGCGAGCCGGTCCTCGCGAGCCGGTCCTCGCGAGCCGGTCCGACAGCACGACGACGGCGCCGGCGTGGGCGCTCTGCCGCTTTCCGGCGGGTACGGCGTCACCCGTCCGGCGGTTCGGATGCGGGGCGGTGGCCACAGCGGGCCACGGGTCCGTCAGGATGAGTGCCGTGGCCACCAACGACGACGACACGCTGCCCCTCCAGCCGCCGGTCCGGCTGCCCTCCGAGACCGAGCTGGCCGCGGCCGTACGGACGACTCCCCTGGCGGCTGCGCTGCTGCGCGCGGCGGAGCCGGCGGACGGGACCGGTACCGGCGACGAGCCGCTTCCCGCCGGGGACCCGGAGACCGGGACGCTGCTCGACGAGGCTGCCGGGGCCCGGGTGGCCGAGGTGCTGCGGGAGGGGGACGACCGGCGGGTGCTCCAGACGTGGGCCGAGGTGTGCCGTGACGTCGTCACCCGCGAGGAGCAGGTGTTCCTGGTGCTGGTCCGCATGTTCATGCGGCGCGAGCGGCTGGCCGGCCCGCCCGGCGTCCTGGGCGCGCTGGGGCTGGTCCGGCGGCCCGGACAGGATGGGCAGCCCGCCGTGACCGGCAGGCGGGGACGCAGGGCGGAGAGCGACCCGGCCGACGCGGAGCCGTACGTGCTGAGTCCCCTGGGGTCCTGGGCGGCGAGGGGCCTGATCAGCGAGGCGTCCGGGCAGGACATTCCCGTCATGGGAGCGTTCGCGGCGCGGGACGCCGCCGCGCTGCTGCTGGGCCTGCGCTCGTACCCGGAGCCGGAGCGGCTGGAGGAGCTCACCGGCTGGCTGGCCGGCAAGGACCGGGGCGAGGCGGCCGAGGAGGTCGGCGCCGCGCTCGCCACGGCCAGCCCGCTGAGCCGGGCCGTCGGGGTGGAGCTGCTGGCCACGGACTTCGGCGACGAGGGAAGGCGGGTGCTGGACCGGCTGATGGAGACGCCGCGGCTCGGCGCGGTGATCGCCGCGCGGCTCGGCCGCGACGAGCGTCCCTCGCCGCCGGAGGAGATCGCGTGGGCGCTGGTGGACATGGCGGCGACGCTGCTGGAGTTCGGCGGCGAGACGGACGAGGTGATCGCCTCGATCGCGATGGGGATGGACGCGGAGGAGCAGGCCGCGACCCTCGCGCTGTTCGCGCTGGGCGACCATCCGTGGACGGCCCAGGTGCTCCGGGTCTTCATCGACCACCACCCGGACGAGCGCGTCTCCGCCGCCGCCCGCAAGGCCCTCCGCCGCCTGCACGGCCTGGCCTCCGTCCGCGGCTAGGCGCCGTACGGCGGGCGCGGACCGGGCGGGCCGCGGGTAGAGTCGGCGGCGATGACGAAGCACACGATCACTCCCCCCGCCGCCGCCATCCTGGGTGAGGCCCACGTCTGCGACTGCGGCGAGCAGCTGCCCACCCGCATGAGCGCCGAGGTGCACGCCGCCGAGACCGGGCAGTGCACCGTCTGCCTGGGGTCCGCGGAGGAGCAGGTGGCGCCGGGGTTCGCGCCGGGCCTGACCCGGGGCTGCACGTCGTGCGCCGCTACCGGCCGGCGGCGCGAGCAGGTCATCTGGCAGCTCGCCCACACCGAAGCCGAGCAGCTCATCACGATGAGCGTCGTCCGGGACGTCGTGGCGGGCTTCGACGGGCCGTTCCACCTGTCAGAGGTGGCCGACGCGGTCCGCGCCGGGCTGGGCGTCCAGGCGGGCCGCCTCCCGGTGGGGCCGAGGGTGCGCGACCTGCTGCTGGCCCTCCAGGCCGACGGCGAGATCACCATGCTGTCGGCCCCCGACGAGCTGCTGGCCGGCACCGACGTGGTCCTCTACCGCGACCCCCGGTGGCAGCGCGCCCGCACCCTCGGAATGTGACCATGCGGCTGCGTCATGCCGTGACCTGGTCGAGAAGCTCGATGAGGTGGTGGTAGGGCTTCCCGGTGGCGCGGGTCAGGCCCAGCTCGCAGGTGCGGTTGACGGAGGCGTGGGCGGTGAAGTCGCCGCTCGTGACCGAGGCGGCCTCGGCCCGGGTGGCGGAGGCGGTCAGCTCCGGGTGGAGCAGGCCGCGGTCGCCGGCGAAGGCGCAGCACTGCCAGCCGTCGGGGACGACGACCTGCTCGGCGACCGCCTCGGCGACACGGCGGATGGCCGCGTCGAGGCCGAGCCGGGTCGAGGAGCAGGTGGGGTGCAGGGCGAGCGAGGCCAGGCGGCGGCCTTCGGGCAGGCCCGGCAGCACATGGTCCGCCACGAACGTCACCGCGTCGAGCACCTGGGCGGCGGGCGAGGCCGTGGCGGCGAGCCGTTCGAAGCCCTCGGTGCAGGAGGCGGCGTCGCTGACGACCGGGATGCCTCCCCCGCCGGTGGCCGCCGCGAGCGAGTCGCGGACGCGGCGGGCCATCACGTCGTGGCCTCGGGTGAAGCCCTTGGACGACCACGGGGTGCCGCAGCACAGGCTCGCTATGTCCGTGGGCACGTGCAGCCGCACGCCCGCCCGCTCGGCGAGCCTGAGCAGCGCGGCCATCACGCCCGGCCCGCCGTCCGCCGGGGCGAACAGGGTGTTCAGGCAGGACGGCACGTAGACCGCGTCGGCGCCGGCGGCGGGTGCGGCCCTGCGCCGGGTTCCGCCCTTGGGCAGGTCGCGGCTCCACTGGGGGACGGCGTCGGCCCCGGCGACCGCGCGGGCGGCCCGTGCGGTGCCCTCGACGAGCCCGGCCGGCGCGGCCCCGGCCACGTCCATCGCCAGGTCGAGGGTGCGCGTCACGGCGCCCCAGTGATCGGCGGCGGCCTTCCAGCCCGCCTGCGCGGCGCGGCCGTGCCGCTCGCCGCGCAGCCGCTTGGTGAGGTCTCCGGTGTTGATGAGGACGGGGCAGGCCGTTGCGCACATGCCGTCCACGGCACAGGTGTCGACGGCGTCGTAGCCGTACTCCTCCTCCAGCTCCCGCGCGAGGGCGTGGTCCCCGCGGGCGTGGGCGGCGGCGAGCTCGCGGCGCAGCACGATGCGCTGGCGCGGGGTGGTGGTGAGGTCGCGGCTGGGGCAGACGGGCTCGCAGTAGCCGCACTCGACACACCGGTCGACCTCGGGCTCGACGGTGACGACGGTCTTGAGGTCACGCAGGTGGGCCCGCGGGTCGTCGGTGAGGACGACGCCGGGGTTGAGCGTGCCGCCGGGGTCGCAGAGCCGTTTGACCTCGCGCATCACGTCGTACAGCTCGTCGCCGTACTGGCGGCGGACGAACGGCGCCATGACGCGGCCGGTGCCGTGCTCGGCCTTGAGCGTGCCGCCGCGGTCGAGGACGGCGGCGACCATGTCCTCGGTGAAGTCGGCGTAGCGCTCCAGGTCCGCGCCGAAGCGCTCGTTGAGCATGAAGTGCAGGTTGCCGTCTTTGGCGTGGCCGAAGATGACGCTGCGCTCGTAGTGGTGCTTGGCGAACAGCTCGGTCAGGTCGTCGCAGAGGTCGGCCAGGGCCGGCACGGGGACGGCGACGTCCTCCAGCAGGGCCGTCGTGCCGCTGGGGCGGGCCCCGGCGACGGAGGCGTACAGCCCCTTGCGGATGTGCCACAGCGCGGCGCGGCCGCCGGTGTCCCTGCTCAGCCGCGCCGGGGCGGCGAGCTCCAGCTCGGCGAACGCCTGCCCGGCCGCGCGCTCGTGCTCGGCCAGCACGTCGACGTCCGACTCCTGCCACTCCACGAGCAGCGCCGCGTGCCGGTCCACGGTCAGCGCGCGCAGGACGTCGTCGGCCCGCGGGTCGGTCTGCGCCACCCGCAGGGACTCGGCGTCCAGCAGCTCGACGGCGGCGGGGCCGGCGGCGACGAGCCGCGGCAGCGCCGCCGTCGCGGCGCGCAGCGTGGGCAGGATGAGCAGGCCGGTGGCGGCCTGGCGGTGCGCCGGGACGGTGCGCAGGACCGCTTCGGCGACGAAGGCGAGCGTGCCCTCGCTGCCGATGACCAGGTGGGCGAGGATCTGCGCGGGCGAGGTGTGGTCGAGGAAGCTGTTGAGCCCGTACCCCATGGTGTTCTTCAACGAGAACTGCCCGGTGATGCGGCGCACCGAGCCGGCGTCGCCGCGGACGCGGTCGCGCAGCCGTTCCAGGCCCTCGGCCAGCTCGGGTTCGAGCGCCCGCAGCCGGGCGTCGGCGTCGGGGGCGGCGGTGTCGACGACGGTGCCGCTGGGCAGCACCAGCACCATCGACTCCAGGGTCTGGTACGTGTTGGCGTGCGTGCCGCAGGTCATGCCGCTGGAGTTGTTGGCGACGACGCCGCCGATCGTGCACGCCGACTCGCTGGCCGGGTCGGGGCCCAGCTTGCGGCCGTACGGGGCGAGCCGGGCGTTGACCTGGCGCAGCACGGCGCCCGGCTGCACCCGCACGCGGGCGCCGCCGTCGAGCACCTCGATGTCGCGGAAGTGCCGCCGGGTGTCGACCAGCAGGTGCTCGCTGACCCCCTGCCCGCTGAGGCTGGTGCCGCCGGAGCGGAACGTCAGGGGCAGGCCCGTGCGCATCAGCGCGGCCACCTGCCCCGCGTTCTCGGGCACCAGGACGGCCTGCGGGGTGAGCAGGTAGTGGGAGGCGTCGTGGGCCATGCCCAGCCGGTCGCTCGCCCGTGACCGGGTGATCGCCGGCACGGCGTTCTCCACGGCCGCCAGGACGGCGGGGTCGGGGGCGCGCAGCCGCCGCGGTTCAGGGTCGGTCACAGTCGTGCTCATTTCCAGGGGTGGTTCTCGTCGCCGTGTCGACCGGGGTCCTATCTCGGGCCCACGACGTTCTGGCGCTGGCTGCCGAGTCCCTCGACGCCCAGCTCCATCACGTCGCCCGGCCGCAGCCAGACCTGCGGCCTGAAGCCCATGCCGACGCCCGGCGGGGTGCCGGTGTTGATGAGGTCGCCGGGCTCCAGCACCATGAACTGGCTCAGGTGATGGACGATGACGTACGGATCGAAGATCATCGTCTTGGTGGTGCCGGTCTGCCGCCGGACCCCGTTGACGTCCAGCCACATGCCGAGGTTCTTGACGTCGGCGATCTCGTCCGGGGTGACGAGCCAGGGGCCGGCCGGGTTGAAGGTCTCGGCGGACTTGCCCTTGGACCACTGGCCGCCGCGCTCCATCTGGAAGGCCCGCTCGCTGACGTCGTTGACGACGCAGTACCCGGCGATGGCGGCCGCGGCCTCCTCCACCGAGTCCAGGTACGAGGTGCGCCTGCCGATCACGATGCCCAGCTCGACCTCCCAGTCGGGTTTGGTGGACCCGCGCGGGATGCGCACGTCGTCGTACGGGCCGACGAGCGTGTTGGGCGACTTGGTGAACAGGATCGGCTCGTCCGGCACGGCCTGGCCGGTCTCGGCGGCGTGGTCGCTGTAGTTGAGGCCGATGCAGAGGATCTGGTGCGGGCGGGCGATGGGCGGGCCCACGCGCTCGCCGGCGAACTCACGGGTGTGACCCGCGGCGATCCGCTCGGCCACCGGCCCGGCCAGCAGAGCGGCGCCGCCCGCGCCGAAGAACTTCTCGTCGAAGTCGGGCGTGAGGTCGGAGACGTCGACGTAGCGGGCGTCGTCCACGCGGACGACGGGCTTCTCGGCGCCGGGCGCGCCGATGCGCATGAGGTACAAGGTGATCTCTCCGTGGGTTCAGGATCGGGACGACGGCGTCACGCGGCGCGCCTGGCCGGGCGGCGCGCGGTGGACCGGGACGGGCGCCGGGATGGGCGCCGGGATGGGCGTCGTGCGGTGCGCCGGGGTGGGCGTCATGTGGCCCGCCTGCCGGAGACGATGGCCTGGATGGCGGGCAGGTCGTCGACGAGCCGCCGCAGCGGCGTGCGGTAGGCCAGGCCGCTGACGCTGACGGCGCCGCTGGGCACCGTGGGCGAGGTCAGGTAGGCCGGGACCGCGACGCAGTTGACGCCGGGCTCGTTCTCCTGGTCGTCCACGGCGTAGCCCTGCTCGCGGATGCGGACCAGCTCGGCGTGCAGCTCTCCGACCGTGCCGATCGAGCGCTCGGTGGGCCGTTCCAGCCGCCGGCCGGCGACCCAGCCGCGTACCGCGTCCTCGTCGCGCAGGGCGTCGGCGAGCAGCATCTTGCCGACGGCGGTGCAGTGCGCCGGGTTGCGGCCCCCCACGACCGAGGTCAGCCGCACCGCGCCGGCGGGCGGGTCGAGCTTGGAACGGTAGACGACCGAGGCGCCGTCCAGCACGGCGTAGTGCGCCGTCTCGCCGTAGCGCTCGCACAGCGCCTGGAGGACCGGGGTGATCCTGACGTGGTCCGGCCGGGCCTCGTGGTGCTCGAAGGCCATCCGCAGGAACTCGTCGCCGAGCACGTAGCGGCCGTGGCTGTTCCTGGACGCGAACCCGGCGCGGCGCAGCGAGGCCAGGGCACGGTGGACGGTCGGCTTGGGGCTGGCCACGGCGCGCGCCATCTCCTCCAGGGCGATCCCGTCGGGATGCCGGGCCAGCTCGGCCAGCACCGCCAGCACACGATCGGCTCCGACGAGCCGGGGCTCGGCGTCGCTCGCCGCGTCGGCAAGGCCGGTCACCACGTCGGACATATTCCGGATATTAGACCATCGTTCCGAAATCTGGAAGCTCACCCGAATCGCCACCCCGCCCGGCGCTCGAACCGGGTGGAGCTGCGGCGAGCCGGGGGTGGCGGGGGGTCAGGCGCGGCAGAGGATCTCGCCGTGCAGGACGGACAGCCAGCCGTCCTCGGCCGCCGCCCACTCGCGCCACCCGTCGGACATGCGGCGCAGGTCGTCGCGGGTGGCGGCGCCGGTGGCCAGGGCCTGGTCGGCCAAGGCGGAGCTGAGGACGCGCTCCGCCCACATGCCGCCCCACCACGCGCGGTCCTCCGGCGTGGCGAAGCACCAGGTGGACGAGGTGGCCGTCACGTCCTCGAACCCGGCCGCCCGCGCCCACGACAGCAGCCGCCGCCCGGCGTCCGGCTCGCCGCCGTTGCCCCGCGCGACCCGCTGGTAGAGGGCCATCCAGTCGTCGAGCGCCGGCACCCGGGGGTACCAGGTGAAGGCCGCGTAGTCACTGTCGCGCGCCGCCACGAACCCGGTGGGCTTGGCCACGCGCCGCATCTCGCGCAGCGCCCGCACCGGGTCGCCCACGTGCTGGAGCACCTGGTGGGCGTGGACGACGCAGAACGTGTCGTCCGGGAAGTCCAGCGCGTGCACGTCGGTCACGGCGAAGCCGGCGTTGGCGACGCCGCGGGCGGCCAGCTCCGCCTTGGTGATCTCCAGCGCCTCGGGGGTCACCTCGGACGCGGTCACGTGCCCCACCCTGGACGCCAGGTCGGCGGTGATGGTTCCCGGCCCGCTGCCCACGTCGAGCACCGTCATGTGCGGCTTCAGCCACGGCAGCAGGTACGCCGCCGAGTTCTCGGCGGTGCGCCACCGGTGCGAGCGCAGCACGGACTCGTGGTGGCCGTGCGTGTATACGGCGTCCATCAGAACTCCTTCGTCCCCGTCCGGCCCCATGACCGGCCCGACGCGACAACCGTAGCTGCTGTCTCATGATGAGAGAAGATTCGTCTCGTCATACGAGATATCAGAGGAAGGCGACGCCCCGGCCGCCCCCTCCGGTCCTGTCCGGCCGTCGCGGCGGCCGCCGGCGTCGGGGCGGGTGGATCGACGGGCGGATCGTCGGGTGGATTGTCGGGTGGATTGTCGGGTGGATTGTCGGTGGGGGTCGCTAGGGTGGGTGGCATGGTGACGGTCGAGGACGTACGGCGGCTCGCGTCCACCCTGCCCCGGTCGTCGGAGCACCTCATCAGGGATCGGGTGAAGTTCCGGGTGGGGTCGATCGTCTACGTCGCGTTCTCGCGTGACGAGACCGTGATGGGCTTCGCGTTCCCCAAGGAGGAGCGAGAGGCGCTGGTGGCCGCCGAGCCGGACACGTTCCTGATGCCGGACGAGCGCGACCTGCGGTATCACTGGGTGCTCGTCCGGATGGCGGCCATCGACCTCGACGAGATGCGGGAGCTGGTCGTCGAGGCGTGGCGGATGGTCGTGCCGAAGAAGGTCTACGCCGCGTACGCAGCCGGCGTCCGCTGACCCCGCGCGCTCCCCGTGACGGCCGCCCGCGGGGAGGGCCTCAGCTCAGGCCGCGGTACAGGTCCGCGGTCAGGCGCGTGACGCGGCGCACCGAGGAGCTCCACGTGCCGCCCGCCGGGTGCGCCGTCAGGACCGCCAGCACGTACCTGTCGTCCTTGCCCGCCAGGCCGGTCGTGTGCAGGACCGGCCGTCCCAGGTCCGGCACCCCGGAGCCGCGGGCGCGCAGCGGCCCGGCTGAGGTCGAAGCGTCCCGCGCCACGGCCGAGGCCCCCTGCGCCGCGGCCGGGACCGAGGCCGGCGCCCCCTGCGCCACGGCCGAGTCCGGCCCGCCCAGGGTCACGGCCGAGGCCGACGGGGCGTGGGTCGCCGGGGGTGCTGACGAGGCGGCGCAGCGTACGGGCGGCACCGACCCGAAGCCCGACCAGCCCTGCTTGACCGCCCACGGCCGGGGCACGGCGCGCGGGATGCCGAAGTACTGGTCGAAGCCGTCGCTGCCGCACGGCGTGGCGGCCCGCAGATGGCCGAGGATCGTGTCGCGGACCCGCGGCGCGGCCCGGTCGAGCAGGTAACGGTAGACGCGGACCACGTCGTACGCGCTGAGCGAGGTGTACCCCCAGAAGCCGGGCTTGGAGGCGGGCGGCGGAGCCGTGTCGGACAGCCCGAGCCGGCGCGCCTGCCGCGTGATGACGGCGCCCTTGCCGGCCCGGTCCCACAGCGTCGAGGCGGCGTCGTCGTCGCTGGAGCGCAACATGATCTTCAGCAGGCGGGCGTCGGCCGGCGCGACGGTCCTGCGGGACTCCAGGTAGTCGATGGCGAGCAGGATCTTCACCACCGAGGCCGAGCGGAACGCCCGGTGGGCGTTCCTGGTGGCCACGATCCGCCCCGTGCCACCGGCCTTCCGGTCGAACACCACCCAGGCGGCCGTGGTCCCGGCCGGCACCACGGGCGGCACCACCGACGTGCGGGAGACCGCCGCAGCGGCGGACGCGGAGGGGAGGGCGGAGGCGGCGGCGGGCGGGGCCGACACGCAGCCCGCGGCGAGGGGGACGGCCGCCGCCACGGCGGCCCACGGCTTGATGCGCATCCGCCATACCTACCAGAACAGCCGCAACCACCGAAGATCGCGGCCCACGAGCTGCGGTGATATCAGGTTCCGTATGACGCGGCCGGTGGCGCAGTCTTGGACAGGCGGAGCCGGTTGTGGTCGGATGACCGCCATGCCCCAAGAGAACACCACGCGGAGCCATGCCCGGCTGACAGGCCTCGTCCGCCTGACCGGTGCGGCGGTGGCCGCAGGCGTCCTGGTCGCGGCCATCGCGCTGCCCGCCGTGGGCGGCTCCGGCGCGGTGGTGGTCTCGGCGGCCGAGGAGCTCGGCCTGCGGCCGATGGAGCTGGAGGAGCCGCCGCTGCCGCAGGCGTCCACGGTGTACGACGCCAAGGGCGGCCGGATCGCCCAGTTCTTCGCCCAGGACCGCAAGGTGGTGCGGCTGGACCAGATCTCCGAGATCATGCGCAAGGCGATCGTCGCCATCGAGGACGACCGCTTCTACCAGCACGGCGCGATCGACATCGAGGGCACCGTGCGTGCCCTGGCCAAGAACCTCAGCTCCGGCGGCGTGAGCCAGGGCGGCTCCAGCATCACCCAGCAGTACGTCAAGCAGGTGCTGCTCAACTCGGCCGACACCGAGGAGGGCAAGGAGAAGGCGCTGGAGGCCAGCTACGCCCGCAAGCTCAACGAGCTGCGCTACGCCATGGGCGTGGAGGAGAAGTACACCAAGGACGAGATCCTGGCCAAGTACCTCAACATCGCCTACTTCGGGGCGGGCGCGAACGGTGTGGAGGCGGCGGCCCGGCGCTTCTTCGGCGTGTCCGCGGCCCGGCTGAACCTGTCGCAGGCGGCGACCCTGGCCGGCGCCGTCCAGAACCCTAACCTCACCGACCCGGCCACCGGTGCGAAGGCGCGCAAGCTGCTGCTGGAGCGGCGCAACACGGTGCTCGGCCGGATGGCGGAGCTCGGCGTGATCACGCCCGAGCAGGCGGCGGAGGCCAAGACGGCCAAGCTCGGTTACAAGGGCATCCGCCAGCCCAACGGCTGCCAGGCCAGCTCGTATCCGTACTTCTGCGAGTACGTCCGGTACGAGCTGCTGACGAACAAGGCGTTCGGCAAGACGCAGCGCGCCCGCGAGGAGGCGTTCCGCCGGGGCGGCCTGCGGATCACCACGAGCCTCGACCCCAAGGCGCAGGTCGCCGCGGACAAGGCCGTCAAGAAGTACGTGCACGCCTCCGACCGGGCGCTGGCCTCGGAGGCGCTGGTCCAGCCCGGCACCGGCATGATCAGGGCCATGGCGGCCAGCAGGCCGTTCGGCAGCGACACCAAGAAGGACGAGATCTCGTACAACCCGGTGGCCGACGTGCGGCACGGCGGGCTGGTCGGCTTCCAGGCGGGCTCGACGTTCAAGACGTTCACGCTCCTCACGGCGCTCAAGCAGGGCATGAAGATCGGCGACGGCATCAGCGTCGGCGCCGGCTACTCCGCGCCGTCCGCGTCCTCCTTCAAGAACTGCAAGGGCAACTCGATGGGCATCCCGTCGTGGACGGTCACCAACGACGAGGGCTCGGGCGGGTTCAAGACGCTGGCCACCGGCACGTGGGGGTCGGTGAACACGTTCTTCATGGCGCTGGAGCAGCGGGTCGGGCTGTGCGAGACCGTGCAGACGGCCAAGTCGCTGGGCATCCGGCGGGCCGACGGCAAGGACCTGCACGAGGTCGAGACGTTCACGCTCGGAATCAACGAGATGGACCCGGTGACGGTGGCGTCCGCCTACGCGGGCATCGCCGCCCGGGGCAAGTACTGCGCGCCGCTGGCCATCACCAAGGTCACCGACGTCGCCACCGGCCGGTCCACCTCGTACGCGCCGCAGTGCCGGCAGGCGCTGGACGCGGGCGTGGCCGACGCGGCGGCGAACGTGCTGTCCGGCGTGTTCACCCAGGGCACGATGCGCGGCGTCGGCGGCATCGGCCGGCCCGCGGCCGGCAAGACGGGCACCACCGACGGGTACGCCAGCGCGTGGTTCGCCGGGTTCACGCCGGACCTCGCGGGCGCGGTGAGCATCGGCGACCCGCGCGGCTCGCAGCGGTACAAGCTGACCGGGATCACCATCGGCGGCCAGTACTTCGGCTCGGTCCAGGGCGCCTCCGTGCCCGGCCCGATCTGGAAGGACACCATGATGGCGGCCCTGAAGGGGACGCCGGCGACGCCGTTCACGCCGGTGGACACGGCCCGCTTCGGCGGCTGCGGCTCCTCCTGCGCGCCGGTCCGCGAGCAGGCGCCGGACGACGACCAGGAGCCCGCGGACGACGACGGGGTCATCGACGACACCCAGATCGCGGACCTGCCCGGGGGCGGCACGGCCGGGCCCGGCAGCGAGGGCGAGACCGGCACCGAGGGTGGAACCGGCACCGAGGGCGAGACCGGCACCGGGCCCGAGCCCGGGGTGGTGCTCAGCCCCGACCCCCGGGGGTAGGTTGCCAGGGAGCCGCCTCTGACCGAAGGAGCCTGATGCCCATCTCGACGGCGTACGTCCCCACCGACCGCCCGGAGCGCTACATCAAGCAGCTCGTCTCCCACCTCGGGCGCAAGGCCACCACGACCCTGTCCACCGACGGCCGGGCGACCATCGCCCTCTCCCACGGGGAGTGCGTGCTGGCGCCGGCCGGGGGCGCCCTGGAGATGATCGCGACCGCGGCGGACGCGGAGGCGCTGGCCGGGGTCCAGGACGTCGTCACGCGGCACCTGCTGTGCTTCGCCACGCAGGAGGAGCTGCGCACCGAGTGGACGGAGCCGGTCGCGGGCGACGAGCTGGAGATCCTTTCCCCCGTCGCCGGCGACTACCTGCTCACGCACTGCACCCAGCCGGACGAGCTGCTCCGGGAGCTGGTGGCGCGGACCCGCGAGGCCACCGGCGGCGCCGCCGGCATGCAGATCTCGCATGACGAGGGCGCGTTCCTGTCCCTGCTCGTCCGCATGACGGGGGCCCGCCGGGCGATCGAGGTCGGGGTGTTCACCGGCTACTCCTCCCTCTGCGTCGCCCGCGCCCTGCCCAAGGACGGCCACCTGCTCGCCTGCGACGTGAGCGAGGAGTGGACGTCCATCGCCCGCGAGTACTGGGAGCGCGCGGGCGTGGCGGACCGCGTCGAGCTGCGGATCGGCCCGGCGCTCGACACGCTGCGCGCGCTGCCCGCCGAGCCGGTCTACGACTTCGCGTTCATCGACGCCGACAAGCCGAGCTACCCGGCCTACTACGAGGAGATCGTCTCCCGGCTGCGCCCGGGCGGGCTGATCGTGCTCGACAACGTCTTCCAGGGCGGCCGCGTGTTCGACCCGGCGTTCCAGGAGGCGAGCCAGGTGGCGATCCGGCAGGTGAACGAGCTGATCGCCCGGGACGAGCGGGTGGAGTCGGTGATGCTGCCGGTGCGCGACGGCGTCACGCTGGCCCGCAGGCGCTGACCACCCGCTCCACCCGCTCCACCCGCTCCGCCCGGGAGGGCGCGGTCAGGCGCCGACCGGCTCCGGGTTGTGGGCGCGCAGGGACAACCGGTCGTTCTCCACGTCCACCATCACCCGGCCGCCCTCGGCGACCTCGCCCGTCAGCAGCATCGCCGACAGCCGGTTGTCCAGCTCGCGCTGGATGGTGCGGCGCAGCGGCCGGGCGCCGAACTCGGGCTGGTGACCGCGCTCGGCCAGCCAGTCCACGGCCGCCGTGGAGACCTGGAGGTCGATGTCCTGGCCGCGCAGCCGCTGCCGGGTGCGCTCCAGCAGCAGCTCGACGATCTGCCGGAGCTCCTCGCGGTCCAGCCGCTTGAAGATGATCGTCTCGTCGATGCGGTTGAGCAGCTCGGGCCGCATGGAGTGCCGCAGCAGGTCCATGAGGCGCTCCTCCAGAGCGGAGCCGATCAGGGCGGGGTCGTCGCCCGAGTCGAGGATGAGCTGGGCGCCGATGTTGCTGGTCATGATGACGATCGTGTTGGTGAAGTCGACGGTGCGGCCCTGCCCGTCGGTCAGGCGGCCGTCGTCGAGCATCTGCAGCAGGATGTTGGTCACGTCGGGGTGGGCCTTCTCGATCTCGTCGAGCAGGAGCACCCCGTGCGGGCGGCGGCGGACGGCCTCGGTGAGCTGCCCGGCCTCCTCGTAGCCGACGTAGCCGGGAGGGGCGCCGACGAGCCGGGAGACCGTGTGGCGCTCTTGGTACTCGCTCATGTCCAGCCGGACCATGTGATCCTCGCCGCCGAACAGGGCCGCCGCCAGCGCGCGGGCCAGCTCGGTCTTGCCGACGCCGGTCGGCCCGAGGAACAGGAAGCTGCCGATCGGCCGGTGCGGGTCGGACAGCCCGGCGCGGGAGCGGCGGACCGCCTCGGCGATCGCGACGACCGCCTCGTCCTGGCCGACGACCCGCAGGTGCAGGTGCTCCTCCAGCCGCATCAGCCGTTCGCGCTCCTGCTCGGTGAGCTGGCGCACCGGGATTCCGGTCCGGCGGGAGACGATCTCGGCGACGTCCTCGGCCATGACCTGCGGCGCCTCGTCGCGTACCTGCCGGGCGCGCTCCAGCTCGGGGCGCAGCTTGCCCATCTCCGACGACAGCTCCTTGGCCCGGTCGAAGTCCTCGGCGGCCACGGCCTGGTCCTTGTCGCGGCGCAGCGCGTCGAGGCGCTCCTCCAGGTCCCGCACGTCGGTGCCGGGAGTACGGGCACGCAGCCGTACCCGGGCGGCGGCCTGGTCCATGAGGTCGATGGCCTTGTCCGGCAGGAACCGGTCGGGGATGTACCGGTCGGACAGGATGGCGGCGGCGTGCAGCGCCTCGTCGGTGATGCGCGCCTGGTGGTGGGCCTCGTAGGCGTCGCGCAGGCCGCGCAGGATCTCGATCGTCTCCTCGACGGTCGGCTCGGGGACGAGGATCGGCTGGAAGCGGCGTTCGAGGGCGGCGTCCTTCTCGACGTTCTTGCGGTACTCGTCGATCGTGGTGGCGGCGATGACGTGCAGCTCGCCGCGCGCGAGGGCGGGCTTGAGGATGTTGGCGGCGTCCATGCCGCCCTCGGCCGAGCCGGCGCCGACGAGCGTGTGCATCTCGTCGATGAACACGATCGTCCGGTCGGCCTGGGCGCGCACCTCGTCCACGACCTTCTTGACGCGCTCCTCGAACTCGCCCCGGAACTTCGTCCCGGCCACCATGCCGGTCAGGTCGAGCGCGACGACGCGGCGGTCCTTCAGCGGGTCGGGCACGTCGCCGTTCACGATGCGCTGCGCGATGCCCTCGACGATGGCGGTCTTGCCGACGCCGGGCTCGCCGATGAGCGCCGGATTGTTCTTGGTACGGCGCGACAGCACCTCCAGGGCCTGCTCGATCTCGTCCTCGCGGCCGACGACCGGGTCGATGCGGCCCTGGCGGGCCTCCTCGGTCAGGTCCCTGCCGAACTGGTCGAGCGACGGCGTGTCGCTCGCGGGGGCCCGGTCGGGCCGGCGTGGCTCGTCGCCGTACGCCATGGCGCGCTGGAGCTCCTGGACGGAGACGCCCTCCTCCTGGAGCAGCCGGGCGGCGCTGGAGCCGGGGTTGGCGGCGAGGGCGAGCAGGAGGTGCTCGGGGCCGATGTAGGAGGAGGCGAGGGCGCGGGCGATGCGCTGGGCGTCGAGGAGGGTGCGCTTGAGGCCCGGTGACAGCGTCGCGGGCGGCTCGCCGGCGGGCTCGCCGGGCGTGGCGGCGGCCTCGGCGCGTTCGCGCAGGCGCTCCACGTTGACGCCGGCCGCCTGGAGCAGGGCGCTGGTCCGGTCGGCCCGGGTCAGGGCGTCGAGCAGGTCGAGCACGCCGAGATCCTCGGCGCCGCGCCGCCCGGCGGTCTCCATGGCGTCGGCGAGGACCTGCCGGGCCGGCTCGCTGAGCAGCCTGCCGATGTCGACGCGCTGCACACTGGGCCGGGCAGGGGGCCACGCGTCGCCGAACATCCGTCCGGTGAGCTCCTCGAACCGCTTGAACGGGTCTCCCCCAAAGAGCGACATATCCGACATTACGGGTCCCTTCTCGCGCACTGAGGGAACCCTTAACCGGGGACGCCGCAAGCCAAAGCCAACCCCGCGCCGCCGAACGGCAAAACCCTGACGGCCCCGGACCCGCGGCTCGGCGCGGGAAGCGGCTCAGCGCACCGAGGCGATCGCCTCCGGGATCGGCGTGTCGCCGGAGACCAGCTCCAGGACCCGGCCGATCGCGGCCCGCTCGCGCAGCAGCTCGGCGAGCACGGCGGCCACGTCGTCGCGGGGCACCGTGCCGCGCGGCACCTCCGGCGCGAGCCGTACCCGGCCCGTGCCCGGCTCGTCGGTGAGCCCGCCCGGCCGGACGATCGTCCAGTCGAGCCCGCGGCGGCGCAGGTCCTCCTCGGCCGCGGTCTTGGCCGTGATGTACGCCGTCCAGACCTCGTCGCTTCCCGGCGCGGGCGGCCTGCCCGCGCCCATCGAGGAGACCTGCAGGAACCGGCGCACCCCCGCCCGCTCCGCCGCGTCGGCGAGCAGCACGGACGCGGCCCGGTCGACGGTGTCCTTGCGGGCCACGCCGCTGCCCGGCCCGGCCCCGGCGGCGAAGACCGCCGCGTCGGCGCCGTCGAGGATCGCCGCCAACTCCTCGACTCCGGCGCTCTCCAGATCACAGACCACGGCCCGCGCCCCGGTGGCCTCGACGTCGGCCACGTGCGCGGGGTTGCGCACCAGGCCGGTGGCGGCGCTCCCGAGCAGCCGCCCGAGCCGGAGCGCGATCTTCCCGTGACCGCCCGCGATGATGATCCTCATCCGCTCATGGTGTCATGGAAGCATGAGTGACTTCCCGCAGGCCCCCACCCCGGCGTTCCTGTTCGACCTCGACGGCACCCTGATCGACAGCGTGTACCAGCACGTGATCGCCTGGCGGCAGGCGCTGTCCGGGATGGGCATCGACCTGTCGGTGTGGCGGATCCACCGGCGGATCGGGATGAGCGGCGGGCTGTTCGTCAGCGCGCTGCTGCGGGAGACGGGGCTGAAGCTCAGCCAGGAGCAGATCGACGAGCTGCAGAACACCCACGCCGACGCCTACACCGAGCAGCTCCGCTCGGTCCGCCCGCTGCCCGGCGCCGCCGAGCTGCTGGCGGAGCTGTCCTCGCGCGGCGTGCCGTGGGCGATCGCCACCAGCGGCTACGCCCGTACGGCGCGGTCGGCGCTCGGCATGCTGGGCCTGCCGGAGGACACGCCGATGGTCACCCGCGACCTGGTACGCCGCGCCAAGCCGGACCCTGACCTGTTCCTGGCCGGTGCGGCGCTGCTCGACGTCGATCCGGCGCATGCGATGGTGGTGGGAGACAGCGTCTGGGACCTGCTCGCCGCCCGAAGGGCGGGCGCGCTCGGGATCGGGCTCCTGTCCGGCGGGTACGGCAGGGACGAGCTTGAGCGCACGGGAGCCTTCCGGGTGTACGCCGATCCGGCGGACATGCTCGACAGGCTGGACGAGCTCGGCGTGCGCGGCACCGACTGAGCGGGTGCGGCCCGGAGCGATCGGCGTGGCGGGAATATCCGGTCGAACTGACGAGGCTTGACCGTGCGTATCCCCGATAGAGGAGCTGAAATGGACTTGGCAGACATCGGCGTCACCGGTCTGGCGACCATGGGACGCAACCTGGCCCGCAACCTGGCCAGGCACGGCTACGCGGTGGCCGTGCACAACCGTTCCACCAGCCGCACGCAGCAACTGGTCAAGGAGTTCGGCGGCGAGGGCACGTTCGTCCCCGCCGAGGAGCTCTCCGGCTTCGTGGCCTCCCTGAAGCGGCCCCGGCGGGCGATCATCATGGTGAAGGCCGGTGCGGGGACCGACGCGGTGATCGACCAGCTCGCGGAGCTGATGGAGCCCGGCGACATGATCGTCGACGGCGGCAACGCGCACTTCGCCGACACCCGGCGGCGCGAGGCCGCGCTGCGTGAGAAGGGCATCCACTTCGTCGGCACCGGCATCTCCGGCGGCGAGGAGGGCGCGCTCAACGGGCCGAGCATCATGCCGGGCGGCTCCACGGAGTCGTGGGAGGCGCTCGGGCCGATCCTGCAGGACATCTCGGCCAAGGTCGACGGCGTGCCGTGCGCGGTGCACGTGGGCCCCGACGGCGCCGGGCACTTCGTCAAGATGGTGCACAACGGCATCGAGTACTCCGACATGCAGCTCATCGCCGAGTCGTACGACCTGCTGCGGCAGGCGCTCGGCGCGACCCCGGCCGAGCTGGCCGAGGTGTTCCGTGAGTGGAACCGGGGCGAGCTGGACTCGTACCTCATCGGGATCACCGCCGAGGTGCTGGAGCAGGTCGACGCGGCCACCGGCAAGCCGTTCGTGGACGTGGTGGTCGACCAGGCCGAGCAGAAGGGCACAGGCCGCTGGACCGTGCAGAGCGCCCTCGACCTGGGCGTGCCGGTCACCGGCATCGCCGAGGCGGTCTTCGCCCGCGCCCTGTCGGGCCACCCCGAGCAGCGCGCCGCCGCCGCGGGCCTGGAGGGGCCGAAGCTGTCGGGCGTCGGCGGGCGCGAGCTGATCGAGGACGTGCGGCAGGCCCTGTACGCGTCCAAGATCGTCGCGTACGCGCAGGGCTTCGACCAGATGGCCGCCGCCTCCAAGGAGTACGGCTGGGACCTCGACCTGGGCGCGATGGCCACCATCTGGCGGGGCGGGTGCATCATCCGGGCCAAGTTCCTCGACCGGATCCGCTCGGCCTACGACGCCGACCCGGCGCTGCCGACGCTGCTCGCGGACCCGACGTTCGCGGCGGCGCTCAACGTGGCGCAGGACGCCTGGCGGCGGGTGGTCACCACGGCCGTCCAGATCGGCGTGCCCACGCCGGGCTTCTCCTCGGCGCTCGCCTACTACGACGGGCTGCGCCGCGACCGGCTGCCGGCGGCGCTGGTGCAGGGGCTGCGCGACTTCTTCGGCGCGCACACGTACCTGCGGGTGGACCAGGAGGGCGCCTTCCACACGGACTGGTCGGGCGACCGCGCCGAGCACCCGGCGTAACCGTACGGCTCGACCTCGGGTGCCGGACGCGCCGCGTCCGGCGGGCTCAGGGCCGGGCGGGCCGGGTCTGGCGGGACCCGGCCCGTCGCTGTGCCGTCCCGGCGCCCCCGCCGGGTCTTCGTCCTCGGAGCGATCAGGCCGCCGAGACGCAGAAGGGGTGGCCCTCGGGGTCGGTGAACACCGTCCACTCGTCCTCGCCCGGCTGGAAGTCCGGCACGGACGCGCCCAGGGCGACCAGCTCCCCACGGGCGGCGCCGACGTCCGGCACCTGGAAGTCCAGGTGGAGGTGCTTGTCGCCGCCCGGCCAGCCGGGGCCGCCGCCGTAGCCGTCCACCCGCTGGAAGGCCAGCGTCACGGGTCCGCCCTCGACGGTGGCGTAGTCGGCGTCGCCCTGGCCGAGCCGCCAGCCGGTGGCCTTGGCGTAGAAGGCGGCGAGCGCGGCCGGGTCGGCGCAGTCGAAAATGATCGTGGAAAGAGTCGTCATGCGGCCCAGCCTGCCGGTCGCGGACGCCACGGTCTTGAACATCCTTGCACCCCGGCCACGCCGCCGGGATTGTCGTACCCGGGGCGTAGCGTGCCGGGGGTGCGTACAGGTGTGCGGCTCGGGGGCGGGCCGGGGTTCACGGTCGACGCGGTGACCTGCGTCGACGACCATCGCGGGTGGTCGCCGGCCGAGGTGGGGTCCGCGTACCTGCTGGTGCTGGTGCGGCGGGGCCGGTTCCGGCGGATGGCCGACGGCCGGGGCGCGCTGGTGGACCCGACGATGGCCTACCTGGCGCTGCCCGGCGAGGAGGAGCGCTTCGCGCACCCGGCGGGCGGCGACGTGTGCACCTCGCTGCGTCTCTCCCCTCGCCTGTGGCGGGTCCTCACGGGTGAGCGTGGGCGGCCGGCCCGGCCGACCGTGTACGTGGACACCCGCCTCGATCTGGCCCACCGACGCCTCCTGGCGGCCACGCGGAGCGGCGACCCCGCGTACGAGCTGACCGAGGCCCTGCTGCCGCTGGTGGCCACCGCCGTCGCCCGCACGGCCCCTCCCCCGCCCGCACCCCGGGGCGCCGGGTCCCGGCCCGGACCGCCGGCGGGCGCGGTCGTGGAGGCGGCGCGCGAGGCCATCGCCTCCGGCCATGAGGCGGCGGCCGGGCTGCTGTCGCTGGCCGAGTTCCTGGCCGTCTCGCCGTACCGGCTCAGCCGGGCGTTCACCCGCGAGCTGGGCGTCTCCCTCACCTGCTACCGCAACCGGGTGCGCGTCGGACGGGCGCTCGACCGGCTGGAGGCCGGGGAGGAGAGCCTGGCGCGGCTGGCGGCCGACCTGGGCTTCGCCGACCAGGCCCACCTGACCCGCACGGTACGCCACCACGCCGGCCACACCCCCGCCGCCCTGCGCCGTCTCCTGACGCCGCCGCGCGCGGGCGATCCGTGGAGAGCCTAGGATGCCCACGTGCACGATCAAGGTGAAGACCCGCGACCCCTCCGCGGCGCGGTGCGTGAGATCCACTCGACGGCCCAGGCCGCCACGCTGGCCTACTCCCCTGACCTGGACGGCCTGGCCGACCCCGGCGAGATCGTCTGGGCGTGGGTGCCGTACGAGGAGGACCCGGCGCGGGGCAAGGACCGTCCGCTGCTGGTCGTCGGCCGTACCGGGCGGAGGCTGCTCGGCGTCATGCTGTCCAGCAAGGGCGACGACGGGCCCGACTGGGTGGAGGTCGGCGCCTGGGGCCGTGACGGCAGGGTGTCGCACGCGCGGCTGGACCGGGTGTTCGTGCTGGACGAGGACGACATCAGGCGTGAGGGCGCGGTGCTCGACGTCGACCGCTTCACCCGGGTGGCGGCCCGCCTGATGAAGCTGTACGGCTGGTCCGCGGGACGATGACGCGGCACGTCGCGTTCGAGCGGGTGCACAACTTCCGGGACCTGGGCGGCTACCGCACCCGGGACGGTCGCGTGCTGCGCTGGGGCCGGCTGTACCGGGCGGACTCCCTGGCCAAGCTCCGGGGCGCCGACTGGGACCGGTTCGTGGAGCTGGGCGTCCGCACGGTGATCGACCTGCGCTACCCGTGGGAGATCGCGGCCAAGGGCCGGGTCCGGCACCTCGACGGGCTCGCCTACCACAACCTCAGCGTCGAGCACCGCCCGTACGACCAGGCGGCGCTCGGCCCGGACGTCGACCCGGCCCGCTTCCTGGCCGACCGGTACGCCGAGGTGGCCCACGACGGCGCGGCGGAGCTGCGGCGGGCGCTGGAGATCATCGCCGCGGACGACAACGCGCCCCTGGTGTTCCACTGCGCGTCCGGCAAGGACCGCACCGGGCTGCTCGCCGCCCTCGTGCTGGCGCTGGCCGGGGTGGAGGAGGAGACCATCGTCGCCGACTTCGCCCTCACGGAGCTGGCCTCGGCACGGCTGATCGCGGACTGGCGCGCCGCGCACCCGGACCGGACCTTGGTCTGGCCCGGGTACGGGCGGGCGCCGGGTGACATCATGAGGTTCTTCCTGGCGGACCTGGCCGCCGCGCACGGCTCCGTCGAGGGGTACGCCGCGGAGCGCCTGGGGGTCGGAGGCGACCTGGTGGAGGCGCTGCGCGGGCACCTGCTGGAGCCGTGACGCTGGCGGCGGGGATCACCTCTCTTCCACCACCCCCGTCCTGGGCGCCGGGACGCGCCCGGCCCTGACGCGTTCCAGCGTGTGAGCCGTCGCGGCGACGGCGAGCGCGAGGGCCACCAGCGCCGCGCTCACCCAGAGCGGCGAGCGGTAGCCCAGCCCGGCGCCGATCGTGACCCCGCCGAGCCAGGGGCCGGCGGCGGCGCCCACGTTGAAGGCCGCCGTGGCGAAGCTCCCGGCCAGCGTCGGCGCTCCCGGGGCCGCGTACAGGACCTGGGACACCAGGGTGGAGCCGACGGCGAACGACAGGGCTGCCTGCGTGAAGACCAGCACCGGCACGGCCGCCGGCCGGCCGGCGGCCGTCGCGAACACCGCCCACCCCACGACCAGCGCCGCCCCGCCGGCCGTCATGAGGAGCCGGGGACGGCTGTCGGCCAGCCGCCCGCTGACGGTGACACCGGCGAACGAGCCGAGGCCGAACAGCACCAGCAGAACGGGCATCCACGCGGGCGCGATCCCGCTGACGGTGGTGGCCAGCGGGGCGAGGTACGTGAACGTGCAGAACGTGGCGCCGTTGACCAGCGCGGCCAGCAGGAGGAGCACCAGGAGCCGCGGGTCGCGCAGCGCCCGCGCCTCACGGCGCGCCGCGGCGGGCCGGCCGCCGCCGGCCGGGCTGCCGCCCGCCCTGGCCACGACCGTCTCCGTACGGGCCGCAGCGGCCGGGACGGAGCGCAGGACGGCGACGACGGCGGGCGCCGACAGCAGGGCGACGGCCCAGAACGCCGACCGCCACCCCCACAGCTGCCCCAGCAGCGCCCCGGCGGGAACCCCGGCGACGCAGGCCAGGGTGACCCCGCCGAGGAGGATGGACGTGGCGCGGCCCTTGGCGGCCGGTGGCGCCAGGGCGGCGGCGGTCGCCACGGCCACCGCGAGGAACCCGGCGTTGGCCACGGCCGCCGCGAACCGGGTCACCAGCAGCACCTCGAAGCCGGTGGTGACCGCGCCGAGCACGTGGAGGAGCAGGAACGAGACCAGGAACACCAGCAGCGCGCGGCGGCGCGGCCAGCGCAGGCTGAGGACGGCCATCAGGGGCGCGCCGACGATCATCCCGGCGGCGAACGCCGAGGTGAGCGCTCCGGCGGCCGGGACGGACACGTTCATGTCGGACGCGATGTCCGGGACGAGCCCGGACAGCATGAACTCGGACGTGCCCATGGCGAACACCGCCAGTCCGAGCAGGTAAAGGGTGAAAGGCACGGCGAAACTCCGCAACGATGTCTCGTGATCGATTCGTCAGGTGAGCGGAGGCGGGCCGGCCGCGTTCGACGAGAGCCGTCAGGCCGGCACGCCCAGGCACAGGGGTGCCCGGGCGTGCCGAGACGGCGGTCGGGTGATGTCGTGGTTCGAGGCGGACGCGGCCCGCGCTACGGCGATCCGGTGGCGACGGCGACCACGGCGGCCACGGCGGCGGAACCCTCGGGCCGCATCGGGCGGGAGGGGTGCCGGGCAACGTCGGAAGAGGCCACCGGACGACCGGCGGCTAGCGTCTTGACGCCTCGGGGCTGGACATGAGGCCACACCCTAGTGACGCCCCGCCGGACGTGTCCACCCGTTTCCCGGGGGCGCGTCCGCGCCAGGTGGTCTCCGTTCTGCTCTCCTAGAGCCCTCGTACCAGGGCGACGGTGAAGGGCAGGGTCGGCGTGCCGTCCCCCATCGGGCCGCCCTTGTCGAACTGCGAACGGACGACGTAGAGACCGTCCGGGTGCCAGGCCAGCGTCGTGGGGAGCTGGAGAGCCTCGTCGGTCACCCGCTTCTCGACCCGGGCGGCCGAGCCGTCGCGCGCGACGCGCCACCGGCTGATGGCGTTGACGGTGTTGTGCACCACCCACAGGGTTCCGCTCCGCAGTTCGAGCCCGTCGGCGTGGACCATGTCGCCTCCCTCCAGCGCGACCTTCCGGACGGCGCGGGTGGCTCCCGTGGCTCTGCCGGCCAGGTCGATGCGGTAGAGGCCGCCGCCGG
The DNA here is from genome assembly GCF_031570565.1 of Nonomuraea sp. 3-1Str. Lineage (NCBI taxonomy): Bacteria > Bacillati > Actinomycetota > Actinomycetes > Streptosporangiales > Streptosporangiaceae > Nonomuraea > Nonomuraea sp. 3-1Str. The sequence continues at coordinate 173,658 of NZ_JALHBK010000008.1, forward strand.
TCATGTCGGCGGTCAGCAGGTAGCGGCCGGCGGGGTCGGCGACGATCCCGTTCAACGTGTACGTCCCGGGTGCGACGGGCCCGAGCAGGACGCTCAGATCCGCGTACGGCCTGAGCCGCGCCCGACCGCCGCGCGCCCGGGCGAGCTGGCGCGGGGTCACCCGGTAGACGACGGCCCGCACGCTGTCGGTGAGGTAGGCGCTGCCGTCCGGCCCGACGGCGACGTCGTTGACGAATCTCGGCTCCTCCCCCGCGACCTCGAACCGGGCGAGCAGCGCGCGGGTGCGCATGTCGTAGACGGCGACGCCGCTGGTGGAGTCGGTGACCCACAGCCGGCCGGCCCGGTCGGCCTCCAGCCCGTTGGCGGTGTGCCGGCCGTCCGCGCCGGCCGGCAGGAACGTCTCGGCGACTCGGTCTCCGCGCGTCATCCTGAACACGGTCCCGTCGGTGAACGATGCGGCGTACAGGTCACCGGTGCGCGGGTCGGCGGTGACGCCCTCGGGGTAGACCCGGTTGCCGGGCAGCTCGAAGGCGGTGGAGATCTCGACAGGGGCGGCGGCGGTCAGCGCGGCGGGAGCGGCCGGCGCGGTGGCGTGGGCCTGGGCGGCGGTGACGCCACCGGTGAGCAGGACGGCCAGGGCGGTGCCGGCGACGCCGGCGGAACGGAGGAAGGACATGAGACCCCATAAGGTGTGCGTCTATTTGAACGCTTACATACGATAGTTAGAGCTCTAATGTTCGTCAACGCCTATCCGACAGGGTCGTTAACATGCGGAGATGACGTCAATGCCCGCGCCCGAGCGTCTGGGATTCCATCTCAAGCGCGCGGAGCAAGCGCTCAACGCGGCCAAGAACGCCGTACTCAGGCCCGCCGGCCTGACCGTGCCCCAGTACGCCGCGCTGCTCCACCTTGAGGAGAACCCCGGCATCTCGGCTGCGGCGCTGGCCCGGGCGTGCGGCGTGACGCCTCCGACGATGAACACCGTGCTCAAGAACCTTCAGGAGCAGGGACTCATCGAGCGGACGCCGCACGAGTGGCACAAGAACATCCTGGAGACCCGCCTCACCCCGAAGGGCGAGCGGGTGATGGCCGCCGCGGACTCCGGCGCCGTACGCGTCGAACGGGGACTCGCCGCCGCCTTCAGCGATGAGGAGCGGGAGCTGCTGGTCGCCCTGCTCTCGCGCTGCGTGGAGCATCTGGAGAAACCCCAGCCGGAGCCCTAGCCGAGACCGCGCCTGCCCGCGCCCGAGGACGTCCGCGTCGACGTCGGCGGAGGCGGCGGGTGCGATCCGCTCACGAGCGGTGTCACCCCTGGATGAGGGCCAGCGCACGACGGGCGGCGTGCTGGTACCGCTCGTCGGCCCAGACGTCCCAGGACGTCACGCGGGCCCGGCCGTTCGCGATGAGCTCCAGGTGCGGTGCGGCGTGCTCGGCGGCGGGGCCCATCAGGCCCAGGGCCTCGACCGCGCGCAGCCCGGAGGCCTGCCCTCGGTGGCCCGCGGTGGGCAGGGGCCTGACGGTGATGGCGTTCAGCAGCGGCGCGACCAGCCCCTCGCTCTCGCCGGTGATCGCCCACAGCGCCCGCGCCGGCGCCACCTGGTCGGCCTGTCCGCCGCACTCGGCGTCGTGGAGCTGCTCGCGCAGGACGGGGACCGCGATCCCGGCGGCGGGGCCGAGCTGTTCGAGCAGCGGCGCGATGTCGTCCGCCGCATGAGGTCCGAGGCGGGCGAGGCGCTCGGTGAGCAGGGTCGCCGCCTGTCCCGCCTGTCCCGGCTCGCCGGTGATCCGCCATGCCGCCCAGGCCGCCACGTGCCGGGACTGCTCGTCGTCGAGCAGGGCCAGCACCCGCGGCAGGACCTCGGCGGCCGCCGGGCCGACCGCCCCGAACAGCGGCAACGCGACGGAAAGGTACATGCCGGGAGCCCGGGCGGCGATCGCCGGCACCACCGGCGCCGCGGCCTCGCCCCACGAGACCAGCGCGTCCATGCAGTCCACACCCTGCATGCCGCCGCCACCTGAGGGTGACGAAGGGCCGAGCAGGGTTCGCAGGGCCGGTGTCAGCGCGGGCGCGTGCGCCACCATGGCGGGGATCATGTCGGAGACGTCGAGATGCTCGACGTGGCCGTACTCGTCGAGGAGGGCCGCGACGAGCCAGGGCACGCAGCGGCCGTCACCGAGCCTGGCGAGGCCCTCCACAGCGGGAGCGGCCACCTCCGGCCACGGCTCGGCGGGGTCGCCGGTCAGCATCCCGGCCAGCAGGTCGGCCTGCGCCGCGGCGGCCTGCCCGGACTCGGAGATCACCCGGACCGCGTACGCGAGCGAGTCCCGCCGGCCGCGTTCGCGCCTGCGTGGTCGCGCGGGCGCGTCCGCGATGAGGTCCCGCACGGTGTCGGCGAGCATCGGCAGCAGCTCAGCCGGGGACGCCCGCCAGGCGCCGATCGCCTGGCGGGCGGTGAGGAGGGCAGGGCTTGTCTCCCTCTGCTCCGGGCGGCCCAGCAGCTCCCGGGCCAGGGCGCGATGCCAGCGCTCGGCACGCAGGAGAGCCGACCCGAGGGGCGTCATGCCATCGCCGTGCCAGGGGATGCGGTGGAAGACCCTCCTCGGGTCGGCCTCCGCGTCGGCCAGCAGCGTGATCACCGCTTCGCTCGGCGGTGCCGCTTCGGGTGCGGCCAGGGCCCGCCCCGCGGCCGCGGCCGCGCGTACGTCACGCTGCGCGACGCCGGCGGCGAGCAGCCCCGCGAACCAGTCCGCGTGCTCGGCCGCCGCCAGCCATGCCACGGCGAGCACGCAGGCCACCGCTCCGGTGTCGCCCGCCCGCCGCGCGCCCTTCTCGGCTCGCGCCCGTAAGGCCGGGACGCTGCTCGGCGCGGCCTCAGGCAGGCAGGCCAGCAGCCGCGCCGCCGCCACCACGACCTTCGGCGCGACGTCGTCCAGCGACAGCACCAGCGCGCCGGCGCACTCGACCATGGCCGCACGCGCCAGTGCCGCGTGATCGGGCTCGGGCCCGGCACGGGGGTCCCGGAACGGGTCACGGTGGGGGGCGCTGAGCGCGATGCCCGTCATGAGGTCCAGGACCAGGCCCCGGTGCGGCTGCCTCGCGACCCCGGCCGCCTCCACCAGGTACGGCACGAGGCAGGGGGCCGCGCCGACGACCTCGCGGGGCTCGAAGGTGGGGAGAAGCCCGTGCCAGAGCCGCCGTACCGGCGACTCCGCGCGACTGCCCGACGGCGCCGCCGCGATCTCACGCAACAGGCCGGGCACCGAACCCGTCCCACCGAACCCGAGCCGCTTCCACGGCACGTCCTCCACGCCCTCGAACACCACATCACCCTCTCTACGCCGTCGTCCTATGATCGCCGGCCCTTGGGGGCGAAGACCCTGTCGTCAGCGGGGTTGTCGCCCTGCGTCGGCTCGTACATCCCGGCGGACCTGCGGCGGAGGGTTCCGGTCGCCTGGGCGGGCCGTTCGCGTCCTTGTCCGGGGCGGTCGCCGGGTGGTGGTCCGGGGCGGGCTGGAATCATGGCGGCATGCGGGTCGTAGTGATCGGAAGCGGGATCGTCGGGGCGAGCGCGGCCTACCACCTGAGCCGTCGCGGAGCGGACGTCATCGTGGTGGACGCGGCGCTGGCGGGGCAGGCCACGGCGGCCGGCGCGGGGATCGTGTGCCCGTGGGTGGACCATCCCGGCGACGACGCCTGGTACGCCCTGGCCCGCGAGGGCGCGCGGCACTACCCCGAGCTGGTGGAGGCGCTGGGCGAGGACATCGGGTACGAGCGGGTGGGGGCGCTGCTGGTCGCCGAGCATACGGCGGAGCTGGAGCCGGTACGGGCGCTGCTGGAACGCCGCCGGGCCGGTGCGCCCGAGATGGGCGAGGTGACCGTGGTGCCGGACCCGTCGCGGCTGTTCCCGCCGCTGGCGGCCGGGTTGAGCGCGCTGCACGTGCCGGGCGCGGCCCGCGTCGACGGCCGTGCCGTACGGGACGCGTTGCTGCGCGCGGCGGTCCGGCAGGGGGCCGAGGTCCGCACCGGCACGGCCACGCTGACGGCGGAGGGCGAGGTGCTGGTGGCCTCGGGGGCTGCGGCGTCGTCCCATGACTTCGCGGGCCTCCCCACCGAGTGTCTGCGGGAAGGGCGGCCCGGGGAGGGTGGCGCGTTCGCGGGCTCGGGGACGGGCATGCCGGGGCGGGTGGAGACGGACGGCGGTGGGTCGTGGCGGCAGGCCGCGCCCCTCTCCGCCGATCGCCCCGCGCCCGTCTCCGGTGATGGCACCGCGTCCGGCTCCGGCGATCGTCCGGCGGTTGGCTCTGAGACCCGTGGTCGGGAGGCCGCCGGTGGGGAGGCCGCCGGTGGGAAGGCCGCCGATGGGGAGAGGGTTGCGGCCGATGTGGTGGTCGTGGCGGCGGGGGCGTGGACCGGGGTGGTGTGCGGGCCGCTCGGGGTGGAGGTGCCGGTGTTCCCGAGGCGGGGGCAGATCGTGCACGCGACCCTCGACGGCGCCGACACGGCCGGGTGGCCGATCGTGCTCCCCCACAACGGCCCCTACCTGCTGGGGTTTCCGGGTTCGCGGGTGGTCGTGGGGGCGACGGTCGAGGACGTGGGTTTCGCGCCGCGCGTCACGATGGGCGGGCTGGACGAGGTGCTGCGCGCCGGGCTCCGGCTCGCGCCCGGGCTGGCCGGGGCGACCATGGCGGACGTGCGGGTGGGGCTGCGTCCGGTGCACGCGGGCGGGCCGCCGCTCGTGTGCCGCGCCGGCGAGCGGGTGGTGGTGGCCACGGGGTTGAGCGCGTACGGGCTGACGGCGGGGCCGTTCGCGGGACGCCTCGCCGCGGACCTCGCGCTGGGCGAGCGCCCGCCGCTGGACCTGTCGCCCTATCGCCCACGTTGATATGCGAAGATCCACAGGGGTGCGGCGCGGCTCTCGCGGCCTCGCCGCGCCTGAGGCACGAGCAACCGCTCGCGGGGGTGCCGCCGGGCAGCGGGACGGCGACCGGTAGGTTCGTCCAACGGTGGCGGTCGCCGCCCTGGTGACGTGTCCGGGCTCGCCGCGCGCCGCGAGCGTCAACGGCGCCGGCTACGTCATCGACGGCGGAACGATCAAGGCAGCATGAATCTATCGCGATATATCGTCGTAATCGGGAACACCACGGGCGCCCCGCTCGGTTGAGCAGGACGGAACATACTTCCAGGGGAGAGTGAACGGATGGCGGCACTGCGGACGGCACGACGGATCCTCATGGGCGGGGCGGCCCTGGCCGCGGCGGGGTGGGCCCTGCGCGACGTACCCGCGGAACTGGGCGTGCGGCCCCTGAACTCGGGGCCCGGACGGGCCGAGCGGATCAGGCGCTCGCCGCAGTTCAGGGACGGCGCGTTCGTCAACACCATGCCCGAGACGACGGAGGTGCTGAACACCCCGCCGGCGAACATGCTGGGCGAGCTGGCCAAGGACCGCGACCAGCGCCGGCCGGCCGGGCCCGTGCCGCTGCGCGTCCCGCCCGCGGGCGAGGCGCCGCCGGACGGCGTGCGCGCGATCTGGTACGGCCACGCCTCCACGCTGGTGGAGATCGAGGGGCGGCGGGTGCTGTTCGACCCCGTGTGGAGCCGGCGCCCCTCCCCCTCGCAGCTCGTCGGGCCCAAGCGGCACCACCCTGTGCCGGTGCCGCTCGCGGGCCTGCCGCTGGTGGACGCCATCGCGATCTCGCACGACCACTACGACCACCTCGACATGGCGACGGTCCGCACGCTGACGGCCACGCAGAAGGCGCCGTTCCTGGTGCCGCTGGGCATCGGCGCGCACCTGGAGCGCTGGGGCGTGCCCGCGTACCGGATCATCGAGCTCGACTGGGAGGAGGAGGCCGAGGTGGCGGGGCTGCGCTTCGTCGCGACGGCCGCCCGCCACTTCTCCGGGCGCACGCTCGCCCGCAACGACACGCTCTGGGGCTCGTGGGTGGTGGCCGGGCCGACCCGCCGGGTCTTCTACGCGGGCGACTCCGGCTACTTCGAGGGTTACCGCGGCATCGGGTCGGCGCACGGGCCGTTCGACCTGACCCTCATGCCGATCGGCGCCTACAGCCCCGCCTGGCCGGACATCCACATGAACCCCGAGGAGGCGGTCAACGCCCACCTCGACCTCGGCGGCCGGCTGCTGCTGCCGGTCCACTGGGCGACGTTCACGCTGGCGCTGCACCCGTGGGCGGAGCCGGTGGAGCGGCTGTGGCGGGAGGCCAAGGCGCGCGACGTGTCGATCGCGGTGCCGCGACCCGGCGAGGCCGTGGACCCCGACGCCGCCCCGGCCGTGGACGGCTGGTGGGAGACCCTCTCCTGACGGCCCGACCTCGGAGGCCGGGGCCTGATGACCGGAGATCCCGCCGTACAGTCACTGCATGAGCAACCTGGAGCGGGACCCCGGCGAGATGGTCCGGTGCGGCGCGGCGGACGGCGGCGCGACCGAGCTGCTCACCGGGAGGGAGGTGCCGCTGGGCGGGCCACGCGCGATGCGCGTGAGCAGGACCCTGCCCGGCGTGCACCGCCGGATGATCGGCGCGTGGTGCTTCGTCGACGCCTACGGGCCCGAGGTGGCCACGATGCGCGTGCCGCCGCACCCGCACACCGGCCTGCAGACCGTGAGCTGGCTGCTGTCGGGCGAGGTGCTGCACCGTGACAGCGTGGGCAGCCTCCAGGTGGTACGCCCGGGACAGCTCAACCTGATGACCGCCGGGCGCGGCATCTCCCACTCGGAGGAGTCGGGCGAGGAGCTGCTGCACGGGGTGCAGCTGTGGGTGGCGCTGCCCGGCGAGGCCCGGGGCATGGAGCCGGGGTTCGAGCACCACGCGGAGCTGCCGCGGGTGTCCGGGCCGGGCTTCGGCGCGACGGTCGTCATGGGGTCGTTCGCCGGGGAGAGGTCGCCGGCGACGTCCCTCACGCCGCTGACCGGGGCGGAGGTCACCGTGTCGGGGACGGCCGAGCTGCCGCTCGACCCGGGGTTCGAGCACGGGCTGCTGCTGCTCGACGGCGAGGTCGAGCCGCTGGAACGGGGGCCGCTGCTGTACGTGCCGCCGGGCCGTACGAGCCTGGCCCTGCGCGGGGACGGGCGGGTCCTGGTGATCGGCGGCGAGCCGTTCGCCGAGGAGATCGTGATGTGGTGGAACTTCGTGGGGCGCGACCACGACGAGATCGTCGCGTTCCGCAAGGAGTGGATGGAGGGCGAGGGGTTCGGGACGGTGGAGGGGTTCGACGGCGATCCGCTGCCCGCGCCCGTCCTGCCCGGCACGCGGCTGCGGCCCCGGGGCCGCAGCCGCTGAGCTCACCTCCGGACGTGAGCGAAGATCACGTCCATGGCCTCGCCGGGCTAGTAGACCGAGATGTGCGGGTGGTCGTAGTGGTTGGCGGTGGCGCCGCCACGGTCGGACATCATCCGCCAGGTTCCCCTCCGGGCGTGCCAGATGCGCTGCCGGTAGATGATGTACATGATCCCCAGCCGCTGGGAGTTCTTGATCGCCCAGGCGGCGATCTCGTTGCCGCGCGCCACCTCGGCGGCCGTCGGCATGGCGCCGCCGCGGCTCAGCATGAAGTCGCACGCCCGCCCGAGCGGGTGCTCGCCGCCGTCCTGGATGGTCCGGTAGCAGCCGATCCCGAACGGCACGTCGAAGCGCTCCTGGACGAGGGCCTTGACCAGGCGCATCCGGGGCGTGATGTGGTCGGGCCCCTCGGGGAGCTGCGGCACCCAGGTGCCGTCCGAGCGGCGCACCCCCGGCGCCTGGTAGAGCTGGTCGATCTTGTCCTTGATCCTGTCGATCTGCTTCTGCGCCTTCTCCTTGCTCCCGGCCAGATCCTCGATCTGGTCGGCCAGCTCGGCGGTGCGGGCGGCGGCCTCGGCCTCGGCGGCGGCGTGCTCGTCCCTGACCCGGGCGAAACCGGTCAACCTGGCGTGCTGCCGGTCGGCGAGGTGGCGGGTGAGCGCGAGCCGGCCCAGCAGCGCGCCCGGGTCCACGCTGGAGATCAGCTCCTGCTCGCTGGGCACGGCGCCGGTGTACTGGGCGACGGCCATCGCGCGCAGCTCCGACGACTCCCGGTCGAACACCTCCTGGGCCGCGGCGAGCCGCGCCTTGGCGGCCTTCTCCGCCTTCTCGGCCTTCTCGTGCGCGATGCGGCCGTTGTAGTAGTCGGTGATGAGCCGGTCGGAGTCCTTCTGCAGCGCGGCGAGCTCCTTCTTGAGCTGCTTGACCGTGGGTTTCGGCGCGGCCTGCGCCGGGCGGACGAGGGGCTGCGCGCGTGGGGACCGTGAGGCCGGCTCGGCCTGCGCCGGCTGGCCCGTCATGGTCCCCGCCAGGGTCAGGACCAGCGCCAAGGGGAGGTGGAGGGTTCCGAGCGGGCTGCGCCGCCGATCGGCGGGGGACGCAACCGCCACGCTTCTCCTTCGGCCGTGCCGCAGGGCGGAGCCGGCCGAAATCCGTGACGGTCCGGCGAACGCCCTCTTACCGAGGGTAGATATTAGGGGATCACACCACTCCGCCGGGAATCGCGGCGTTCGTGACGGCTGACACGGCGGGGTACGCGACGGGTGAGACGGCGGCTCGCCCAGCGGCGGCCTGCGCGACGGGTGAGACGGCGGCTCCCTCGGCGGCGGCTTGCTCGGGGGCGTAGAGGGCTCCGTCGGCGGGGCGGCCGTTCCAGATGGCGAGGGCCGCCGCGAGGGCGGCCACGGTGGCGAGCAGGAGCCCGCCCGCGACCGCCCGCCTGGCCGTGGGACTCAGCGCGGCCTGGAACGGGTCGCGCTGCCGCCGGGGCATGGGGGCCGGTGGCGCGGGGGCGTCGTGGTGGCCGGGCGGGCGGGGGGACGCCTCTCCGTCCTGCCCCGTCAAGACTGGCCCCGTCAGGTCGCGTGCGCCGGTCAAGCCGCATCGGCCTTTCGTCTTGCGTGGACCCTTGACGTGGTTCGGCCCCGTCACGTCGCGTTCCGTCACGATGACGGCGCACCTCCCGACCCGATATCCAAGCCTTTTACGCGATAAAGATCCTGATGTCGGGACGTTACCTCTCAGTGACGCCCCGTGTCGAGGCACGGGCCTGCCGCACCCGCAACCTCGACATGATGGGCATTTCCCCTTGCGCGAACCGCCGAGTGCTGCCTCACGCGGCCCGGGTGGCGGCTGTGAGGAGGCGGCGCACGTTGGAGGCGGCCGTGCGGCCCGCGCGGTTCGCGCCGATCGTGCTGGCCGACGGGCCGTAGCCGACGAGCTGGAGCCTGGGCTCGGCCACCACCTGGGTGCCGTCCACCGCGATCCCGCCTCCCGGCTCGCGCAGCCGGAGCGGCGCCAGGTGGTTCAGGGCCGAGCGGAACCCGGTGGCCCAGACGACGGCGTCGGCGTCCTCCTCGGTGCCGTCGGCCCACGCGACGCCGTGCGGGGTGAGCCGGGCGAACATCGGCAGCCGTTCCAGCGCGCCCTTCTCCATCGCCTCGCGGACGACCGTGGAGGAGCCGAGGCCGGTCACGCTGACGACGCTCTGCGGCGGCAGCCCCGCGCGTACCCGCTGCTCGACCTGGGCGACCGCCTCGCGGCGGGCGTCCTCGCCGAAGTCGTCGTCCCGGAACAGCGGCGGGCGGCGGGTCACCCACAGCGTGCCCGCCGCGACGCCGGCCAGCTCGGACAGGACGTGCGCGGCGGAGCTGCCGCCGCCCACCACGACCACCCGCAGGCCCCGGAACTCCTCAGGCCCCCGGTAGCCGGCGTAGTGGAGCTGCCTGCCCCGGAAGTCGCGGGCGCCCGGATAGTACGGCCAGTGGGGACGGGTCCAGGTGCCGGTGGCGTTGACGACGGCACGCGCGGCCCACTCCCCCGCGCCGGAGGCGACGGTCAGCCGCTCGCCCGGACCGCGTGTGACGGCGCTCACCTCGACCGGGCGGAGCACGCGCAGGCCGAGACCGCGCTCGTAGGAGTCGTAGTAGGCGGGCACCACGGCGGCGGCCGGGCGGTCGCCGCCGGCCGTCCGGTCGCGCCTGCTGCCGGGCAGGTCGAAGACGCCGTGGACCTTGTCCATGGTCAGCGTCGGCGACCGGTGCCGCCACGCCCCGCCGGGCCCTTCGGCGGCGTCCAGGACCAGGGGGTCCAGGCCGAAGCGGCGCAGGAAGTACGCGCTGGACAGTCCCGCCTGCCCGGCGCCGATGACCACGACGTCGATCTCCTCCACGCCCCTTGCAACCACGCGCTCCCGCCGGCTCTTCCCCCGTGCTCAGGGACGCGGCGCGGCGAGCGCGGGCGCGGGCGCGGGCACGAGCGTGGCGTGGTGGGCTTGGTGTGCGGCATCGCGATCCTCGCGGCGGCTCCCCTCTCACCGGGTCGGGGCGTGGCGGGACGGGGCGCCGTCACCGTGCTTCCCGTCCGTACGGGGGACGTGGGGCGGTCGCCGAGGCGAGGAAACGTTCGTAGGCGGCGTCGTAGGCGGTGGCGAGGGCCGGGTCGCGGGGCAGGGGCTCGCGGGGCAGGACCGGGACGGCATCGAGGGAGCCGCCGGCGTGCCCGGCGATGAGGGCGGCGCCCGCGCCCCCCGCGTCGCCCGCCGGCACCCCCCCCACCGGCGGGGCGGGCACCGCCGCCTTGCCCCGCACCCCCCGCGGGCCCCTGCCCTGCCCGCCGAACACGGCCAGCCGCCGGACCTCCGTCCCCGCCAGCGCGGTGAGCTCGGCCAGCGTCCACCGGGTGTGCAGGCAGGTGCCCTCGATCGCGGCGGCCAGCAGGTCGCCGGGCCCGTGGCCGGCGTCGAGCCCCGACAGCGTCACGCGCCGGCCGGGGGCGGGGGCCGGCGCGGCGCGCCCCCGCAGGTACGGCTCGGCGAGGACGCCCGTGGGCAGAGCCACGTCCTCCAGCAGGCCGGGCAGCGCGGCGTACCGGTCGGCGGCGGAGGCGGAGGGCAGGAGGAGGGCGAGGAGCCAGTCGAGCAGCGCGCCGCTGCTGGGCAGGCCGCCGACCAGCATGACGTGCCGGCCGTCGAGGGACGGGTCCGCCGTGATCCCGAGGTCCAGGGCCGCCCGGGGGCCCGGCGGGGCGGCGGCCGGGACCATGACGGCCTCGGCCGTGCCCAGCGAGTCGCCCGCGTCGCCCGGACGGCGGACGCCGGCGGCCCAGCAGCCCACCGCGTGGTCGTGGCCAGCGATCACCACCGGCGTCCCGGCCGTCACCCCGTCGAGACCGGCCACCGCGCCGCCGACCGGCTCCACGGCGTGCGCCGGCGGCGGCAGCCGGTCGGGGTCGAGGCCGGCGAGCGCGAGCAGGCCGGCGTCGTACGCGCCCTTCGCCGGGTCGTAGGCGAGGGTGCGGGCGGCGAGCGTCTCGTGGGTGCGCAGCGCGCCGGTGAGCGCGTGGGCGACGGCGTCGGGCGCGCCGGCCCACCAGCGCATGCCGTCCAGTACGGCCGGCTCGTGGCGGCGCAACCACAGCCACTTGGCCAGCGGCGTCTTGGCGGTGGCGCGGTGCCCGGTGACGGCGAACAGCGCCACCTCGTCACGGGCCAGCTCGGCGGCCTCCTCGGCGCCCCGGGGGTCGGTCCACCAGATGAGCGGGGTGAGGGGGCGGCCACCGGCGTCGAGCGGCACGCCGGTCTCGGCCATGCCGGTGACGCCGATGGCCTCGGGCGGGCGTCCGGTGCGGTCGGCGCACCGGCGCAGGCCCCCGGCCACGGCCGCCACCAGGCCGGGGAGGTCGCGCGGGGTGGGCCGGCGGTCCTCGGCCAGGCACCGGCCGGGGTCGTCGGGGAAAGCGACCTTGACGGGCGTCGTCCCGACGTCCACCCCAGCCAGTGCCCGCATGGCCGGGAGCCTACGCGAGAGCGGGCCGGGCGTAGGAGCCGCCGATCCACGCCTCGTCCACGCGCAGGCGGGCGGCGCCGTGGGTGCTGACCTTCTCCAGCCGCACGTACCGGGCCGTGGTGGCGGGCACGTCGATGACCTGCACGCCGCGCTGGTTCGGCAGCGTGCCGGTCTTGATCGCGCTGCCCCAGGTGGAGCCGTCGGAGCTGACGTACACCCGATAGGAGTTGATCCGGGCAGAGTTGGAGGCCGGGTAGGTGGTGGAGTCCTCGCGCTGGTTGAGGCCGATGTAGCGGATCGGCTTGGCGCTGCCGAGGTCGAAGCGGAGCGACACCGGCTCGGCGGAGCCGGCGTCCCAGTAGGTGAGGTAGTCGCGGTCACCGGCGTGGGAGGCCGGGTGGCCGCTCGCGGAGGCGGACGCGGACAGGGTGACGCCCGAGAGGATCCCCTCCCGTCCGCGTGAGACCACCTTGAACACCGTGTCGTACTGGTCCCACGAGGAGACGCCGCTGAGCTTCAGCGAGCCGTTGGACTGGGTGAAGGAGACGGCGGCGCCGGTGCGCAGGTTCGTGACGGAGGCGATGCGGTAGCCGTTGTCGCGCAGCGACAGCGTGCTCCCGGACGGGCGGGTGAGCACGTGGACGTAGTGCAGGCTCGGGTCGGCGCGGCTGACGGTGGTGACGCCGTGCGCGCCCGAGTTCCAGAAGCCGGGATCGAGGCCGCCGTTGAGGTAGCCGCCGCCCTCGGTGCCGCCGATCGACTCCCAGATGGCGCCGAGGTAGCCGTCGGCGAAGGTGTTGAACGCCTCCTGCGCGGGCGGCATGCGGCCGGCCTTCATCGGCGTCTCCGCCATGAGGGCCTTGACGGACGAGCCCACGTTCGTGATCAGCCGGCCGAGCGTCAACCGCTGGTCGACGGCCTGGTCCGACCCGCCGTACCACCAGGGGCCCGCGGTGGGCAGCTTGAAATCGGCCTCGGTGAGCCGGGGCAGCGCCGTGTAGACCGCCTGCGGGTAGTCGTAGTCCGGCGTCATGCCCGTCTTCTGCTCGTTGCTGATCATGTCCATGATCGGCGTGTCCTCGTTGTTGTTGGACAGCGTCATGTCGGGACGGTCACGGCGGATCCGCTCGTACAGGCCGTTGCGCTCCCAGTAGGCGTTGTCGTTGTCGATCCAGAAGCCGGCCAGCTTGGGGTAGCGGGCCATCTGCTCGACGAACAGGTCGTAGCTGTACTCGCCGAACCCGTCGCGGGTGTGCAGGTCAACGGTGTGCCCCTTGTAGGCGGAGTAGGCGGCCGAGTCCAGCCACGACTGGCCGGCGGACAGGCCCTCGTTCCACCACTGCGGGTCGTCGGTCATGTAATGGATGACCTTCAGCCCGCGCGCGTCGGCGGCGTCGATCAGCTCCCCGAGGAAGTCCCTGCTCGTCCGGCAGGAGCCGGGGATGCCGGAGGGGTACGGCCGGGCGTAGCCGAGCCGGGAGTGGAAGGTGGCCAGCACGATGTACTGGGTGTGCAGCTTCCTGGCCTCGTTGACCCAGTAGTCGGGTTTCCAGCCTCCGCCGGTGACGGCCGACTCCCAGGCGGAGCAGCTCGTGTGCTGCGGTGAGGTGCGCATGCCCCAGTGCAGGAACAGGCCGCCGACGGCGGAGCGCAGGAACGCCTGGCGGGGATGGGTCAGCTCGGCGCGGGCGGTTCCCGCGACCAGGAAGGTGAGCAGGAGGGCGAGCACGGCGGGTAACGCCATGCGGCGGGATCGGCTCATGGGCGGCTCCTCAGGAGGGCGGGGGTGGACGATGGGCCGGGAGCCGGGTCGACGGCCGGTCCCGTGACGCGCCGGGCCCTCGGCCCGTCGCGCCCGGGGAGGTTCATGTGACGGCCTTGTACGCGCGCAGGTTCGTCAGCAGCAGGTGGCAGTCCTGGAGCGAGCCGGAGCTGTCGCCCAGCGAGCGGTAGATGCCCCACTTCGGGCGGACCCGGTCGCCGAGGAACGTGTCGACGCCGGTCTTGACCGCGTCCACCACCGTGGCGCCGCCCTTGCGGACCACCCAGCGCACCCCGCCGGCGCCGCCGTCGCCGATCCTGAGCTCGTAGTCGATGTCGATCCACGTGTTCTGGAGCGGTGTCAGGTCGGTTCTGCCGACCAGGATGTCCGGCTCGAACACCTTGTGCTCGATGGTCTGCGCGCCGTTCACCCGGCGCAGCGAGGTGACGGTGATCGGGCCGGTGCCCGTGCCCGGCATCTTGGTCTGGAAGATGTGGGTGAAGGTGGTGGTCGCCTTCAGGGTGCTCGGGATGTACATCGAATAGGTGACCCGCCACAGCTCACCGGACTTCCACTTCAGGTAGCCGCCGCTCGTGCGGTTGCCGGTGACCTCCTGGCGCTGCCTGTCGGTGCTGGTGTCGCGGTCGGCCAGGTGCATGGTGAAGCGGTAGTCGTTCCCGTCGGGGCGGATGTGCGGCTGACCCGCCGGGTGCGAGTCGGCGCGGTCGTCCTCGACGGTCTCCCACGCGTTCATGCCGTCCGAGGACGCCGACGGTGACCACAGGAGCTGCCAGCGCATCCCGGACGGGAGCAGGCTGGCGGCGCGGGCGGCCCCGGCCGCGCGGGCCGGGACGGCGGAGAGGGCGGGGGTGAGGGCGGCGGCGCCGAGGAACGCGCCGAACCGGCGTCGTGAGATGTCCATGTGTCCTGCCTCGGGTTGATGTCTCGGAGATTCTCAGGGGTTCTTTCAGGGGGTGGTCCGGCGGCGGTCAGCGGATGTCCGTCCTGCGGATCACGTCCGCCGCGCCGCTGCCGTTGTTGTCGGAGTTGGTGGAGCCGAACCAGATGGCGCTCGCGTTCGGCACCTTCTCCACCGCGCGCAGCCGGCCGTACGTGCCGTTGAAGTACGAGTTGACCGTCGAGACGTTCTCGCCGTTCAGCACGATGCGCCACAGCCGCTGGCCGCGCAGGGCCGCCATGAACACCGTGTCGTTCACGATGGCGATGCCGCTGGGCGAGGCCTCGGAGACGCTCCAGGTGTACTTGGGGTTGGTCATGCCGGACGTGCCGCACGTCCCCTCGCAGGTGGGCCAGCCGTAGTTCTTGCCCGGCTGGATCAGGTTCAGCTCGTCGCGCGAGGAGTTGCCCAGCTCGGAGGACCACAGCCGGCCGGCGGAGTCCCAGGCCAGGCCCTGCGGGTTGCGGTGGCCGTAGCTGTAGACGCGCGTGCCGAACGGGTTGCCGGGCGCGGCGGCGCCGGTCCTGGTGATGCGCAGGATCTTGCCGTTGAGCGAGGCGAGGTCCGGGGCGTTGCCGGACTGCTGGGCGTCGCCGGTCGTGACGTACAGGTAACCGTCGGGGCCGAACCTGATCCGGCCGCCGTTGTGGTACCTGTTCTTGTCGATGCCCTGCAGGATCGAGGTGTAGCCGCTGAGCGCGGTGCCGTTGAAGGTCATCCTCGCCACCCGGTTGCCCTCGGCGGCGGTGTGCATGAAGAACACGTCCTGGTCGGAGGTGCCGTTCCAGGTCTTCGACATGGCCACGCCCATGAGACCGCCCTCGCCGTCCGTGGTCTGGACGTTGGGGACGGTGCCGACCTGCGCCTTGGCGCCGGCGGCGGTCACCTTGTACACGCGGAAGGTGTCGCGTTCGGTGACGAGGGCGAACGAGCCGTCCGGCGCCCACGAGACGTCCCACGGCACGTCCCAGCCGCTCGCCACCGTGGTGGGCGACTGCGGGACGCTGCCGCACGCGCCGGTGGTGAAGCTCGCGGACGCGGCGCTCGGGGTGGAGAGCTGTCCGGCGGTGTCGCGGGCGACGACGTCGAGCTGGTACGTGTGGCCGCACTCCAGCGGGACCGTCGCGGTGGTGGCCGGCGGGGTGCCGGTGACGGTCTGCAGGACGGTGCCCCCCTGGTCGCGTACGAGGTAGGCGCGCACGCCGCCGTCGTCGGTGGAGGCGGCCCAGGCGACGGTGGCGGAGGTGGGCCGGACCCCGGTGACGGTGGGGCGGCCGGGCTGTGACGGCGGGTCGTCGGCGGGGGCGGGCAGCGTCCGGCAGTTCGCCTCGGGGCTGCTCGCCGACACGTTCCCCGACGCGTCGCGGGCGAAGACGGAGAGCTGGTAGGCGAAGTCGGGGTTCAGGCCGGTCAGCGTGTACGGCGGGGCGGTCGCGGTGGCGATCTGCGTGCCCTGGTGGAAGATGTCGTAGGCGACCACGCCGATGTCGTCGGTCGAGGCCGGCCAGTCGAGCCGGAGGCTGTCGTCCGTGATGTCGCCGCACACCGGTCGGCCGGGCGGCGTCGGCTTCACGGTGTCGGCGGAGCCGCTCACGCGCAGCCGGTCGAGGTTGGGCCCGCCGCCGGCGGTGGAGGCGGTGGCCCGGACCTTGTTGGCCCCGGCGACCAGCGGGACGGTGAGCGTGGCGGTGGCCCAGGTGTCCCAGTTCGCGGTCGCGGCGAACACCCGGCCGGCGGCCACGGCGGTGCCGTTGACGGCGATGTCGCTGGGCCGGTCGGCGGCGGTGCCGTTGGCGTAGCGGAAGGACAGGGTGGCCGTGCCGGCGACGGGGGCGTTGACGGTCCACTCGGTGAAGGAGCCAGCGACGTTGTCGCCGTTGACGAAGCCGGTGCCGGAGTAGCCGGTGTGGTTGGACTCGACGGCCCCCTGGGAGACGGTGGCGCTCTCGGCCTCGTACCGGGAGGCGGCCGCGGTCGCCTCGGTCGCCTCGGTCGCCTTGGCTGCCTCGGCCGCCTCGGCCGTGGGCGGCGGCGCGGCGAGGAGGGCGGCGAGGAGGGCGAGCAGGGCGACGGCGGCGTGTCTCCGGGGCCTTCGTAAGATCATGGGGCGCTCCTGCTGAGGGTGTGATCGTGGGAGAAAAGATGGGAGCTTTTCATGGTGTTCCCACAAATAGTCACGACCGTCAACAGATGTCAGATCTTGGAACGCTCCATTTTTTAGTAAACTTTCCTAATCCGAGGTCGTTAATTGACGGGTAGACATCCGATGTAAGGGGGGCTGGACACGAGAACGTCCCTGATGTGGCATTTTCAGGATGCAAAGGTGGGATCTGTCTTTGCTGGGATCGGGCGAGCGTGAGCCAGAACCTTCACAGGTACGGTGTGTTCGTTGCCTATGCTGCCTCACCGCGGAACTGGTGCCTGGTGAGACATAGGATGTCTCACCAGGCTAATGCGCATGCGGTTCAGCAGACCCAGCCGTTCACCCTGCCGGTTTCTCCACTCGTCGGGTCGAGCGCACCAGTCGTGCTCGGTCCAGGAGAACGAGCGGCACAGCGGCCGCGGCGAGGGCGGCCCCGATCAGGCAGACCGAGGTGAGAGCCGCCCCTCGCGTGAGTGCGGCGGCTGCCAGGACGGGGGTGATGCTGATGCCCAGTTGGAATGCCGACACGGTGGTGGCACCCGCCAGGGTCGGCGCGTCGGCCGCGATGGCGAAGACGCGTCCGTAGACGGCGGGGTTCAGCACGAACGCGGCGACGCCCATCAGGAACACCGTGGGCACCACCGCCCAGACCTGCTGGATCGCGACCACCATCACCGCCGACAGGATCACGATCGCCGATGCTCCGGCGAGAAGCGCGAGGTGAGGACGCTGATCGGACACGCGGCCGCCGACGGACAGACCGACGAAGGCGCCGACCCCGAAGAGCGCGAGGATCGCCGGGATCCAGACGCCGGGGACGGCGGTGATGTCGGCGAGCATGGCCGCCAGGTAGTTGAACGTGATCATGTACGCCGCGGTGGTCAGGATCGTGATCGCGTAGATGCCCCAGAGCGCCGGTTTCCGCATCGTGGCGAGCTCCCGCGCGACACTCGGCCGGGTGGGCCGGTCAGCGCCTGAGCCGGCGGCGGGGAGCCCGAGGTGGCACCCCACGATCCCGGCGACCGTCAGGGCCACGACAGCCCAGAAGCCGCCGCGCCATTGGACGAAGTGG
This sequence comes from Nonomuraea sp. 3-1Str, assembly GCF_031570565.1. Taxonomy (NCBI): domain Bacteria; kingdom Bacillati; phylum Actinomycetota; class Actinomycetes; order Streptosporangiales; family Streptosporangiaceae; genus Nonomuraea; species Nonomuraea sp. 3-1Str. The sequence goes on from NZ_JALHBK010000008.1 coordinate 191,391, forward strand.
CTGAGCAGCGTGCCCGCGGGACCGCCGACGACCATGGCCACGCTGAGCCCGCTGACCACGACTCCGGAGGCGCGGGCGTTCCGGTCCGGCGGCACCAGGCTGATCGCGGTCACCGCGGCGACAGCGAAGAAGCCCGCGTAGGCGATGCCCGAAACCGCCCTCGTCAGCAGCAGGACCTGGTAGTCCCCCAGCAGCCCGGCGACGATGCCGGCCGCGAAGAGGCCCTGGGTCGCCACCAGCGCGGTACGGCGAGGCCACCGCAGGCTCAGCACGGCGAAGGGCGGCCCGCCGACCACGACACCCAGCGCGAACGCGGTGATCAGGAACCCGGCCGATGCGAGCGTGACGTCAAGATCGGCGGCCACCGCCGGCAGTACGCCGGCCAACAGGAACTCCGCACTCCCCATCGCGAAAAGGCTGAATCCGAGCAGGTACACCCCTGCGGGCAACCTACCGGGGGCAGCCTTCCGGGACGTCTCCACGGTGGTGCCGGCCATCACCTCACCCCCGCGACGCCGAGCCCATGAGGCGAGACGGCGGCGGACAGCTCCCGTTCGAGCAGCCGGCCGGTCATGTCGGCAGCGGCGGCCGAGCCCGCGCCCCCCAGCACCTCTGACATCGATCCGCTCGTTGACTCCGTTGTTGTTTGCATGCGGATCACCTCCGCCGAAAGGATCGGGAGAGTTGCTCGGAAACAGCAAAATTCTTTGCTGATTCCGGGACACATGGGTTGACTGCCCCCATGGACGACCACCCGAGCGTCAGTGCCGTGATAGAGCAGATCGCTCCTCGACTGCGCCGCGCCCGCGAGAAGAAGGGCATCAGCCTGGCCGACCTCGCGCGAGCCACCGGCATCTCGACCAGCACGCTGTCCCGGCTGGAGTCAGCTCAGCGCAGGCCGAGCCTCGAGCTGCTGCTGCCGATCACCGCAGTGCTGGGCATCCCTCTCGACGAGATCGTCGCCGCACCCCGGATACTCGACCCGCGCGTGCCACAGCAGCCCACCAGAAAGGACGGCCGGGTGCTGATCCCGTTGTCGCGCCAGCAGGGAGAGCCACGGGCGTACAAGATGACCATTCCAGCGCACGACGAACAGCCCCACCTGCGGACCCACGCGGGCTACGAATGGCTCTACGTGCTGCGCGGCCGGCTCCGCGTGAGACTGGGCGATCACGACTTCGTCATGGGAGCCGGCGAAGCGGCCGAGTTCGACTGCCAGATCCCGCACTGGTTCGGCGCCGCCGGACGCGGCAGCGTCGAAGTGCTCAGCCTCTTCGGCAAGCAGGGCGAACGCATCCACCTCCGCACCTCCCGGCGCTGACGCGGGAGCACCTGGCGGCCCGTGAGCCGGGTCGCGCTCCCCGAGTCAAGCGATCAGATGCAGTACGAGGTTCGCGTGGCCGGGCGGACCGTACGTCGCCAGGAAGCTCCTGTCCCGCGACAGCCAAACGAGTAAGTCCCAAGTCTGGTCAGTGATCGGGGGATGGGCTGGCCAGTGGCGCGGTTGTGCCAGATGGCGGCGGTCAGGGCCGGGATTCGCTGGGCGATGCGGGCGCCGATGCCGGTTATGGTGCGTGCGCCCTGCAGTTCGAGGTCGAGCCGGCCTTTGAGGGTGTCGTTGACCGATTCGATGAGCCGGCGGATCGGCTTGAGCAGGTGCTCGCCGGGGCGGAGTGTGCGGTTGCGGTGGGACGGGCGCGGTAACCGCACGCCTCGTTCGGCGAAGAAGGCGTCCAGGTCGGCGGCTGTTTCATAGGTGAGGGCCTATGAAACAGCGACTTGCCGTGTTGAGTGACTGGGGCGCTCGTGCCAGCGCTCGCTCGCCTGCGGGGCGGCTGACTGGTCAGGACCTGGGGCTGGACTGCACGGCAGGACCATGGATGATCTGGTACCGAAAGGGGCAGTGCCCGCCCCGCCTGGGAGAAGGGACTGGTCAGTGGGTAGGTGGTGGCGCCGAGACGGGGGTTGATACTGGAGGACAGCCGTCATCGCAAGAACCTGTCCGGCTGGCCAATCGTCAGGGTGTGTCGGGGCAGCCTGCCGCTACAGGTACTGGCCCGCCTCGGCGCTGTCCGTCTTCGACACACGCGCCGACACCACGTTGGCGAGGTTGATGACCACGCCGTTCACGTCGGTCTCGCGATCATATCTCGCCCGCATCAACACCAGGCTGCGCCGCTCGTCCATAGCACGAGCGATCGCCGCCACCGCCTCCGCCTCTCCGTCGAAGTCCCCGCTCATCAGGGAGACGTCTTCGCCGCCTATCAGGTGGAAGCGAATGATCAGTGCGACATTCTCAGGCACGGCCGGCTCCTTTCGCCAGAATTCCAAGGGGGGTCCCAAGAGGCCCTGCCCGGCGTCGAACGCTGTAGGCAGTTGCCCTCCACATTCGCCTGCCGCGGCGCGGACGCGGCGCACTCCAGTCGAGCTGAAGATCTGGAGTGACAATCGCGCCACCCGCTCCGAACCGGTTTGTTGCTCTGGTCAGTGGTCGGTGATGAGGGCGTCCAGAGCGGCTTCCTTGTCAGCTTCGCTGGGCAGGGCGTAGCGGCGGGTGGTGTCCAACGAGCCGTGGCCGAGGAGTTCGGCGACCAGGATGGGGTCCTTGCCGTCGCGGATGAGCTGGGTGGCGAAGGTGTGACGCAGGACGTGTGAGCTGAAGGGCTCGGTGGGGTCGTCGCCCAGGCCGACGGCGTCGCCGAGGCCGGTGATGATGTCGCGGGCGGCGCGGTCGCTCAGGCGGCCGCCGCGGTGGTTGAGGAACACCGCGGTGTGGGTAGCGGCGCCTTTCCAGGCCGAGCGGGCCTCCAGCCAGTCGGCCAGGGCCTGGCGCAGGTCGGGGTGGACGGGCAGCATGCGGATCTTGCCGCCGTCGCGGCCTTTTCCGCGGATGCGTAGTTCGCCCTTGCGGGCCGACAGGCGTACGTCGGCCAGATCCAGGCCGACGACTTCGGAGATGCGCAGGCCCGCGAGGTAGGGCAGCAGGGCGATGGCCTTGTCGCGGGGGGATGCGGTGAGCTGGACGTGGCGGATGTAGCGGCGGGCGCGCCGGGCGTCCAGGGCGCGGGGGGCGGTGCGGCGGGCGTCGCGTTCGCGGCGGGCCTGGGGCTTGCCGAGACCGCGGCGGGCGTAGAAGTCGTCCAGGGCCGACAGGTAGGTGTCGATGGTGTTGGGAGCGCGGCGTCCGTTCTTCAAATGGCGGCGGAAGTCGAGGACCGCGCCGGTGGCCGCGACCGGGTCGCTGAGCGGGTCGCCGTCCAGGGCGCCGGCGACTGCCTGGTCGGCCAGCCAGGCCAGGTAGCCGCGCAGCCGGGAGGCGTACTTGGTCTTGGTGGAGTCGGCCAGCGGGGCGCGCTCGAGCGCGGCGGTGTAGTCGGCCAGGACGGCGGCGTGGGGAGCGGAGAGCGGGACGGCCCGCGACCGGCGTGTGTTTCCGGAAGCTACTCCGGCCGGTTCCGCGATCCCCGAGGGCATGTTTCCGGAAGTCACTCACTCATTCTACTTCCGGAATGGAGCAATTCCGGAAGTAGTGAGGTATGATGAGGGTACCGAGGACTTTCCGAGCGTTGGCATTCAGGTCTGCGTCGCCCCCGGCGAACCATCACCGGCCCTCTTCGCAGGGCCCGGACGGGTCAGGCAGATCATGACGCCGACACTCTTCTCTCCACCCAGGCCGCTCAGTGCCGCCTCCTGCGCGATCCCTCGGGTCGATTCCGCGCTACGCCTCAGTCTCCGCCCGGTGCCGAATCGGCGCTCGGTGGTGGACGGGGCCTGGTGGCCCTGCTCCCGCGACGCGGCCGCCGAGCTGCCTGATCTCATCGCCGCCGTCGACCGGCTGCTTGATCGCGCCACGCTCCGCATCGGGGTTCATCGCGATACGTGGCAGAACATCCCACGCCGCATCCCGGCACGCGGGCGCCAGGTCCGCATCGGCTGGTTCCGCCACGCCGACCCGCGCGTGATCACTCTCAGCTTCGCCGCCGGCGAGCCGGTCGTCCTACTGATCATCCCGCCGGGCACCGCCGCCGGCGCCGCCAAGGCGGTGCTCAAGCTCACCGCCCAGGAAACCGCCGGCATGGCGGTCGACGACATCCTCACCCTGGCGAGCCTGCCACCCGATCCCGCGTTCAGCGCGGGGATCGCCGGCAGCCCGGCCCGCTGGGAGAACGAGGGTGGATCGGTCATCGCGTAGGAAGCGACCGGCGCAGGCGACCAACCGCCGGCACCGGCGTGAGGTCACGCCCGTACTCCTGCCGGCTGGATCGAGCGGTCCAGACCCTGCCCGCTTCGGCGGCGGGCCGATCTCCGGCCGGCAGGCCTCTTACCCATCTTCGCCTTCTCCGAACAGGAGACCTTCCATGACCGTTGTCGACACCGCCCCGCTCGGCGGGGCGACCGCCACGGCACCGACAGCTTTGGCGCCGACCCTGGTACACCTGTCGGGGGACATCGACGTCTTCAGCACCGCTCAGCTGCGTCAGCGGCTGCTCAACACTCTCGACTACAGCACCGACCTGCTCGTGCTGGACCTGTCCCAGGTCACCTTCTGCGGAGCCGGCGGGCTGGGGGTGCTGATCGGCGTGCAAGGCCGTGCCCGGGCACGGGGCATCACGCTGGCGCTGACCGGTGTTCCGCCGCGCATGGCCCGGCTGCTGCGCATCACCGGCCTGAACCGACGCATCCCGATCGTCGCGTGAGCGGCATGCCGACCACCACCCGCACCCCCGCCGAGGCGGGCTATGACGGCAAGGCGCCATTCCCCCGCCCCTCTGCGCCCGCACGGGCCGGCATCGTCCCGGTGACGCTGACCGCGGCGATCGTCATCGCGCCGTTCATCGCGCTGGGCGCGGGCATCTGGCTGGCGTGGGGAACCGGTGTCACCCTCACCGACCTGCTGCTGGCCGCCGTCTTCTACGTCGTGACCGGGCTGGGGGTGACGGTCGGCTTCCACCGGCTGCTGACCCACCGCTCCTTCACCGCCCGCCCGTGGCTGCGCGTCGTGCTGGCCGTGGCCGGATCGATGAGTTTTCAGGGCAACCTGATCGACTGGGTTGCCGTCCACCGCCGCCATCACGCCTTCACCGACCGGCCCGGTGACCCGCACTCCCCCTACCGCTACGGCACCGGTTTCGGCGGGCAACTGCGCGGCCTGGCCCACGCCCACCTGGGCTGGCTGTTTTCCAGCGAGCCCACCTCGGCCGAACGGTATGCGCCCGACCTGCTGCGCAACGATCCGGCCATGCTGCGCGTCTCCCGCGCATTCCCCGCCTGGTGCGCCGCCTCCCTGCTCCTGGCTCCTGCCGTTCGCAATGGGCTGGCGATTAGCGGCAGCCTGTATGGCGGGCTGACCGCGTTCATCTGGGCCGGCCTGGTCCGCATCGCCCTGCTGCAGCACGTCACCTGGAGCGTCAACTCCCTGTGCCACATGATCGGTGAGCGGCCGCACACCACCCGCCGCCACGACCGCTCCACCGACCTGTGGCCGCTGGCCCTGCTGTCCTTCGGCGAAAGCTGGCACAACGGCCACCACAGCCAGCCCGGCTGCGCCCGGCACGGCCGCGGCCCCCGCCAGATCGACCCCTCAGCAGCCCTCATCCGCCTGTTCGAACGCCTGCACTGGGCCGGCAACGTGCACTGGCACCCCAATGACGGTCTCCACCACCGTCGTGCGCTGGCCGGCAAGCACACGCTGCGCACCACCACGCAGCCCCCCGGCGGCGTCCCCGCCCCGGGCGACCACCGCAGTGGCGCACGCCTCACCGACAGCCGCCGACCCGACTCCCGGGCCCGGCCGTAACAGGATGATTCCTGGCTGAACGTCCCTACCCGGAGCTAAGGATGGCAATGTGCATGACCGGGAACGCCCGACCCCGCAGTGGCCAGATCCCGACAGTGGCGTGGACCAGGCCCTGGGCGACGTCTTGAAGGTGATCGGCACAGCCTCGCGCACCCTCACCCTTCGAAACGCGATGATCATGGCCTGCTGCGGCGACCGGCCGCAGCTCGCCGCGTGTCTGGAGGCGATGCCCCCTGGTCAGCTCATTGAGGTGGCCGCCGCCGCGCGGTTGCTCAGCACCACAGCCGACCAAGCGCTCACCAGGACGGCCCGCGACAGGGCGCCTTACCTGCCGAGCCCGGCCTCTGACGGCCTCTGACCGCCCGCCGTCGCGCAGCTCAGGTCCCCCCTCACATTGATGTCGATCGAGACCATGGCATGTGTGTGGCCGGACCGACGGTCGGCAGAGGACCGATCACGGGCGAGGACGGAGTGCACGACGGTCTCCCGAACCCCCTGATCCAGCTGGGCCGCCACGCGATGTCGCCCTTCGTAACGGCGCCGACCGACGTCGGATCCGTCGGTCGGCGCCTTGCACGCCTCGGCGAACGCGATCGGCCTGCGATGCTCGCCGAGGCGCGGTGGACGGGGCATGGTGGCCCGCCACCTACGACGCCGGCGCGGAACTGCCCGCCCTGATCGCCGCCATCGACCAGCACCTGGGGCGGCGGGTCCTGCGCGTGGGCCTGCATGTGGACACCTGGCACAACATCCCCGGTCAGGACGTAAGCTGTGCCGGCGATCGCCACGTCGGTCCAGCTCAGCCCCCACCCCAGGCCGCCGGTGCGGCGGCCGCCAGCGCCGCGAACGGCACCAGCACGAACACCCAAAACGCGACCACCGCCGCGACCGGTTTACGCCCGTCGATGATCGTGCCGCACCGCGCCGTTCCCGATCGGCGACGCCTGCACCCGTCGAAACCATGCCGGCATTCCTCCCATCGCACGGCAGTGTCCTTTTGCCTCCTTGGACTCGGTCCACCTGCCCACACACGGTGGTCACACCGTTGGCTCGGGGTTCCGAGGGGCGAGGGAGGGATGAGTTCACCGAGTCGCAGATTGATGTCGCGCGGTGAATGAACGGAACCCGCGGCTACCTCCGCTGCAGAAGTGAGTTGGGTGCGCGCGTTCCGCATGAGTCCGCCACAGCCTGGGAGCCTGCGCCTGCCGCGAGCGTGCCGCCGAGGCCGTCAGTCTTTCTGCGTAGGTTCCTGTCCACGGGGTGTGGCCTGCGGTGGTGGTGGTGGGGCCGGTGCTGCCGGGAGGGGGATCGGGTCGTCCTTGAACAGTTCGGGCACGGCCCGGTAGAGGATGGCGGTGATCGGTACGGCCACGACCGCGCCCGCGATGCCGGCCAGGATGCCGCCCATAGCCAGCACGATGATGATCGCCAGCGGGTGGAAGTGCAGCATCCGGCCGACGATCAGGGGTTGGAGCACGTGGTTTTCCAGTTGCTGTTCGACGATCAGGATGCCGATGAAGATCAGCGCGTAGACGGGGCCTTTCGCGCCGAGGGTGACCAGTGTCGCCACTGCGCCGGCGAAGAGGATGCCGACGATCGGGATGAAGCTGGCCAGGAAGATGAGTACGGCGAGTGCCGCCCAGAGCGGCACCCCCATGATGGCCAGGACCAGACCCATGAGCACGCCGTGCACCGCGGCCACGGCCACCGTGCCGTGCACGTAGTGGGACAGCGTGGTCCAGGCGGTCCGTCCGGCCCGGTCGACCCGCGGCGCCATCCGGCCGAATCCCTTGATGAGCCAGGACCAGATCCGGTCACCGTCCTTGAGCAGGAAGAACGTCACGAACAGCAGGAGCACGATCGAAGCGAGCAGTTCGACCACCACCACGGTGCCCGCGAGAACTGTCGAGGTGATCTGCTGCTGGCGCTCGGTGACCAGCTTGGTGATCTCGTCCACCCAGCCGCTGAGCTGGATGGGCTTCACATGCAGGGGGCCGGTGTAGAGCCAGTCCTCCAGGGTTTTGGCCGTCTGCCTGACCTGTGTCATCAGGCCGGGGAACTCCTCGTTGGCTCGGACGCCGATGATCCACCCGGTCCCGCTCAGCACGGCGAGGGCGACGAGCATGGTGACCCAGGTGGCGTAGATCGCCCGCAGGCCCGAGGCGCGCAGTTGCCGGGTGAGCGGGAACAGCAGCGCGGTCAGCAACAGGGCGACCGCTACCGGCAGGGCCACGATGCGCATCGTCGCCACGAAACCGAACACATAGTGGGCCACGATGCCGATGACGATCAGGCATGCGCACCACGCGGCCATCCTCGCCAAGGTCGCAGGCACTAGCCGGAATAGGCGGGCCTGAGGTGAGTCCATGCACGTCAACCTTCCCTGCCGGGCGGGGATAGGCATCATCGCCACCTGGCCGCTGCGCAGGTGGGGCGTTAAAGCGGGCTGCGCCGGGGCCGGAAAGTACGCCAACGCTCCCGAGCGGGCCCCGTACGATACCCACTCCCGCCTGTGGGAATGCGCTTACCGTACGAAACGGTTCCGTTGCGGGTCCGCCCCCGCGACCTGCCGTTGCCGTGGTGATCGGGTGGCGGGTCGCCGGGAACATCCCGCTCCCCTTTCGCGCCTCTCCCCTTGATCGGAGGCGGGGTTGCGAGCCCAACGTCCAGGAACTGGGGGTCGGGACTTATTTGTGAGAGCCCGGCACGCTGGGTGGAGCTGCTGCCGACAGGGAGCGGATCACCTGGGCGAGTTGTTCGGCGTAGTGCTCGACCAGTTCGGGGGAAACTGTGTCGGTGCCGAACAGGCCGCGGGCCAGGTGTGGGTAGACCGCGAGGGCGTTGCCGGCGCTTACTCGTCTAGCGCGTGGCGAAGGCGACTGCCGTGGTGGAGGCGATCAAGGTGGTCACCACCACCATGATCAGCACCGAGCCCAGCGGGCTGCGGCGTTCGCGTGCCGGGGCGGCCTGCTTGCGGGGTGGGTGGAACGCCGCGCGGGTGGGCGTCGGCTCCGGCTTCGGGGACGTGGTGGGCGAGGGCACCGGTGCCTCGGTTCGCACCGTGTGGCGTGCCGGGGCGCGGACCGGGGCCGAGCTGCGTATCGGTGAGCTACGGACCGGGACCGGGGTCCGGGTGGGAGCAGGACGGCGGGTCGGCGTGGCCCGGGGCGTGGGGGTGCGGGTCGGGGCCGGTGGCGGCGTGAGGGTGGGGGTCGGTCTGACCGTGGGAGCGGGCGCCGCCCGGGGCCGGCGGCAGGAGCCGATCTCGACGCTGACCACCGGCGGCACGTCCACGCAGACCGGGCCCGGGGGCGGGCCGCAGGAGCCGATGTGCACGACGGCCACCGGCAGGTCGGCGCACACGGCGAGCCCGCCGCCTCCGTGGTCGCCGCCCAGGAGGTCCAGCACGCCGCCTCCGTGGTCGCTGCCCGGGTCGTCCAGCTCGTCCTCCAGAGGGTCGGCCGCCAGGCGCAGGTCCGCCCGCACGGCGGCCGGCCCGACTCCGCTCCCGGATCGGCGGGCTCCGGCCACGTGGTCGGCAGGTCCCCGGGTGCGCCCCGATGACCGCGCCGCGCTCAGGCCCCTCCCCTCGGTGCCGCCGACCCGCTCGTTGCCACCGGCCCCCTCGTTGCCGCCGGTCTCCCTGTTGCCGCCGGTCGCCTCGCGGGCGCGGGCGGAGAGCGGCGCCAGGGCGTGCCCCGGCATGCCGGTCAGGTGGTCGCCACCGGTCGGCGATCCCGAGGTGGCGGCCGCCGTGCCGGCGGGTGGCCGGTCGGTGGACGGCACGCCGGTGCCCGGTCCGGGGGCCGCGGCGAGAGGCGCGCCGGCCGTCTCGGAGGCGGGTGCGGGGAAGGGGGCCGCCGTGGCCGGGGCGCCCCCGTACAAGGCCAGCAGGACGCCGGCCAGGGGGAGCGGCGTGCGCCGGGCGCCCACGGTCACACGCCTCCGCCGATGCGCGCGAACTCCTGCAGCGCCGCCTTGAACGCGTCCGGCCCCACCGCCAGCGGCCCCGCGAACACGTGCGCGATGTCCCACGTCAGGTACGTCCCGAAGCCCAGCAGCGCCGCCATGGCCACGAGCGGGGCGAGGGCGACGCCGCGCGGCCGGGCACCCGCCAGGAACGGGAAGACGATGACCACGATCCCCGTGAGGATCGTCAGGAAGAGCAGCCCGGGCGGCGGCGTGGAGGCGGCGTCGGCGGCGCGTTGGGAGCGGGCGGCGGCCAGGTCGGCCACGTGGTCGAGCACGGTGGCCCTGGCGTCCTTGGCGTCGTCGTCGTCCGTCACGATGGCGGCGACCCGGGCGCGCAGCGCGTCGAGCCGCTCGGTGCCGACCGGGTGCATGCGCCCCTGCTCCATGGCGGGCCACTCGTCGCCGACCACGAACGTGACGTAGTCGCGCAGCGCGCCGCGGACGAGGCCGGGCGCGGTGCCGGGCAGGCCGGAGGCGGCCCAGTAGGCGTCGACGGCGGCCTGGCTCTCGGCCTGGGTGTTCTGCCGGGCGGCGTCGGCCGTGGTCCAGGGCACGATGATGGCGATCGCGAACACCAGCAGGAACAGCGCCGACAGCATCGAGCCCGCGTGGCCGGCCGACGGCCCGTCGGGCTGCCGGTCGTCCTCGCCGCGGCCGGTCATCCTGTACGCGAGCGCGGTGAGCGCCACCACGCCCACCGCCGCCGCGATCGCGAGCGCGTACGCCACCATAACGATCTCCTGTCGCCCTGCCGGATACGGAATGTCACTTGACTATCACAGTCCGCATTCAAAGGTGAAGTCGTGATAACCGGAAAGCAGGACACGGGAGGCGGCGGGCCGTCCGGCGGCCGGATCGACGCCCGCCGCACCCGTCCGGGGCGGGCGGCTGGACGGATCGGCCGCGACGCCGTTCTGACTGTGCCATTCGTCCAGCCGCGTTCTCCTTGTCAGGAGAAGACCAGGATCATGCGGCGGGTGGAGAACCTTCTTAACGACCGCTCGTTCGTCATGGTGAGCTCGACCGCCAGCGCGGTGGACCCCGAGCAGCCCACCGCGTTCCGCTACCGGGAGTCCGACGGGGTGGTGTGGGGCGACTACGACGGCGACACCGTCACGCTGGGTCGCTTCGTCGGCAGCCGCGAGGGCGACGTCGTGACCATCACGTACGTGCACGCCCTCAAGGCCGGCGGCAGGGCCTCCGGGCAGAGTGTCAGCCGCGTGGAGCGCGAGGAGGACGGGCGCCTGCGCCTGGTCGAGGAGTTCCAGTTCGAGGGGGACGACACGCGGCATGTGAGCGTGTGCACCGAGGTGCCGTCCGCCTCCTGAGCGGTCCGCCTCCCGACAGGTCCCTCCCGCGACGTCCGGGGAGGGCCGGTCAGGTGTCCTTGCGGAGGGCCGCCCGGCCCTCCGCCGCGCCGACGAAGCGCATCTTGCCGAGCGGCACGTCCCCCGGAGCCTCCTGAGGGGCCCGGCGGGCGGGCCGCGCGGTGCGCGCGTCGCGGTCGCTCGGCAGCACGTACGGCCGCCTGAGCACCTCGTCCAGGATGAACACCGTCTCGGTCGCCTTGACGGCCGGGATGTTGGCCAGCCGGTCCGTCACCATGGTGTGGACCTCGGCCACGTCGGCCACCCGCACCTGGATCATCGCGTCGTGCTGCCCGGTGGTGATCGCGCAGTACTCGACCTCGGGCATGCGGGCCAGCTCGGCCCGGAACTGCTTCCACATCTGCTGCCGCACGGTGACGAAGATGAGGGCGGTGATGCCCAGGCCGGTGCGGACGTGGTCGATCTCGGCGGTGAAGCGCTTGATGGCGCCGTCCGCGCGCAGCGCCTCGAAGCGCGTGTAGGCGTTGGCGCGGGAGATGCCGACCCGCTCGGCCAGCGCCGACACCGAGATCCTGCCGTTCTCGCGCAGGACCTCGAGGATCTTCATGTGGACGGAGTCCAGTTCGAGACCGATGCCGATCCGTCCAGACGGGCCGCCAGCGCTGCCGCCATTCCTGGAAATATCACTCATTGCTACCCCTTGCCTATTTATATACGTCTTGGCGACCACACGGCTCCTGGACGTTCTGCCAGACAATCCTGGACACCTTTCGACTGATCGTCCAACTGATCGTCCACCTGGAGGACCCTATGGCGACCCGCTCGCAGACGGCGGCCGTACTGCTCGCCGGTGCACTCGCTCTCGCCGCCTGCGGCAGCGGCGGCTCCGGTAAGAGCGGCGGCGGCCCCACCGCGCAGGCCGGCGGCGGCAGGACCCTGGTCATCGACACGTCGTTCGACCTCAAGACCGCCGACCCCGGGCGCACCTACGAGCCGACCGGCCTGATCGTCGGCAAGGCCGCGTACGAGACGCTGCTCACCTTCGACGGCTCCGACGTGACCAAGCCGGTCCCGGCGCTGGCCGACTCCTACAAGCTGTCCGCGGACGGCAAGGTCCTCACGCTCACGCTGAAGAAGGGCGCCACGTTCGCCGACGGCTCGCCCGTCACGGCCGACGACGTGGTCTTCTCGCTGACCCGGGTGCGCGACTTGAAGGGCACCCCCTCGTTCCTGCTCGACGGCGTCGAGGTGGCCAAGACGGACGACTCCACCGTCACGCTGACCTCGAAGCAGGCCAACCCGGCGCTGCCGTACATCCTGCCGAACCCGGCGCTCGGCATCCTCAACAGCAAGCTCGCCAAGGCGCACGGCGCCACCGCCGACGCTCAGGACAAGGCGGAGCAGTACCTGAACGGCTCCTCCGCGGGGTCGGGCCCGTACGAGATCGAGTCGTTCAACGTGAGCAGCCAGGTGGTGCTCAAGGCGAACGGCAAGTACTACGGCCCCAAGCCGTTCTACGACAAGGTCGTCATCCGCAACGTCGAGGCCGCCACGCAGAAGCTCAACGTGCAGCGCGGCGACAGCCAGGTGGCGCTCAACCTGTCGGGCGACCAGGTGACCGGCATGCCGGCGAACCTCCAGGTGAAGAAGACCGCCTCGGCCAACGTCATCTTCCTGCTCGTCAACCAGGACTCCGGGGTGAGCCGGACCACGCCGAACCCCAAGTTCGTCGAGGCGGTGCGCAAGGGCGTCGACTACGCGGGCCTGCTGGAGCTGGCCGGCGAGGGCGCCACGCAGGCGCCGGGCGTCATCCCGTCGCAGCTGCTCGGCGCGCTCGGCGCCGACCAGGCGGCCAAGCGGGACGTCGAGGGCGCCAAGGCGGCGCTGGCGGCCAGCGGGGTGGGCAACCCGACGGTCAAGCTGGAGTACCCGAGCGAGCTGACCGTGAACGGCCTGTCGTTCCAGCCGCTGGCCGAGCGGATCCAGGCCAACCTCAAGGAGGTCGGCATCACCGTGGACCTCCAGCCGGCGCCGGTCACCACGGCCCTGGACAACTACCGCAACGGCAAGGAGGAGATGGGCCTGTGGTACTGGGGCCCGGACTACCCCGACCCGAGCGACTACCTGGCGTTCCTGCCCGGCAAGACGGTCGGCCTGCGGGCCGGGTGGAAGGCCGGGGCCGACAGGACGGTCTCGACGGCCGGTGACAAGGCCGCGGCGGCGGTCGGCGAGGACGCGCGCAAGCAGGCGTACGCCGAGATGCAGACGCAGCTCAACGCCACGGGCCCGTTCGTCCCGCTGATCCAGCCGAGCCAGAACATCGTGACGGCCGCGTCCGTCGCCGGCCTGGAGTACCACCCGGTGTGGACCGTCGACGTCGCCGACCTGACCGGTAAGTGAGGCTCGTGACGTGTCAGCCATGACGTCCGCCAAGGAGACCGCGGACGCCGCGCCCCGGGTGCGGCGGGGGCGCGGCGGGCATCCGCTCGCCCGCTTCCTGGTCCGGCGGATCCTGACCGCCGTGCTGCTGGCCCTGGGCATCACGCTGGTGACGTTCGTGCTGACGAACCTGGTGCCGGGCGACCCGGTGGCCGCCAACCTCGGCCAGCGGGCGCTCGGCGACCCGGCCATCGTGGCGCAGTGGCGCGCCGAGCACGGCCTGGACAAGCCGCTGTGGGAGCAGTACGCGATGCACCTCGGTGGTCTGGTCCAGGGCGACTTCGGCGTCAGCCAGCAGAGCCACCGGCCGGTCGCCGAGGACCTGGCGCAGTTCGTCCCGGCGACGCTGGAGCTGGCGGGGGCGGCGATCGCCGTCTCGCTGGTGCTCGGCGTGGCGTTCGGCGTGGTCGCCGCGCTGCGCCGCGACCGGCTGCCGGACCACGTCCTGCGGGTGCTGAGCCTGATCGGCATCTCGGTGCCGACGTTCTGGCTGGCGCTGGTGGCGTTCTACGTGTTCTTCTACCGGCTGCAGATCACGCCGGGCAGCGGCCGGGTGGACCCGGCGATCGGCGAGGCCCCCGGGGTCACCGGGCTGCAGACGGTGGACGCGCTGATCGCCGGCCGGTGGGACGTGTTCACCTCGGCCGTCGGCCACCTGATCACCCCGGCGCTCGTGCTGGCGCTGTACACGATCGGCCTGCTGACCCGGTTCACCCGGTCGGCGGTGCTGGAGGTGCTCGGGCAGGACTACGTGCGGGCGGCCCGCGCCAAGGGGCTGCCCGGCCGGGTGATCCTGTTCCGCTACGTGCTGCGCTCGGCGCTGGTGCCGATCATCACGGTGGCGGGCCTGGCGTTCGGCAGCCTGCTGTCCGGCACCGTGCTGGTCGAGGCGATCTTCGCCTGGCCGGGCGTCGGACAGTACGCCTACAAGAGCGCCACCACCCTCGACCTGCCCGCCGTCATGGGTGTCGGCCTGGTCGTGGGCGTGGTCTACCTCGTCATCAACCTGATCGTGGACGTGCTGTACGGCGTCATCGACCCGCGTGTGAGGCTCCAGTGAAACGCGATCCCCTGGCCCGCAGGGGCCTGCTCGGGCGGCTGCCCGAGGCGTGGCGGCAGCCGCTGGCCGTCGTGGGCGCCCTGGTCGCGGTGGTCTGGCTGGTGGTCGCGCTCGCGGCGCCGGTCCTGGCGCCGCACGACCCGCTCGCCCAGGAGCTGCCGCGCCTGGCCGCGCCCGGCCCCGGGCACTGGTTCGGCACCGACCAGCTCGGCCGCGACATCCTCAGCCGCGTCATGTACGGCGCGCGGGTGTCGATCCCGCTGACGCTCCTCCTGGTGACGCTGTCGGTGCTGATCGGCGGCCTGCTCGGCGCCTGCGCCGGCTACTTCGGCCGGTGGGCCGACGAGACGATCATGCGGGTGGCGGACCTGGTGTTCGCCTTCCCGACGGTCATCCTGGCCATGGTGGTGGCCGCGGCGCTGGGCGCGAGCCTGGTCAACGCGGTGCTGGCCGTGCTGGTCGTCGCCTGGCCCGCCTACGCCCGCGTCACCCGCGGCCTGGTGCTCGGGGTGCGGGAGCGGGAGTTCGTGCTGAGCGGTCGGCTGCTGGGCTTCTCCGCCTGGCGCTCGCTGCGCGTGGACGTGCTGCCGAACGTCACCGGCCCGGTCCTGGTGCTGGCGACGCTGGACATCGGCACCGCGCTGCTGCTGCTGTCGGGCCTGTCGTTCCTCGGCCTGGGCGCCAAGCCGCCGTCGCCCGAGTGGGGCGCCATGGTGGCGGGCGGGGTCGAGGTGTTCGACAGCTGGTGGGTCGCGACGTTCCCGGGCCTGGCGATCCTGACGGTGGTGCTCGCGTTCAACTTCCTCGGCGACACCCTGCGCGACGCCCTCGACCCGCGTACGGCCCGTGCCATCAAGGAGCGTGCCCTGTGACCCCCGAGAAAGCCGGCGGGACGGCGCTGGACATCACGGACCTGAAGGTCACCATCGGCGGCAGGGAGATCCTGCGCGGCGTGGACCTGTCGCTCCAGGAGGGCCGGGTGCACGGCCTGGCCGGGGAGAGCGGGTCCGGCAAGACCATGACCGGCCTGGCTGTGCTGGGGCTGCTGCCGCACGGCGCGCGGGCCACCGGGCGCATCGCGCTCGGCGACCGTGACCTGCTCACGCTGCCGCCCCGCGAGCTCAACAAGGTGCGCGGCGGCGAGGTGGCGATGGTCTTCCAGGACCCGGCCACGAGCCTGCACCCGATGCTGTCGGTGGGCAGGCAGCTCACCGAGCACATGCGCCACCACCTCCAGCTCGGCAGGAAGGAGGCGCGGGCCAGGGCGGTGGAGCTGCTCGGCAAGGTCCGCATCCCGGGCGCCGAGGAGGCGTACGGGCGCTTCCCGCACCAGTTCTCGGGCGGCATGCGGCAGCGCATCGCGATCGCCATCGCGCTGGCCTGCTCGCCCCGGGTGCTCATCGCCGACGAGCCGACGACCGCGCTCGACGTGACCGTGCAGGCCGGCGTGCTGCGGCTGCTGCGCGGCCTGTGCGACGAGCTGGGGCTGGCGGTGCTGCTGGTCACCCACGATTTGGGGGTCATGTCGGCGATCGCCGACGAGGTCAGCGTGATGAAGGACGGGCTCGTCGTCGAGACCGGGCCGCGCGGCCAGGTCCTGCGGGAGCCGTCGCACGCGTACACCCGATCGCTGCTGGACTCGCTCCCCGGGGAGACCGCATGACGCTGGAGATCGCATGACGCTGGAGATCACGGACCTGGTGGTCGAGCACCGCTCCCCCGGCCGGCCGGTGGTCCGGGCCGTGGCGGGGGCGAGCCTGACCGTGCGGCCCGGCGAGGTCGTCGGGCTGGTCGGCGAGTCGGGCTGCGGCAAGTCGACGCTGGCCCGCGCGGTCTGCGGGCTGAACCCGGTCACCGAGGGGTCCATCACGTTCGAGGGGCAGCCGGTCACGCCGCTCGGGCTGCGCCGCCGTACGCTGACGGGCGTCCAGATGGTGTTCCAGGACCCGTACGCGTCGCTGAACCCGCGGCGGCGCGTCGGCGACCAGATCGCCGACGGCCTGCGCACGGCGCGCGACGACGGCACCGACCCGGCCGACCTGCTGGAACGGGTGGGGCTGCCGCGGGAGTTCGCCGGGCGGCATCCGCACGAGTTCTCGGGCGGCCAGCGGCAGCGCATCGCGATCGCGCGGGCGCTGGCGGCCCGGCCGCGGATGCTGATCGGCGACGAGCCGATCTCCGCGCTGGACGCCTCCGCGCAGGCGCAGGTCGCCACCCTGATGCGGGACCTGGCGGTGGACTCGGGCGCGGGGCTGCTGTTCATCAGCCACGACCTGTCGGTGGTGCGGCTGATCGCCGACCGGATCGCCGTCATGTACCTGGGCCGGATCGTCGAGGTCGGCGACACGGCCGAGGTGTGGGACAACCCCCGCCACCCGTACACGCAGGCCCTGCTGCGGGCGATCCCCAAGCCGGACGGGATGGGGGTGCTGCCGGAGGAGCTGCCCGGCGACGTGCCGGACCCGGCGGCGCCGCCGTCGGGCTGCCGGTTCCACCCGCGCTGCCCGTTCGCGATGGACGTGTGCCGGGAGAAGGAGCCCGAGCCGGGGCCGGTGGCCTGCTGGCTGCACGAGCCCGCGTGACCGGCGGCCGGACCGGGGGCCCGGCCGGGGACGGCACCGGGGACGGGAGCGGGGGCGGCACCGGGGACGGGAGCGGGGTCGGCGGCGGGCGGCTGGGGGCCGTGCGCGCCGCCATGGCGGAGGCGGGCGTGGACGCGCTGGTGCTGCGCCCGTCGCCGGACTTCCGGTTCCTGGGGGGTACGGGCCAGGGCTTCCTCGTGGTCACGCCCGCGGCGTGCGAGGAGACGGACGACCCGGGCCTGATCGTCCCCGACGGGGCGCGGCGGGTGGGGGTGGACCCGGAGATGCGGGTCCGTGAGCTGTTCGGGCTGTCGCTGGAGGCGGAGCTGGTGCCGGCGACGGCCGTGCTGGCGCCGCTGCGGCTGCGCAAGGAGCCGGACGAGGTCGGCGCGGTGGCGCGGGCGGCCCTGGCGGCCGATGCGGTGCTGGCGGGGGTGCGGGAGCTGGCCTGGTTCGGCGCGACGGAGCGGGCGATGGCGCGTCGGCTGGCGGCGCTGCTGCTGGAGTCCGGGTGCGAGGAGATCCTCTCGGTGCGCGTCGCGGCGGGCGAGCACACCGCCCGGCCGGCGCACCGGCCCGGCGAGCGGGTGATCAATCCGGGCGACGCGCTGCTGGTGTCGCTGTGCGGGCGGTGGGAGGGGCACTGCGCCGAGGTGGCGCGGGTCTTCGCCGTCGCCGAGCCGCCGGAGGACTTCGAGGCGATGCACTCGGTGGTGCTCGCCGCGCACGCCGCCGCCCAGCGGTCGGTACGGCCCGGCGTCCCGGCCTCGGAAGTGGCGGCCGCGGTGCGCGAGGTGATCGACGGCAGCGGCTACGGCCGGTTCGCCGCCCCGCAGGCCGGGAGGGGGGTCGGCCGGGGCCACCGGGAGGGGCCGTGGCTGCGGGCGGGCGACGACACGCCGCTGGAGGCCGGGATGACGCTGTGCGTGGAGCCGGCGATCTACGTGCCGGAGCTGTTCGGGGCACGGGTGGCGGACGTGGTGGTGTGCGGGCCTGGCGGGGCGTCGCCGCTGCATCCGGGCATGGTCCCGGTGACCCTGTGGGTGCTGGACCGCTGAGGCGGCCCGCTAACCCACCCTGTACCTTTTTATGCAACCATGCCGGATAAATCCTCCTTAAGGTTGTTTGCGTGTTGTTTGAGAAGGGATGGGCGACTTCCCCTCTGCGGTGGCTGATGGACACCCTGGGGCACGCCCAGCTGCAACGGATGACGGGCGAGCCCGGCCTCGTGGCCGCGGTGGACCAGCACGCGGCGGCGATCCGGGACACGATCGCGCTCGACCGGGAGACGCTCGGCGACTACCTCCTGGGCTTCGCCGACGAGCTGCGGCACCGCGGCTGGACCGTCCGCGAGGAACTGGACGCGGTCGCCCTGCGGCTGACCGCCATCTGCTGGCTCGCCCGCGAGCTGGACCTGCTGGCCGACGAGTCCCCCGCCTGACCTTCCCGGCGACCTTCGCCCGCCTTACCCGGCGCGTTCGCGCCTCCCCCGGCGCGGTCCGGCCCGCCTCTCCCCCCTGCGGCACTCCCGCCGCGACCCGGGGCCGGCAGGCGGGGGCCCGGGCGCGTCACGGGTGCACGCGTCCGGGCCTCCAGAGCCGGCGATCAGGCGTCGCGGCCGGGGTCGGGCCCCATGCCGCCCCTCGGACCCCCCTCCGTCCACGGACGGTCCTCACTCGGCCGCCCCGGCTCGGCGGACCGGCCCATCGTGCCGGGACGGTCCGCGGCGCCGGGCTCCATGCCGCTCCGCCCGGTCTGCCCCGGCCCCATCCCGGTCTGGCCGGTCTGGCCGGTCTGGCCCGGCTCCGCCGGCCGGCCCGGCTCCATGGGCTGACCGGGCGGCATGGGCTGGGCGGAAGGACGCGAGCCCATCTCGCCCGCCTGCTCCGAGCGCGCCGGCGCGCCGGCGGTCTCCGGCGTCCTGGCGGGCTCCCGCCCGGGAGCCATCTGCTGGGCGTCCTGACGCCCCCGCTGGTACGCCTCGGCCTGCGCCCGGGCCTGCGGCGCCTGGCTCTCCATGCGGTCGAGCCAGCGATCCCACCGCTGCTGCATCGGCCGCACCATGCCGCCGCCGATCCCGATCGCGATGATGGCGCCCACGGTCGCGAGCACGGTGATCAGCACCGGCGTGGTGACCGTGGTGGCAACGCCGATCTGGTTCAGGGCGGCGATGATGCCCAGCGCCCAGATGAACACGGAGGCGGCCGTCGCTATCCACCGCCCGTACGAGAGTCCGCCCAGCATGCCGTTCAGGAGATCTCGGACGGCGGCGGCGATGGCGCCGGCGACCACCACGATGATGATCGCCACGATGGCCTTGGGCAGCCAGGCCACCACACCGGTCAGCAGCGCGGAGATCGGATTGGGCCCGAACACGCTGAAGGCGATCTGCAGGGTGACCAGGATGATCGCGTAGTAGATGATCTTCCCGACCAGGGTGCTGGCGTCGTAGCGGCTGCGCTCCATCACTCGCCCCATGCCGCTGCGCTCCACCGCGCGGTCGAAGCCCACCCGCTCCAGGATCTTGTCGGCGACCTTCGCCAGCAGCTTGGCGATCAGCCAGCCGATGACGAGTATGACGATGAAGGCGACCAGCCTCGGTACGAACGTGGCGATCTGCCGGAAGACGTCCGTCAGGCCTTGGCCGATGTTGATGTCCACGGGTTTCCTCCTTCGAGGATCCAACGCAATCGCGCTACCCCAGACAGGACATTTCACACACTCTCCGCAACGAAGCGGGTGCCCAACGCCATATCGGACATCAAATCCGCAGGTCAAGGGAGATCCACGACCGTCTCACGGAGTGTAATCGCCTGTCGCACAGGGTAATGATCAGGTCATGCTGCGGATCGGCGTCTCGGGCGTGCACGGCTCGGCGGACATGGTCATCTGCGGGTGGCGCGACGGCCGGCCGGGCCGGCTTCGCACCGGCGTCAAGCTGATTTTCGAGGCGGGCGGCGTCGTCCCGCGCCTGCCGGGGCTGCGGACCGGCAGCCGGGTGGCCCGCGGGCCGGAGGCCATCGCGCGGGCGCTGTGCGAGGGCGTGGACGTGGTGGTCACCGAGCCCGGCGACCCGGCCGCGGTCGTGGTGGCGGCCGGCATGTGGCACTACGGCTGGACGGCCGAGGACGTGGGGGCGCTGGCCGGCGCCACGGTCGCGGGCCTCGCCCTGGCCGCGCAGCGGGCGCCGTGCGTGATGGAGATCCGCCGCGACGGCGGCGCGGCACTGGACGGCGAGGTGAAGGCGGACGCGGTGCTGGCCTGCCTGGCCGCCCGCTTCCACTCGGGCCGCTATCCGACGCCCGTGGTGACGGTCCTGCTGGAGTCGGTCCGGCTCAGCCAGGAGGCGCCGTGCCGGGTCCGCATCGCCCCCTGCGCGGGCGAACCCGCCCATGCCCGCTAGCCTGCCCACGCCTCCCGAAGCGCAGCGCCTACCGTAGGACAGAGCGCCCCGCCCGGCGGGCGCTCCGACCCATCGCGCAGGGAGTCAGTGTGAAGATCACAGGAGTTGAGCTGCGGCGGATCGCGATGCCGCTGGTGGCGCCGTTCCGCACGTCGTTCGGCACCGAGACGGCCCGTGACGTGCTGCTGGTCAGGGTCGTCACGCCGGACGCCGAGGGATGGGGCGAGTGCGTGGCGATGTCGGAGCCGCTCTACTCCTCCGAGTACGTGGACGGCGCGGCCGAGGTGATCCGCCGCTTCCTGCTGCCCGCCCTGCCGCCGTCGCTGGACGTCCACGCCGTGGGCCGCGCCCTGGAGCCGGTCAAGGGGCACCGCATGGCCAAGGCCGCCCTGGAGACGGCCGTGCTGGACGCGCAGCTGCGCGCCTCCGGCGAGTCGTTCGGTCGCTTCCTCGGCGCGGCCCGCGACCGGGTGCCCTGCGGCGTGTCGGTCGGCATCATGGACTCCGTCCCGCGCCTGCTGGACGCCGTCGAGGGCTACCTCGGCGAGGGGTACGTGCGGATCAAGCTGAAGATCGAGCCCGGCTGGGACGTGGAGCCGGTCCGGGCGGTGCGCGAGCGCTTCGGCGACGACCTGCTGCTCCAGGTCGACGCGAACGCCGCGTACACGCTGGTGGACGCCCCCCGCCTGGCCCAGCTCGACGCGTTCGACCTGCTGCTGATCGAGCAGCCGCTGGCCAACGACGACCTCGTGCAGCACGCCCGCCTGGCACGGCGGCTGCGCACGCCGATCTGCCTGGACGAGTCGATCGAGTCGGCCGAGCACGCCGCCGCCGCGATCGAGCTGGGCGCCTGCTCGATCGTGAACATCAAGCCGGGCCGGCTGGGCGGCTACCTGGAGGCCCGGCGCGTCCACGACCTGTGCCGGGCGCACGGCGTCGCCGTGTGGTGCGGCGGCATGCTGGAGACCGGCATCGGCCGGGCCGCGAACGTGGCGCTGGCGGCGTTGCCCGGTTTCACGCTGCCGGGCGACACGTCGGCCTCGCGCCGGTACTACGCGACGGACGTCACCGAGCCGTTCGAGCTGAGCGACGGCCACCTCGACGTGCCCACCGGCCCCGGGCTCGGCGTGGACCCGATCCCGTCGATCCTCGACGAGGTCACCACGTCCACGGAGTGGATCCCGCTGTAGGCGGCCGCCCGGAGGCCCCGGAATAATCCGTTGCCGGGCGGCGCTGAGGATCGGCACCATGGTCATCATGTTCCGGCACGCCACCTTCGCGACGCCCGCCACCGCGGGCGCTTCGCGGCGTGTCCGCGACGGCCTGGAGCGCTGACCTCTTCCCGTGCGTCCGAGTGACCCGGCGGGGGGAGGTCGACGGCCCCACGGGTCACCACCGGGACTCAGGCACTCCAAGGAAGGCATCGTGACTCCTCCCCCTCGTGAATGAAGGGGCTTCTCGCTATGCCGTGTAGGCGTTGCGGAGGACCAGCCCGGCCCTCATGATGTTGCTCGCCGCGACGATGTCCGCGTTGGCGGTATGGCCGCACCTGACGCAGACGAAGTCGGCTTGGGTTCTGCGGTTCTCGACGGACACGTACCCGCATCCGGGTGCGGGGCAAGTGCGGGAGGTGTTGCGGGGGTCCACTGAGATCACTACGCGACCGGCGCTTTCAGCCTTGTCCGCCAGGATGCTCAGGAACACGCCCCAGCCCGCGTCCAGAATGCCGGAGTTCAGAGCGGCCTTCGCCACTGCCCCGTTCGCCGCGAACGTCCCGTCCCCGTTCGGGCGGGGCGCCGGGCTGCGAACCATGTTCGCGATCTTCAGATCTTCGACCACGATCACATCCGCGGCGCGAACCAACCCCAGCGCGATCTTGTGCGCGTGATCGGTCCGCTGCCGGGCGATCTTGCGGTGCACAGCGCCGATCTTCTTCGCAGCTGCACGCCGTCGCCCAGACCCCTGTTTGGTCCGCGCGTAAGCCCGCTGCGCGGCAGCCAGGCGCTCCTCTGCGCTGCGCCGGTAGCGCGGATGGGGGATGTGCCCTGCCTGGTCGCTCACCCCCGTCAGCGGTGTGCTTGTCGTGGCGAAGTGTGTCACCCCCAAGTCCACGCCGACCTCGCGGCCCGTCGCGGGCAGCGGAACCGGGGGTACATCATCACAGGAAACGATCACATACCAGCGGACGCCTTCACGCTTGATGTCGATCTGCTTGACCCGTCCGCAGATCGGGCGGTGCCGATGGGTCCGCACATGCCCCACGCCTTGCAGCCGCACGAACGTCGCGCTCGGGTGATGCGGCTGGGAGTCCCAGCGCGCGCCGTCCCCTTCCACCAAAGCGACGGTGTCGAACCAGCCCCTCCCCTTGAAACGCGGGTAACCCGGCGTTTGGCCGTTGCGCACCCGCCGGAAGAACGCCTCGAACGCCTTGTTCAACCGGCGCAACGTCTGCTGCTGGCTGGTGAACGACCAGCGGCCCTGGCCATCCGGATCGGCAGCACGAATCTCCTTCAATTGCGCAGACTGATCACCGTAACGAATGCCGACCTTGCAACGGCGCCACGCCTCACGACGCTCCTCCAACGCCGCGTTGTACAACGCGCGATGATCATCCAGCATGGCGGTCAGCATGATCCGCTGGCGGGCGGTCGGACGCAGCAGAAACCTAAACGACCTACGCATCGCCGCCCTCTTTTTTGGGGACGCGTTCACCCTGGGTTTCGATGTAGCGCCGCACGGTCGCCGCTGAAACCGCGCCGACACTGGCCACGAAGCACGACCGCGACCGCAAGGTCAGCAGTCGGGAGCGCAGGTGTGGGAACTCCTCGTGCAGCACGTGCGAGGTGTGGCCCTCGAACTGGTTGGCACCATAAGGCGTGGAGACCTTCGGATGCGCCTTGACCAGCAGCCGCACGCAATCGGGCGTCACCCCCAGCCCGGTGATCTTCCAGCCATGTCCGGCCGGCCTGGCGCGGGTCGACTCTTCCAGCCGGTCCTTGGCCCGGCCACCCAGGACCCGCCGGTGACAGTTGGGACACCACACCACGTGAAAGCCCACGTCATACGCCATACCGGGGGTTGTGCACACCTGCCGAGTCACACGATCAGCATAGGACTCACGCCCTCATAACATCAGGAAGTTCTTCCTCTCAGCCTGACCATGTGGGTCATGGCACGCTCAAGCCCTGGCGGACCCTCCCACTCGGCATCCACCCGTCGCCTGAAGGCGACGGCCCCCCTGCCTCGAACTCGATGGAGCGGGGCGAGGCCGGGGACCACACCGCCATCCTGCTGCGCGGGCTCCGCCGCGAGGCACCGGCCCGGCACGGGAACGCCCGGAAGCGGAGACGCGGCCGCTTCCGGGCGTTCGTCGTGGGTAGGGGAGGCGCATGGCGACGCTCATGGACAAGCTGCGCGCGTACCTGCGCAGCCCTCAGGGACAGCAGACGATGGAGAAGGCCAAGCGGATGGCGAACGATCCGCGCAACCAGGACAAGGCGCGGCGGTTCCTCGACAAGTTCCGCACCAAGCGCCCCTGATCCGGCGCTCCGGGCCGCCCGGACCCCGGGCGGGCGGGAGCCCGCCGGGGCCGGCGTCGTGCGCGGCTCAGGCCGGGTCGAAGCGCAGCCGGAAGGCGGCCGGCTCCGGGCGCAGCTCGTAGGCGGGCAGCGTGCCGGGGCCGCAGCTCGCCGTGCCGATGCCGTGCTGGGCGAGGTCCAGGTTGACGTGGACCCGGTCGCCCGGCACGAGGTCGGGCCGGTGGCGGGCGCGTTCGAGGTCGGCCGTGCTCCACCGCCGGGCCGTGAGCCCGAACACGGGATCTCCCGCCACTCGCACGCCGCGACCGCCGGAGCCGGTCAGCGTGGCCCAGCGGACCTCCGCCCGGTGACCGTTCTCCTGGGGGCGGACGTAGGGGGTCTGCAGCTCCTCGACGGTGGCGGACCAGCGGCCGACCCTGGCCGCCATCCCGGTGTCGGGGTACGCCTCGCCCGGACCACGTCCGAACCAGGTGACGTCCCCGAGGTCGCCGGGGAGCGCCATGACGACGCCGAGCCTCGGGATCGGGCCGGTCCACTCGCCTTCGGGTTCGACCTCGACGGTGAGCGTGAGGCCGTCGCCGGCGGCGGCCCACCGGTAGGTGACGCGCATGCCGGCGTCGGTGGCGGCGGGCGCCACCCGGGTGCGTACGACGAGCCCGTCCGGCTCCGGCACAGCCACCTCGTCCACGCGGTGGGTGAGCCGGTGCAGGCCGGCCTCCCGCCACGCGGCGGCGAGGCCGCCGTACCGGTCGTTGTCGGTGGGCGCCCGCCACAGCTCCAGGCGGGGCCCGTCGACGTCCAGCCCGAACAGCCGGACGAGCCGCCCGCTGCCGGCGTCGAACCGCCCTCCTCCGACGGCGATCTCCCCGGCGGCCACCGGGGAGACGCTCGCGCCCCCCCGAGGTGCCGGGTCCTCGGCGGCGTTCCCGGCAGGGGCCAGGCGGGTCTGCCCCCACGCGACCTCGTGCCCGGCCTCGGCCCACGGCTCGTCGGCGGCCAGCACGGCGCGCACGGTCAGCCACCGCTCCCCCTCCCCCTCCGGCAGGTCGGGCAGCTTGACCTCGCCGCCCCCGGCGGGGACGTCGAGCGTGAACCGCGTCAGCGGCTCACCGTCCGCCTCCACCGTGGCGTGGAAGTCCAGGTGCGACAGGTCGCGGAAGCCGTACCCACCGCTCACCCGCACGATCCCGTCGCCGAACGCGAAGCGGACCGGCTCGAAGACCTTCTTGAGGTCCAGCAGGCCGGGCGACGGCGTGCGGTCGGGGAAGACCAGCCCGTCGATGACGAAGTTGCCGTCGTGGACCGGCTCGCCGTAGTCGCCGCCGTAGGCGTACTCCAGCTCCGGGTGGGCGAGCCCGTGGTCGATCCACTCCCAGACGAACCCGCCGGCCAGCCGCGGGTACCGCTCGAACAGCTCCTGGTACTCGGCCAGGCCGCCGGGCCCGAGCCCCATGGCGTGGGCGTACTCGCACTGCATGAACGGCATGCGCCGCCGCCGCGCGTCGAGCTCGGGGTCGGGCAGCGGGTCCTCGGTGCCGCGCCCGATGGCCTCGACCTCGGCGTGGCCCGCGTACATCCGGGAGTACACGTCGGCGTTCGCGCACGACCAGTCGCCCTCGTAGTGGATCGGCCGGGACGGGTCGCGCTCGCGCGTCCAGTCGGCCATGACGGCGAGGTTGCGGCCGACGCCCGCCTCGTTGCCGAGCGACCACATGATGACGCTCGGGTGGTTCTTGTCGCGCTCGACCGTGCGGCGCATGCGGTCGAGGTACGCCTCGGCCCAGCGCGGGTCGTCGGTGGGGTTGGCGCGCCAGCCGACCTGGCCGAAGCCGTGGGTCTCCAGGTCGCACTCGTCCACGACCCACAGGCCCAGCTCGTCGCACAGGTCGAGGAAGTCGGGGTGCGGCGGGTAGTGGCTGGTGCGCACGGCGTTGACATTGTGCCGCTTCATCAGCAGGACGTCCTGCCGCATGGTCTCGTACGGCACGGCGCGCCCGTGCTCGGGGTGGAACTCGTGCCGGTTCACGCCCTTGAGCAGCAGCGGCCGGCCGTTGGCGAGCAGGACGCCGTCCTCGATGGAGATCGTCCGGAATCCCACGCGCAGCCGCACGGTCTCCCCGGGGCAGGCCACGGCGGCGTCGTAGAGGCGCGGCGTCTCGGCGGTCCACGGCTCCACGTCCAGGGTGACCGGGGTGCCGGGCTCCAGTCCGTCGACGCCCAGCTCGGGCACGCTGAGCAGGCCGGGGCCGTCGAAGCTCAGCGTTCCCCGGCCGTCCTCGTACGAGGCTCGGACGAACACGTCGGCGGTGGACCGGGTGAGCGTGACGTCCCGGAAGATGCCGGGAAGCCACCACATGTCCTGGTCCTCCAGGTAGCTGGCGGCCGACCACTGGTGGACGCGGACGGCCAGCACGTTGCGGCCCGGCCGCAGGTACGGGCCGGCGTCGAACTCGGCGGCCAGCCGGCTGCCGGTGGTGAAGCCCAGCTCGTGGCCGTTGAGCCAGACCCGGGCGTACGACTCGACGCCCTCGAACCGGAGCCGCCCGCCGCTCCACCCCTCGGGCAGGTCGAAGGCGCGCCGGTAGTCACCGGTGGGGTTCTCGGTCGGAACGTGGGGCGGGTCGATCGGGAACGGGTAGGAGACGTTGGTGTAGGCAGGGGCGCCGTGGCCGTGCAGCGGCCAGTGCGACGGCACGGGCAGCTCGTCCCACGCGGAGTCGTCGTGGCCGGGGTCGGCGAAGTCCTCCGGCACGGCGGCCGTCGGCGACAGGCGGAAGCGCCACGTGCCGTTGAGGTCGAGGGAGGGGGCGTCGGAACGCAGAGCCGCCCGGGGCGCCAGGCGGCCCGAGCCAGGAGTGAAGTGTGCGAGATCCATCGCCGCCTGAGCCTAGAGGTTCCAGCCTGTTTCGTCAGCGATGAGTTCGGCGTCACGGATGTGGCGCCCCTCCGGATTGACGGCCTGCGGGGAACGCAGCGCAAGCGTTGCTTGGGCTTGAGCGGGGATCTGCCGGTGCGCGGGGCTTGGTTTCGGCCCGGCAGCCCCGCAAGGTGAGACGGAGGAATGCGGACGAACAGGGAGCACACGGTCGGCACGCCCGCCGGCACCCGTACGACCGCGGAGGGCGACACCGCGGCCGCCGGTGAGCTCGCGCGGCTCGTGGCGGCGCTGCGCGCGGCGGGGTGCGGCGAAGTGGCGGCCGACGCGGGGCGGCGCGCCCAGTACGCCGCCGACGCCTCCAACTACCGGCGGGTCCCGATGGCCGTGGTGTTCCCCCGCGAGCGGCGGCACGTCGTCGAGGCGGTGGCGGTGTGCCGCCGCCTGGGCGTGCCGATCACGTCGCGCGGCGCCGGCACCAGCACCTCCGGGCAGGCCGTCGGCTCGGGCGTGGTCCTCGACTTCTCCCGGTACCTCAACCGCGTCCTCGCGGTGGACCCCGGGGCGCGCACGGCGACCGTCGAGCCGGGAACCGTCCTGGACGACCTCCAGAAGGCCGCCGCCGCGCATGGACTGGTGTTCGGCGCGGACCCGTCCACGCACAGCCGCTGCACGCTCGGCGGCATGATCGGCAACAACGCCTGCGGCTCGCACTCGCTGGCCTGGGGGCGGACCGCCGACAACCTGGTGGCGCTGGAGGTTCTGACCTACTCCGGGACCGTGATGACGGTCGGCGCGATGACGGAGCAGGAGGTCCGGGCGGCCGTGGCGGAGGGCGGCGAGCGCGGCCGGCTGGTCGGCGCGCTGGCGGAGCTGGCCCGCCGCAACCTGGCCACGCTGCGGACCGGGCTCGGCCGCTTCCCCCGGCAGGTGTCGGGCTACGCGCTGGAGCACCTGCTGCCCGAGCACGGGTTCCACCTGGCCAGGGCGCTGGCCGGCAGCGAGGGCACGTGCGCGGTGATCCTGTCGGCGACCGTGCGCCTGGTCGCGCCGCCGCCGGCGCGGGTTCTGGTCGTCCTCGGGTTCGCCGGCGCGGGTGAGGCGGCGGACGCGGTCCCCGCGCTGCTGGAGCACCGGCCGCTGGCGCTGGAGGGGCTGGACCGGGCGCTGACCGGCATCGTGACCCGGCCGGCGACCCGGGCGGAGATCGAGGCGCTGCCCGCGGGCCAGGCGTGGCTGTTCGCGGAGCTGGGCGGCGACCCGGCCGGGCTGCCGGAGCGGGCGCGGGCGCTGTGCGAGGCGGCCGGGCGGTCGGCCGGGTCCACTGGCGCGCTGACCGTCACCGACCCCGGGCGGGCGCGGCGGCTGTGGCGGATCCGGGAGGACGGGGCCGGCCTGGCGACCCGGCTGCCCGACGGGTCGGAGGCGTGGCCCGGCTGGGAGGACGCCGCGGTGCCGCCCGCGCGGCTCGGCTCGTACCTGCGCGGCTTCACCGCCCTCATGGACCGGTACGGGCTGCGCGGCGCGGTGTACGGCCACTTCGGCGAGGGCTGCCTGCACGTGCGCATCGACTTCGACTTCGGCACCGAGGCCGGCGTGGCCCGGTTCCGGTCCTTCCTCACGGACGCGGCGCGCCTGGTGGCCGAGCACGGCGGCTCGCTGTCGGGCGAGCACGGTGACGGCCAGGCCCGCTCCGAGCTGCTGCCGCTCATGTACGGGCCGGAGGTCATGGCGCTGTTCGAGCGGTTCAAGGACCTGTGGGACCCGGGCGGCGGCCTCAACCCCGGCATGATCGTCCGGGCCCGGCCGGTGGACGGCGACCTGCGGGTGGACCCGCGCCGGCCCTCGATCCCGCTGGCCACCGTGCTGCCGCTCGGCTCCGACGGCGGCGACCTGGCCAGGGCGGCCCGCCGCTGCGTCGGCGTAGGCAAGTGCCGCACCGCCGATCACCGGGGCGAGGTGATGTGCCCCAGCTACCGCGTCACCCGGGACGAGAAGGACTCCACGCGCGGCCGTGCCCGCCTGCTGTACGAGATGACGCAGGGCCAGGTGATCACCACGGGGTGGCGCTCGCCGGAGGTGCTCGACGCGCTCGACCTGTGCCTGTCGTGCAAGGGGTGCAGCGTGGACTGCCCCGTCGGCGTGGACGTGGCCACCTACAAGTCCGAGTTCCTGCACCACCACTACCGCCACCGCCTGCGGCCCGCCTCGCACTACTCGATGGGCTGGCTGCCACTGCTGGCCCGGCCCGCCTCACGGATGCCGCGCCTGGTCAACGCCGTGCTGTCCTCGCCTCTGTCCCCGCTGATCAAGCGGCTCGGCGGGGTCGCGCGCGAGCGGGAGCTGCCCCGCTTCGCCGGCGAGACGTTCCTGACATGGTTCCGGCGGCGGCCGTCCCCCGCCGGCGAGGCGACGCGTGGGCCGGTCATGCTCTGGGTGGACTCCTTCGACAACCACTTCAGCCCGTCGGTGCTGCGCGCCGGCGTGCGGGTGCTGGAGGCCGCCGGGTACGAGGTCCGCGTGCCGCCGGGCACGCAGTGCTGCGGGCTGACCTGGTTCACGACCGGCCAGCTCGGCACGGCCCGCCGCCTCGGCCGCCGGGCCCTGGACGCGCTCGGGCCGGCGCTGGAGGAGGGTGTGCCGGTGGTCGGGCTGGAGCCCAGCTGCACCGCGACGCTGAGGACGGACGTGCCGGAGCTGCTCCACGGGGACGGGCGGGCCCGCCTGCTCGCCGGGGCCACCGTGGGCCTGGCCGAGCTGCTGGTCCGCGCCGGGTGGGAGCCGCCCGGGGCCGGCGGCCGTTCGATCAGCCAGACCCACTGCCACCAGCACGCGACCAGCGGCTTCGACGCCGACGCGGAGCTGCTGCGGCGCATGGGCGTGGACAACACCGTGCTGAGGTCCGGGTGCTGCGGGCTGGCCGGCAACTTCGGCTTCGAGCGGGGCCACTACGAGGTGTCGGTGGCGGCGGGCGAGCAGGTGCTGCTGCCGGCCGTACGGGCCGCCGCGCCGGACACGGTGGTGCTGGCGGACGGCTTCAGCTGCCGCACCCAGATCGCCCAGGGCACCGGCCGTCGGGCCACCCACCTCGCCGAGCTGATCGCCGAAGCACTCTGACCCCTTCGCCCGCCGCGCTGCTCACGCCCCCACCGCGCACCGGCCCCGTCAGGGCCGCCCCCGAGCGTCCCGGTAACGTCCACGGACATGATGCGTTGCCTGATTCTCGATGACTACCAGGGTGTCGCCCTCACCATGGCCGACTGGTCGGCCGTGGAGGCGCGGAGCCTGCGCGAGCACATCGCCGACCACGACGACCTGGTCCGGGCCGCCGAGGACTGCGAGATCGTGATGATCATGCGGGAGCGGACGCCCTTTCCCGCCTCGCTGTTCGCCCGGCTGCCCGCGCTGCGTCTGCTGATCACCTCGGGCATGCGCAACGCGGCCGTCGACCTGGAGGCCGCCGCCGCCCACGGCGTCACGGTGTGCGGCACGGCCAGCAGCCCCACCCCGCCCGCCGAGCTCACCTGGGCCCTGATCCTCGGCCTGGCGCGCCGGCTGGTCCCGGAGGCGACGTCGCTGCGCGAGAACGGCCCCTGGCAGCGGAGTGTCGGGCTGGACCTGCACGGGAGCACCCTCGGGCTGCTCGGCCTGGGCAAGATCGGCCGCCAGGTCGCCCGGGTGGGGCAGGCGTTCGGCATGAACGTGGTCGCGTGGAGCCAGAACCTCACCGCGGAACGGACCGACCCTCTCGGTGTGCGGCTCGCGGCCTCCAAGGACGCGCTGATGGCCGGCTCCGACATCGTCTCGGTCCACCTGGTGCTCGGCGAACGCACCCGCGGCCTGGTGGGCCGCCACGAGCTGGGCCTGATGCGCCCGACGGCCTACCTGGTCAACACCTCGCGCGCGGCCATCGTCGACCAGGAAGCCCTCGTCGAGGCCCTCCGCGCCGGCTCCATCGCCGGCGCCGGGCTGGACGTCTTCGACACCGAGCCGCTGCCGGGCGACCACCCGCTGCGCACCCTGCCCGGCGTGCTCGCCACGCCGCACCTCGGCTACGTCACCACAGGCAACTACCGGACGTACTACCGGGAGGCGGTCGAGGACATCCACGCCTTCCTCGCCGGTGAGCCGATACGCCTGCTCAACCCATGAACCTGCCGCCCTCACGCCGGGCGGAGCGCGCTCGCGACGCGGCGGCGGCGCCGGAGAGGCCGTACACGCGGGCGGCGTTCTCGGCGCCCACCAGGGACGCCACCCGCGCCGCCTGGCCGGCCGACCACTCCCCCTCCGCCACGAACCCGCCCAGCACCCGCGCCGTCGCGCGCCGCCACAGCGTCGCGCCCAGGTGGTGCAGCTCGGCCGGCCCCCAGGCGTCGGAGGAGAACAGCAGCTTGGCGAACGGCGCCACCTCCAGGCTCTCCGCCACCAGCGCGGCGGCGCGGGCGCCGGTGTAGGTGACGCCCAGCCCCACGTCGAGGTGGACGTTCGGGTAGGCGTGGGCGAGGTGGCCGGCGTTGCGGTGGTACGGGTAGCAGTGGAGGAGCATCAGCGGGACCCCGGTCGGCTCGGCCCGCTCGATGAGCCCGCGCAGCAGCAGCGGGTCCGCCCGGCGCAGGTCCACGTCGGGATCGCCGAAGCCGGTGTGGAACTGGAGCGGCAGGCCGCGTTCCAGGCCCGTCCAGATGAGGTGCCGCAGCAGCACGGGATCCGTGACCCTCCACCTCGCCTCGCCCGCGCCGCTCGCCTCCGCCTCCGCCAGCCAGCGGCCGGCCGCCTCGGTGACCTCGGCCGCCGAGGGCGGGGACGGGTCGAACTCCAGGCCGTGACGGTAGGCCACGACGGTCTTCAGGCCGCGCGCCGTACGGGACCGCTCCCCCAGGGCCTCGGCGAACCGCCGCGCGAACGCGCCCGCCCCGCAGCCGGACGCGGCCACCCGCTCGGCGACCTGCTCCAGCCGCACCACCTCGTCCACGGGCACGCCGGTGACCTCGGCCATGCCGGCCGGCCCCAGGATCTCCTCGCCCCGGTAGCCCGTCTCCAGCAGGTAGTGGCCGACGCCCGCGGCGCCGAGGAGCCGCCGGTTGACCTCACCGGCGCCCAGCCGGGCCCGGCGCGCCAGGTACTCCTCGGGCGAAGGGTGCGGGTCGAGACCCAGCACGGGGGCGCAGTGCCGGAGGATGGCGTGTCCGAGCTGCGAGTCGAAAGAGGTCATCCAGCCCGGCACCGGCCGGTCCGACTCGGTGATCAGCTCCTCGAACGCGCGGCGGGACAGGTCGTGCGCGGTGGCGCCGTGGACGTGGTGGTCCACCAGGGGCAGGTCGTCGATGATCTCGGTGAGGTCGGCGGCCATCGGCGCTCCTCCGCTGGTTCGGCACCGCTCCGCTCCCGCCGTACCCGCCGTTCACCCGCCCCATGCCACCGGGCGGCCCTCCTGGGCCGCGGGCGCTACCTGACCTTGATCGTCGTCGCCATCCCGTGCGCGCGGTGCGCGTCGACCGGGCACCACAGGTGGTACATCCCCTTGCGCAGCGTGACCGACAGCGACGTCCGGCCGCCGGGCGGAATGATCGCGGACGTCGCGGCGACATGAGGCCCCCTGATCGACAGACCGTGCGGGACGTGGCCGGCGTTGCGGATCCTGAACGTGTGGGCGCCGGGCTGCAAGTGGGCCGTCGAGAGCGCCAGGTGGAACTCCGTCTCCGTCACCACGACGGTCGTGCTCGCCCGGGCCCGGGCCTGGGCCTGGGGCGCCGCCGCCCCGATCGTCCCTCCGTACGCCGCCAGCGTCACCGCGGCGACGACGAGTCCCGCCGCCGGGCGCGTGCCTCCACGAAGAAGCGCAACAGACATGATCGCCATCCCTTCATCGCGTGGACCGATGACCGCCATGGCCGCCCCCTGCCTGCCCGGCCGCGCGTCACGCTATCCCCACGGGACGCCCATCACTGCGCACGGATCGGGTCGCCACCGGCGCGTCGCCCGCGTCCTGGTTCGTGTCCTGGTTCGCCGCGACCCTGCGGGTAGGTAAGTCCTGCACGCCTCAGCTCGGGGGGAGGTGCGGCGATGCTGACGGAATTCGATACCGCCATGCTGATTCCGATCGGCGTCCTGCTCGTCGTGATCGCCGTCCTCACGATAGAGAACGTCATCACCGCCCGGAACGAGCGCCGCAACCGCAGAGACGCCGGCGACTCCTCCGACAAGGGCGGACCGTGACCCCGTCCGGGACCGGTGAGCCCCGCGAGGGCGCCCGCCGGGTGAGGCGAGCGCCCTCGGGGCGTCAGGCGGCTGCCTTGGCGGAGATCGCGACCGTGGCCTGGCGGGTGACGCCGCTGACCGTGACCGCGACCGTCACCTGTCCCGCGCGCCGCGCCGTCAGCGTGCCCGTCTCCGGGTCGAGGACCGCCACGTGCCACGGCTTGGCCGTCCGGGCGGGGCCGACGTGCAAATTGGGCGAGCCCGACCAGGCGGCCGACACCGGGTAGGAGGCCGGCACGGCCCGCGTCCCCTGCTTGACCTCCGCCGTGACCCGGCCGGTGCCGCCGGGGGCGAGCGCGGCGGGCGCCGTGAGCGTGAGCTCGTCCACGTGCGGCCGCACCTGCGTGCCGATCCAGGCCGGCGCGTCCACGAACCAGTTCCGCTTGACCTGCTCGGCCTCCTTCGGCGTCACCGGGTCCACGCCCCACAGCGACCAGCCGGTGAACCCGCCGTCATCGGCGGAGGTGGCGGGGTTCTTGCCGGAGTTGCCGTTGATGAAGTACGGCACCGCGTCCACCCGCGAGGCGTGGAAGGTGCCGACGTGCGCGCCGATGTAGGCGGCCCCCTTGCCGGTGGTCCGCTGGAAGTCGGCGAGCCACTGCTCGACCAGCGCGGCCTCCTTGCGGTCGCCGAGCTGGCTGCCCTTGCCGGGCGTGGGGTCGCGCGGCGGCACGTGGAACAGCACCGCCACCGACCCGACCGAGGCGTCGCGGGCCGCGGCGTCGAGCTGCGAACGCAGCAGCGCCACCTGCTCGAAGCCGCCGCCGCGCAGGTTGAGGCGCGAGGTGTCGAGCGTGACGAACCGGGTGCCTTTGTGGTCGAACGTCCCGTACGTGTCGCCGAACACGGCCTCGAAGTTGTCGATCTTGCCGCCCATGACCTCGTGATTGCCCGGCACGTAGTGGTACGGCACGGTGCCGCCCAGCTCCTCGTCCAGGATCCGCTTGGCCAGCGCGAAGTCCTCCGGCGACGCCTCGTCCACGAGGTCGCCGTTGATGATCAGGAAGTCGGGCTCGGCCGCCTTGATCTCGCGCAGCGTGCGGCGGGCGTTGCGGACGATGTCGCTGTCGGGGTCGCGGGCGACGAACTGCGCGTCCGACATGACCGCGAACCGCCACGGCATCGCCGCCACGTCCGGCCTGATCACCGGGTCGGCGACCTTGGCGGCGGCCGGGGCCGACACGGACGGCGGCACCTTGGCGACGAGCCCGTCGATGACGATCTCGTTGGTGTACTTCGTGTCGGCGCGCGTCTCGGCCACGTAGAAGCGCCGCAGGCGCAGCGGGTAGTTGACGCCCGCCGGCACGGCGAACTCGACGTACTTCCAGCCGGTCCACGTCATGTACGGCCCGCGCAGGATCTGCGACTGGCCAAGCGCGTCGTAGAACTCCAGGCTGGGCCACTCCCCCTTGCCGGTGGAGTTGATCCACATCCCGAACCCCTGCGGCTGCCCCGGCACCACGATCTGCTGCGGCGGGCTGGCGTACGCGGCGCGGGTGGCGGTGGACTGGGTGAAGTCGTAGGACAGCTTGAGGCCGCCCCCGCTCTGCCCGGTCGCGGCCGACAGCGAGCCGGTGGCGCGGGCGGCGGCGAACGTCCAGGACGCGGCGTCGTCGAACCCGGCGACCGGCTTGTCCTCGAAGCCGACGGTGACGGGCACGGCGGCGCTGACCTGGCCCACCTTGGCGGTGATGAGCCCGGAGCCGGTCTCCTTCCTGGCCTTGACCGTGAAGTAGCCCTGGTCGGCCGGGGTCACCTCGAACAGGTCCTTGTCGTACGACAGGGACAGGTCGGCGGGCTCGATGGGCGCGGAGTTGCCGTTGCGGTCGTAGCCGACGACGCCGAACGAGGCGGTGCCCGAGGCGCCGGGCAGGCCGACGCGGTCGGTGGTGAGGCCGAGCCGCTGGAGCGGCTGGAGCACGGTCAGCTCCAGTGTGCCCTTGGCGGCGCCGCGGGAGGCGGTGACGGTGGTCTGGCCGGGCACCAGCGCGTGGAATCTGCCGTCGCGGACGACGCCGTGGACGGCCGGCTCGGAGCGCCACGACGGGGTGCCGGCGGCCGGGCCGTACGTCTCGTCGTAGCCGGCGGCGCTCAGCCGCCTGGTGAGGCCGGGGAAGACGCGGTCGGGCCGGCCGCCCGCGACGGGGCCGGTGCCGGGCACGCGCGACGGGTCGCCGGCGGTCTCCAGCCAGAAGCCCTTCAGCTTGCCGCTGCCCTCGGGCGCGAACAGGGCCAGGCCGTTGGGCACGTGCCGCTCGCCGCCGTCGGACGGGCTGTTCTCGACCTGGACGGCGGCCTGGCCGGGCTCGCGGGCCAGCAGCGTGGAGGAGCCGCCGCCGTCCATGTTGAGGGCGTTGGCGGCGCCCAGCTCGGCCATCATGGCGGCCAGCTCGTTCAGGGTGACGCCGCGGCTGTCGGCCTGGCGGCCGTCCACGGTCAGCAGGTACATCTTGCGGCCGTCGGCGGAGAAGCCGACCGCGGTGCGCGGGTGGGCGGCCGGGTCGGACGAGGTCTGCACGACGCCGTCCTTGATCAGCACGTAGTTGCCGCCGACCGCGGCCTTGAGCGTGCTGCCGTCGGACGCCTTGGGCCGGTACGCGACGTCCACGTGGTCGCCGGCCTTGAGCGCGGCCAGCGCGGCGGCGCCGGCGTCCCGGCCGAGCAGGACGGTGGTGCCCGCCGGGATGGCGCCGGTGCCGGCCGCCTGCCGTACCTCGGTGACGACCCCGTCCACCAGCACGACCTCGGTGACGGCGGAGGCCCCCTCGACGGCGCGGGCCCGCGTGTACGAGCCCCACAGCGGCGTGAACAGGCCGACGCCGTCCTTCTGGATGACCTGGTTGAACTGGGTGAGACCGATCGGCGCGCCGCCCGAGGGAGTGGCGGTGCCCTTGAAGTACGCCTTGAGGACGCGGCCGACGCCGTCGCCGGTGATGGCGACCGCGTTCTCGTGGCCGGCCACGGGCGACTGGATCAGGGTGCCGTCCTGGACGCCGACGCCCTGGGCGGCGCCGGAGGCGTTGATGTCGAAGAAGTCGCCGTTGACGGCGGCGACGGCACGGGCCCGCCCGGCCGGGCCGGACAGCGGCTCGGTCTTGGTGACCTCGCCGGAGTACACGTAGTCGGCCTTGGCGCTGCCCAGGTCGGCGGTGAGGGCGTCGCCGCGCAGCCAGCCGAGCGCGTCGTAGCGGTCGAACGAGGTGAGCGAGACGCCGGGGGCGACGGGCCTGGTCCGCTTGTCGGTCTCCAGCCGCTGGGTGGCGGTGGTGGAGGTGGCCGCGGCGTCGGCGAGCAGCGTGGAGGCGGGGGTGTAGGACGACGCCTTCAGCGCGTCCTCGGCGGGAGCTTGGGGGTCGGCCTGCGCCGGGACCGCGACACCTAAGAGGAGCACGGACGCGGCGGCGGCCACGTAACGGAGGGTCTGCACGACCGAACTCAATCGCTCGTGGCTATAACTTTCAAGACTTGGCAATGAACTAAAAGAAAACTTCAGGAGCGAGGGGGCGGGCGCTTAGGCCGGGGTGGGGGCCGCTCCGCGGCGCTCCACGTCCTCCGCGTCGTCCGCCGCCGCCGCGTCCGCCGGCTCGGCGGCCTCCGGCGAGCGCAGCCCCGCGTACAGGACCAGCGGCACGGCCAAGGACACGGCCATGGACAGCACCGCCGTGCCGGAGTCGTTGACGAGCATGCCCACCACGCCGCTGACCAGCGCGCCCACCAGGCCGGCCCGCAGCATCGGGGCCCGGGCGAACGCCTGCGGCACCAGGCCCGCGCTCACCTTGGCCGGCCGCAGCAGCGCGAACACCAGGAACGCCAGCCCGACGATCACGATCGGCATGAGGTTGGGCGACAGCATGGTGTTGAGCATCGCGCCGAGCTTGCGGCCGATCATGGGCAGGAACGTCCCGTCGATCACCTGGCCGACGAACCGGCCGAGGTGGGTCTGCGCCGCGACGGGCCGCGTGTGGTCCAGGATCGCGATGATCGACACCGCCACGCCGCCCAGCACGCAGAACCCGGCCAGCTTGACCACCGACACCCGCTTGCCGGCCACCAGCATCGCCGTCACCGCGATCCCGGGCACGAACGCGATCACGCCGCCGAAGTCGCTGCCCACGCCGGGCCAGCCGGCCAGCAGCATCGCGATCAGGCCGAGCGTGGAGACCAGCGTCACCGCCACCCTCCTGCGCCCGACGCGCACCAGGTGGTCGGCGGCGACGGCGGTCACCATGAGCACGGCGGTGGCCAGCAGCGCGAACGGGATGTTGGCCAGCCCGTAGTAGCGGCCGCCCACCACCGCGGTGTAGCCCATGAGGCTGTTGAACTGCAGGGTCGTACCGCTCAGCAGGTCGCCGACCAGGGCGGCGGCGGTGACGCCGGCGACCACGGCGGGCGGCCCGAGCGGGTGACGCCGCCACGGGCCGGCCAGGGCCGCCGCCACGATCAGGGCGGCCAGCCCCAGCACCCCGCCGACGAGCGCCGCGGCCGGCACCCCGGCCCGCACCCACGGCAGCAGGTTCACCAGGTACGTGGAGACGGGGATCGAGGCGACGGCGAGGGCCGCGACGCCCACCGCGTAGGGCCGCCTGCGGCGCGTCAGCAGCAGGTAGGCGACGACGTAGAACGACACCTGAGCGACGGCGAACCCGGTGAAGAACAGTCCGGTCGTGGAGCGCACCGTGGTGCCGGTCAGGTCGGCCTCGCGCAGGTGGGCGGCGGCCTCGCCGAGCGGCAGCACGCTGCCGGGCCGCCATGGGACGCCGACGACGGTCGGCGGCGCCTCGATGCCGGCGGCGGCCAGCACGGTGGGCGTGATGTCGGGCAGGATGACGATGTCCTCGCGCCTGGTCGAGGTGGTGCCGAGCAGCGCCCCCGGCTCGGCCCCGGCGCCCTTCCACATCGCGACGCGCAGGTGCGGCACGGTGCCGTGGTCGCCGATGCCGGCCAGGACGACGTCGCTGCCGGCGGGCACCTTGGCGAGCGCCTCGCCGACCTTCGCGTCGGCGGCGCGCACCGCCTCCTCGCGCCGTGCCGGGGTGAGCGCCTCGGGCTCGGCGGGCAGCCTGCCGCCGGAGAGGTACGGGGTGATCAGCTCGTCCACGTCGACGGCCGTCACCCGGCAGCGGGACCAGTCGGCCAGCGCGGCGGGCTCGGGCGCGTACACGTCGACCTTGCCCTCCAGGTCGGCCAGGGCGAGCGCCGCTCCCCCGCCGACCGCCGCCGTGCACTGGCCGGCGGCGTGCACGGCCTGGCCGAGCGTGCCCGCGTACGCGCCGTCGCGCAGGCCGCGCAGCTCCCGGAACCCGGGCACGACCGCGCCCTCGCCGCTGACCTGGGGCTCGGGCGGCAGCCCGCAGCCGTGGCCGACCGCGGAGCGGACGCCGGACGACACGGTCAGCCAGCCGTCGTACGGGCAGGCGACGGTGCCGACGGTCTTGACCGACACCGAGCCGAGCGCGCTCTGACCGGCCAGCCGCCACAGGTTGGGCGTGCGGGCCGGGTCGAGGTCGTCCCAGTGCAGGCCGGGCACGCCGACGAACACGACCCGCCCCCCCCCGGCCGCCCCCGCCGGTCCCGTGGAGAGCGCCGCCGTCTGCGGCGTCCGCGCCGTGTCCATGACCTCGGCGACCTCGGCCGCGGCGGGCTGTGCCAACCACAGCGTCGTCGCGGCAGCGAGCAGCAGCGCCCACCTCACCGTCGGTGCCCCCATCCGGATGAGGAGCCCCGCGCGGCTGTGGCTACCCCGGCCGCCGCCCGGTGCTCAAGTCGAGAAGTGTCGGCAACGTAGCACGGGCCCGTCCCCGGGCGCTCTCCTTTTCGATCTCTGTGATCGTGCTGTCGGCCTTGGGTTCTCCTGCTGGCGAGGACGCCGCCGCGGACCGTTCACGCCTCGCCGATGACCCGGCGCCCCCTGTCTCGATGTCTCCGACCAGCTACCTACCCGGCGGCCCGCCCGCGGAACCCATTCATGATCGTCTGCGCCGGCCCGCCCGCATCCCGGCGGGCCCACCGTTCCCCACCCGGACGGCCGTCCTCCGCGGGCTCCAGGCGCGTGCCGGCCTCCGCGACCGAACGGCGAAATTGCTTCTCTCTGGCTTGTGCAGCAATTGCGCTCCGGCCGGCAGCCTGACAGGGCCTCACCCTTCCGCCTGCTCTGGCAGGTCACCGTCATTGACCGGCTTTTCGGCAGGTGTAACAATTCGCTGGCTCGGGAGTGGCGCACGAGGGGGAGAGGGCAAATGCGCGGCACATTCATGGTCAAATCCCATTTCTACCCCGAAGGGGGTAGCCCCAGGGAGCTTCCCGGAGGCACCGGCTTCGCCTTCACCGACGACCCGCCGCTGATCCTCGGCGAAAGGGTCCGGATCGAGGTCGACGGGGAGCCGGGATGGGCGGACACCGCGGCGGTGATCGCCGAGAACGGCGACACGGGATTGCTCATCGCCGGAAAGCGGGAGGAGATCAAGCAGGTCGCCAGCGTATCCGGGTTCGTCGCGCACTACGAGCGCGTGCAGGCCGCCATCGATGTCCTGCCCAGGACCATCGATGGCTACGAGATGGTGAAGAAGCAACTGGAGACGCACCTCGCCGACTTCCGGATCGACCTCTGGCGGCCCGTGGCGCTGCGGTCGGTGGCCGAGAAAGCCGTCATGTATTGGGCTGTCGAGGAGGAGCCGGGGCCATGGCCGACGATTTTACGCCTCTGCGCCTTCAGACCGACGGGCACCCGGAAGGGGCCGTACAGCTTTCTG
The DNA here is from genome assembly GCF_031570565.1 of Nonomuraea sp. 3-1Str. Classification (NCBI taxonomy): domain Bacteria; kingdom Bacillati; phylum Actinomycetota; class Actinomycetes; order Streptosporangiales; family Streptosporangiaceae; genus Nonomuraea; species Nonomuraea sp. 3-1Str. Next base: position 231,393 of record NZ_JALHBK010000008.1, read on the forward strand.
CCGAAGCTGGTCGCCACCGCGTTCGACCAGATGATCGGAACAGGGAACGAATCGTACGACGGCGCCCGTTTGTCGGCGATAGCCCGCCAATCTCTGCAGACATGCGACGGCATACTCACGGCGAACGAAAAGTCTTCTCAGGCGTACGTGGTGACGTACGCGCCGATCCATCCGGACGGTCACAACCTCTTCTCCACCCACGACCAGTCGATGGTCACCCTGTCGCCGCCGAACGTCCCCCGCACGAATGTCGATCCCGCCGCGGACCGTTATCGCGATGAGAAGACGCAACCGGGCGACGCCGCGGTGACACGGCTGGTACTGGAGGACCAGACCGTGTTCCCCCCGGACGGCCCGAGCGGTGACGACGTGGCCCAGGGCGAGCTGGGCACCTGCGTCCTGCTGTCCACGCTCGCTTCGATCGCCGACCACGACCCCGGCCAGATCAGGCGCATGGTCAAGCCGGGCGCCGAGCCGGACTCCTTCGAGGTCACCTTCTTCCGGACGACCACCGTCCAGCAGCGGCCTTGGCGCATACCGCAGCGGATCGTGGTCGGCCCGCGTCTCCCGCACGTCGCGCAGCCACGCGGCGAGCTCACCCTGACAAGCGCCCGGCCGCGGGCCCTCTGCGGGCCAGGGGTGGTCAAACGCCGCATGACCGCCGACGGCGAGTTCTACGCGGAGACGACGATCCCGGTGACGGCGGTCATGTGGGCCCCGCTGATGGAGCGCGCGTTCGCCGCCTTCGCGGCATCGTACGGCCCGTACGGGAAGGAGTCGCCCTCCCCGGGCGAGGAGCCCGACGACGGCTACGAACTGATCGGCCAGGGCCTGTTCACCTCGGCGGAGCTGTTCGACTGCCTGTACGGCCATCAGCTGCGCCATGCGCACTCGGTGAACGTGCAGCAGCTGCGCCGGGCGGCCCAAGACACCGAGGCGCTCTCCACGCACGCAGCACTGCTGCTGAACGTACTGATCATGCTGGAGAAGCAGGCTGCGGGCCGGCCGCCGTGCATCGTCGTGCCCACCGCCAACGTGTCTTGGATCGACACCGGCATGGAGCTGCTGCCGAAGCTCAAGGAGCACCAAGCCGGCCTGGTGAAGGCAGGTCTCACCAGCCAGGTCGGGAGGATAAGCGCACTGCTGCAGGACGTGCTGCCGCCGCATCCACCGGGAAGCGAGACGGAGGAGCAGGTGGAGAACCGAAGGGCGAGGCGCGCGGCCCTGGAGTACGACAACGCATTCAGGACCCTCTGCGCGAACGTGGTTGACGTCCTGTGGCCCCTGAGGAACGAGCTTCCCTGGGCTGAAAGGATCGTCAAGCTGATCGCGGCGCTGGCTCCGCCGGTGTCCTCAACCGAGCAGCGCCACCACGTCTTCGCCAGCCACGCATACGCGATCTGTGGCGCCGATCTGCGGTTCACCGCACCCCGGCCCGAGCCTGACTACGACGCGAAACACGGCGCCCCGCCGAGGAACATGGCATCGCTGTCCGCGGTGCTGGCAACCCTCGACCCCCAGGCGTCCACCATCACCCTGCGCAACCCGCACCATCGGAACTCGCCCGACCTGGACAAGGCGCTCACCTTCGAGCAGGACACCGGAAAGTTCAGGCTGACGATGCGGGACTTCCTGGAGGTCTTCCACAACGTCACCTACGCCGTCGTCGACCGTGGCCTTTGAAGGCGGCACGCCTCGGGTGGCCGCCGGCGGTTCCACCTGTTCGACGCCTTCGACGCACAACGGCAAGGAGGGACATCCGCTGGCAACCGGGCGCTGTGGGATCTCCACGCCGAGCACATGAACGCGCTGTTCGGCGAGACGATCAACACCCACCGGACCTCGATGGGCCTGCCGCCGGTGGACGGCATCCGCGACCATGTCTTCACCGACCGCCCCGCGCCGGGCGCGAAAAGATATACCCATTCATTCGGGGAGGCGGCGGGGACGCGGGCGGGTGGTCGCGAACGGCGGCCTCGGGGCTCCGGGTGCCTACGACGGGAACATCCCATCACTGGCGCTCACACGATCTGCGGCGCAGACTGGAAAGACGGCGATCCGTCGAGTTGGAGCACCCGTGGACAATCACCTTGATCTCATGCCGGTCCTGTCCCGAGGGAGACATCGCAACCCGAAGCGCGGTGCCTGCTTCATGGAGCTGGCGTCCTATCTCGCCGGCGAGCGGTGGAGCGACCACCCGGCCTGCACGCACCCGCTGCTGGCCGCGCTCGCCCGCCTGGTCAACGACAACACGAGCGACGACAAGCGGGGTGAGCTCATCGGGCTCGTCCCGTCCATCATCGGCCTGGCCAGCGACGACCTGCGGGTCGACGCCCGGATCGCGATCAGGTGCGCGACGACGGCGCTGCCGGTGGCCGCCGCCGAACGGCAACTGGCGCTGGCGGTGTCCGTGCTGGCGGCCGAGGAGATGCTGTGCCGCCTCGACGGGGTCCCGTCGGGCCGGATGGGCGAGCGCAGCGAATGGGCGATGGCCCAGGTGCCGCGCGCGGCCGAGCAGGCGAGAAACTTCAGCCGGGCGGCGCGCATCACGGAGAAGGGCTTCCGCCGCTACGCCGCGCCCAACGCGGTGCAGCTCTCGGTGGTGGGGATCGTGCAGGCGTGCATCCCCGACCCGGACACGCTGCTGCGGGAGCTGCTGACGGGGGCGATCGCCGACTGCTCGGCGCTCATCCACGGCGTCGCCCTGCCCGCGCCCCGGCACGCCGCCGGACCGGGCGCGGGACGAGCTGCCGCGGACCGGGCACGGCCGTTCCTGCGCACCGGCCCCTGAGATCCCCTAGGTCCGGAGGCCGAATCCGCGAAGGCGGGCGCACGAGCACAGGGATCGCTGCGCCCCCTTCACGGTCACCCGGTGAGTACGTCCACGGGACGCGCCCTCACCCCCGACCAGGCCCGATCAGGCGTTCGAGTCGCCTCCCGCTCTCCCGGTAACGCCGCAGGTCAGGCAAGCCTCCCCTTCGTTGCGGCTCCTCCGGAACTATGCCTAAATTTCAGGGAGATATAGGCATTTGGAGGCTTTTTCATGACCGTGGAGCTCGCGCAGCCGTACTCCCCCGAACAGCACCACACCCACCGTGACGTGACCGGCGGGTGGCTGCGGCCGGCCGTGTTCGGTGCCATGGACGGACTCGTCTCCAACTTCGCGTTGATCGCCGGTGTGGTCGGCGCCGCGGGCGCGGGCCGCGGGGCGGTGCTGGCCGGGTTCGCCGGGCTGGTGGCGGGCGCGTGCTCGATGGCCGCCGGCGAGTACACGTCCGTGAAGTCGCAGACCGAGCTGATGCGCGCCGAGATCGCCGTGGAGCGCCGCGAGCTGGCCCGCAACCCGGAGGGCGAGCAGGCCGAGCTGGCCGCCCTCTACCGGGCGCGCGGCCTGGACCCCGAGCTGGCACGCAAGGTCGCGGCGGGGCTGTCGGCCGACCCGGAGCAGGCGCTGCGCGTCCACGTGCGCGAGGAGCTGGGCGTGGACCCCGACGACCTGCCCTCGCCGCGGCTGGCCGCCGCGTCGTCGTTCGGGGCGTTCGCCGTGGGGGCGCTGGTGCCGCTGGCGCCGTTCCTGTTCGGGGCGTCGGGGCTGACGGTGGCGGTGGTGCTGAGCGTGCTGGCGCTGTTCGGGTTCGGCGCGGCGGTGGCGCGCATGACGGCCCGGCCGTGGTGGCTGGGCGGCCTGCGCCAGCTCGCCCTGGGCGTCGGCGCCGCGGCCGTGACCTTCGGCCTGGGCCATCTGCTGGGGGTCACGGTCGCTTAGCGGCGCCCTCGCCGGTCAGCCGCAGTTGGCGAAGCGTCCGCGCTTGGCCGAGGCGATCCCGTAGTCCCTGCGGGTGTCGGTGGTGTAGCCCTCGAAGTCGACGCACTGCTTCTTGCCGTACCCGATGGCGGCCGCGAAGTACTTGTACTTCTTCGCGGTCAGGGTGCCGGGGTCGCGGTAGGCGCCGCCGCCCTGGAGCTTGAGGATGGCCTGGGTGTAGGTGGGGGTGCCGGCGTAGGCCGTCTTGATCACCGTGACGCAGTTGGTCAGGTGGCTGTGGTTCCACATCAGGTAGACGTAGCCCCACACGGAGTTGCCGTTCTTCAGCGTCCGCTTGTTGTCCGAGACGTGGGTCCAGCCGCCGTACCCGGACTGCTTGGCGCAGGCCGCCTCCGGGGTGTAGCCCGCGGCCAGGGCGGGGGCGGGGTTGATGACGATCGTCCCGGCACCCAGCAGTGCAGCCAGACCGAGAGCCTTCATCGTCTTGCGCATCCGTTCAAACCCTTTCGAGACCGGCCGTGACAGCGGCCGTTACAGCGAGTCGGCATGATCGCCGGCCCGCCGGCCATGCTGCCACAAAGGGACCCGTGAGGGCATGGGACTTTCGCAGCCCGCCGCCGGCCGCGCCCGTACGCGACCTCCGCGAAATAAGCGCGCGCCCGCGGTGGTTGCACAGCGTGCGAGGAACCGGACCGCCGGCCCGCATACCACTGGTCGCCCGCGACGAAAGGCTTGACCCCCATGGCTCTTCCACTCTCGATCCTCGATCTCGCCTACATCGGCGACGGGGAGACGGCGCGCGACAGCCTGAACGCCAGCGTGGACCTGGCCCGGCACGCCGAGGAGTGGGGCTATCGGCGGATCTGGTACGCGGAGCACCACAACATGCCCTCCATCGCGTCCTCGGCGACCAGCGTCCTCATCGCCCACGTGGCCGCGCACACCCGGACGATCCGCCTCGGAGCGGGCGGTGTCATGCTGCCCAACCACGCCCCGCTGACCATCGCCGAGCAGTACGGGACCCTGGAGACCCTGCATCCCGGGCGCATCGATCTCGGCCTCGGCCGGGCGCCCGGCAGCGACCAGCAGACCATGCGGGCCCTGCGCCGCACCCCGATGTCCGCCGACGCCTTCCCGGAGGACGTCCTGGAGCTCCAGGGCTACCTGACGGGCCAGTCCCGCATCCCGGGCGTGGACGCGACGCCCGGGAAGGGCACCGACGTGCCGCTGTACATCCTCGGCTCCTCGCTGTTCGGGGCCACGCTCGCCGCCGCGCTGGGCCTCCCGTACGCCTTCGCCTCCCACTTCGCGCCCACCGCGCTGGAGGAGGCCGTCGCCGTGTACCGGCGCGAGTTCAAGCCGTCCGCGCAGCTGGCGCAGCCGTACGTCATCGCCGGCGTCAACGTCATCGCGGCCGACACCACCGAGGAGGCGCAGGAGCAGTTCCTGGCGGCCAGGCGCATGAGGGTCAGCCGGTTCCTCACCCCCGGCCGCACCCTGACGCCGGAGGAGGCCGACAGCATCCTCCTGTCCCCCGCCGGCCGGCAGATCGCGCAGATGACCACGTACTCGGCCGTCGGGAACCCCGCGGAGGTGGAGGAGTACCTCGCCGGCTTCGCCCGGCTCGCCCAGGCGGACGAGCTGATCGTCGTCTCCGCGGCGCCCGACCGGAAGGCGTGGCTCCGCTCCCTGGAGCTCCTGGCGGACGCCCACGGCCTGCTCCCCGCCTGAGAGTCACCGCTCCTCCCGTACGCCCTTGCGCGACGTGCGCAAGGAGCGGTGCGCGTCTAGCGGCGGCGGCGCTTCCTGAGGATGGAGCGGAGGGTGAGCAGGAGCACGACGGCGACGATCTGGCCGCCGAGCACGATGCGGTTGACGTCCACCGCGGGCTGCCAGCGCACGTCCCCGTCCTTGATCACGAAGGCGCCCGCGGGCGTGGCGGCGTAGCCGTAGCCGCCGCCGCTGCCCTCCTCCCCGTCCTTCCCTTCCCCTCCCCGGCGGCTGCCGCTGCCGCCGCCGCCTCCCCCGAAGACGCGGACGACCGGGACCACGGTGACGTCGCCCTGGCGCAGGGGCTCACCGAAGACCCGTTTCACGTTCGCCGCGTCGCGGGACTTCTCGATCAGCTGCATGATGTCCATCTCGTCATGATCTGCCCTCTACGCGCCGCAGCACCAGCATCTCGCTGCGATAGTCGGTCCCGGACAGTGACCAGGACGGCACGACCAGGCCGTGGTGCATGAGCGCGGCCCCGTGCCGGCGCACCCCCGCCTCGTCCTCGTACAGCGCCTCGGGGTCGAGCCCGGCCAGGCGCAGCCGCCGGGGCGGCCGCTCGTCCAGCGTGTACGGGTTGTAGGCGAACACCACCACCCGCTCCCCCAGCGTGTACTGCACGGCCGACGCGCTGGTGCCCGGCGATCCCGTCAGCCGGTGCAGCTCACCGTGCTGCACGACGGGACGCACGGCCTTGTACGCGGCGACGAGCTCCCGCGCCTCGGCCAGCTCCGCCTCGCTCCACCTGGCCAGGTCGCCGCCGATGCCGAGCGTGCCGGCCATGGCGACGTGGAAGCGGTAGCGCAGCGGCACCTCCCGCCCGGTGATCGGGTTGGGGCTGTCGGTGACCCAGCACGACATGGCGCTCGCCGGATACAGGTAGGAGAAGCCCTCCTGGATGGTCTGGCGGTGGCGGGCGTCGGTGTTGTCGGAGGTCCACACCTGGTCGGTGCGCCGCAGGATGCCGAAGTCGGCCCGGCCGCCGCCGCCCGAGCACGACTCGATCCGCAGGCCGGGGTGGCGGGCGCGCAGCTCGTCCATGACGGCGTAGACGCCGCGGGTGTGCTCGATCCACAGCAGGTCGCCGCCCTCGGCCCAGCCGGCCTGGCTGAAGCTGCGGTTCATGTCCCACTTGAGGTAGGCCAGGCCGTACTCGGCGACGAGCCCGTCCAGCCAGCCGAGCGCCCAGGCGCGCACGTCGTCGCGGGCGAAGTTGAGGACGAGCTGGTGGCGCATGGTGTCGCGGCGGCGGCCCGGGTAGTGCAGCGTCCAGCCGGGGTGCTCGCGGTAGAGGTCGCTGTCGGGGTTGACCATCTCGGGCTCCACCCAGAGCCCGGCCTGCATGCCCAGCTCGCGGACGCCGTCGAACAGCTTGCCCAGGCCCTGTGGGAAGCGGTCCGGGTTCGGCCACCAGTCGCCGAGGCCGCGCGTGTCGTCGGTGCGCGTGCCGAACCAGCCGTCGTCCACGACGAACAGCTCGACGCCCAGCTCGGCGGCCCGGCGGGCGAGGGCGAGCTGGCCGTCCTCGCTGACGTCGAAGCCGGTGGCCTCCCACGAGTTGTACAGGACGGGCCGCTCCTCGGCAGGAGTGGGCAGGACGTGCCCGCGCGCGTAGGCGTGCCAGGCGCGGCTGGCGGCGCCGTACCCGCCGGTGGTGTGCAGGCCGAGCACGGACGGCGTGCGCAGGGAGCCGCCCGGCGCGAGCGGCCAGGTGAGGCCCTCGTGGCCGAACCCGGCGGTGACGGCGAGGTCGCCCTCGGGGCGGCGCTGCGCGGTGAGCCGCCACGAGCCGCTCCACGCCAGCGCGACGCTCCACACCTCGCCGCCCGTCTCGGACGCGTCACCGATCATGATCCACGGGTTGGCCTTGTGCGAGGTCGTGCCGGTCCTGCTGGTGAACGTGGTCTCGCCGGGCGGCAGCTCGCCCCGGTGGAGCTGGGTCTCGCGGGCCCAGCCGCCGGCCACGCCGGCGTAGCCGAACCCGGCCTGCTCGGGCACCGCCCACGCCCCGGAGTCGAGCCGCTGGAGGTGGACGGGCTCGCCGGAGTCGTTGGCCACCTCGGTCCAGCGCTCGATCACGTCGGTGTCGTCGTGGACGCGCACGCGCAGGCCGACGCACAGCCCGTAGACCTGGTCGCGCAGCACCAGCTCCAGCTCGTCGGGGCCGTGCTGGACGGCCCGGTCGAAGGCCAGCTCGACGGAGCGGACGCCACCCGGGTAGACCGCCTGCAGCGACGGCACGCCCCAGCGGCGCCCCCCGTCGACGGGCAGCAGCTCCGCCGCGTCGGCGGGGTCGAGGAAGCCGGTGGCGATCCACGCCGGGACCGCGTCGGCGACCTCACCCAACGCGGCGCCGGGCAGCCTCGGCCCCCAGTAGTGCTGGACGACGCGGGTGTCGTCGCCGCTCTCGACGCCGAAGACATAGGCGGTGGCGGGGGTGAGGGCGGCCCAGGTGTGGTCGCGCCCGGGAACCGGGATGACAGGCATGAAAAGGATCCTCCGGTCACCCGGCCCGCCCCGTCAATCCGTCAGGCGCGGCGGCCCCTCAGCTCGCGGTAGCGGCGGACGAGCTGCGCGGTGGACGGGTCCGGCAGGCCGGTGGGCGGCTCCTCGCCGGTGAGGGCGGGCGCGAGGTCGAGCGCCATCTTCTTGCCCAGCTCGACGCCCCACTGGTCGAAGGAGTCGACCCCCCAGACGGTGCCCTCGACGAACACGATGTGCTCGTACAGGGCGACGAGCTGCCCCAGCGTGGACGGGGTGAGCTTCGGCGCGAGGATGGTGGAGGTGGGCCGGTTGCCGGGCATCACCTTGTGCGGCACGATCCCGGCCGCGGTGCCCTCGCCGGCGATCTCCTCGGCGGTCTTGCCGAACGCCAGCGCGGAGGTCTGCGCGAACAGGTTGGCCGAGAGCAGGTCGTGCATGCCCTCGCGGTCCTCGAACGGCTCGGCGAACCCGATGAAGTCGGCCGGGACGAGCCGCGTGCCCTGGTGGAGGAGCTGGTAGAAGGCGTGCTGGCCGTTGGTGCCCGGCTCGCCCCAGAAGATCTCGCCGGTGTCGGTGGAGACCGGCTCGCCGTCGGCGCGCACGGACTTGCCGTTGGACTCCATGGTGAGCTGCTGGAGGTAGGCGGGGAAGCGGTGCAGGCGCTGGCTGTACGGCAGGACGGCGCGGGTCTCGGCGCCGAAGAAGTCGGTGTACCACACCCCGAGCAGGCCGAGAAGGACCGGCATGTTGGCGTGGAACGGCGCGGTGCGGAAGTGCTCGTCGATCGTGTGGAAGCCGGCCAGCATCTCGCGGAAGCGCTCCGGCCCGATGGCGACCATCAGGGACAGGCCGATGGCGCCGTCGTAGGAGTAGCGGCCGCCGACCCAGTCCCAGAAGCCGAACATGTTGTCGGTGTCGATGCCGAACTCGGCGACCTTCGCGGCGTTGGTGGAGACCGCCACGAAGTGCTTGGCCACGGCCTCCTCGCCGAGCGCGCCGACCAGCCACTGGCGGGCGACCTTGGCGTTGGTGAGCGTCTCCAGCGTGGTGAACGTCTTGGAGCTGACCACGAACAGGGTGGTGGCCGGGTCGAGGCCGGCGAGGTTGCCGGTGATGTCGGCCGGGTCGATGTTGGAGACGAAGCGGGCCTCGATGCCGGCGTCGGCGTAGTCGCGCAGCGCCTCGTAGGCCATGGCGGGGCCGAGGTCGGAGCCGCCGATGCCGATGTTGACGACGGTGGTGATGGGCTGCCCGGTCGCGCCGCGCCACTCCTGGGAGCGGACCCGCTCGGCGAAGCCGCTCATCTTGTCCAGCACGGCGTGGACGTCGCCGACCACGTCCTGCCCGTCGACGGTCAGCTCGGCGCCGGCGGGCATGCGCAGCGCCACGTGGAGGACGGCGCGGTCCTCGCTGACGTTGATGTGCTCGCCGGAGAACATGGCGTCGATCCGCTCGCGCAACCCGGCCCGCTCGGCCAGCGCCACGAGCAGGTCGAGGGTCTCGCCGGTGGCGCGCTGCTTGGCGTAGTCGAGGAACAGGTCGCCGGCGGTCAGCGTCATCCGCTCCGCGCGCCCCGGGTCCTCCGCGAACAGCTCGCGCAGGTGCCTGCCGGCCAGCTCCTCGTGGTGCTTGCCCAGCGCCGCCCACTCCTGGCTGTGGGTGATGTCGCCGCTCACGTGTCCTCCTGCGTCGTTAAGGGTGCCGTCAATCCGATCACACGGTTCACATGGTTCCGTAACCCCGTACCCAGGCGAGCCGATTCCGCGCACGGCGCAGCCCACTCTTTGCCGCGGCCGGAACCGGCGCCGCGGGGAGGCGAGGGCGGGGAGGCGGGGGCGGTCAGTGGGAGTCGCGGCCCACCCGGTCTCCGCTCGACCCGGCGAGGAAGTCGAGGTCCACGCCCTGGTGGGCCTGGGTGACGTGGTCCACGTAGAGGCGCTCCCAGCCGCGTACGGGCCGGGCGTGGCCGGTCATGACGGGATCGCGGGCGGCCAGCTCGCCGTCGGGCAGGTCCACGTCGAGCCGCCTGGCCGCCACGTCGAGCACGACGGGGTCGCCGGTGCGGACCCGGGCCAGCGGCCCGCCGGCGGCGGCCTCGGGCGAGGCGTGCAGGACGACCGTGCCGTAGGCGGTGCCGCTCATGCGGGCGTCGCTGATCCGCACCATGTCGCGCACGCCCTTGGCGAGCAGCTTGGCGGGCAGCGGCAGGTTGCCGACCTCGGGCATGCCGGGGTAGCCCTTGGGGCCGCAGCCGCGCAGCACGAGGACGGAGGTCTCGTCCACGTCGAGGTCGGGCGAGTCGAGCCGGGCGCGCAGGTCCTCGACGCTGTCGAAGACGACGGCCCGGCCGCGGTGGCGCAGCAGCTCGGGCGAGGCGGCGGCGGGCTTGATGACGGCCCCGTCGGGGGCCAGGTTGCCGCGCAGCACGGCGATGCCCGCGTCGGCCAGCAGCGGGTCGGCGCGGCGCCGGATGACGGTCTCGTCCCAGATCTCGGCCTCGGCGAGGTACGCGGTGAGCGGCCGGCCGGTGACGGTGATCGCGCCCGGGTCGAGCAGGTCCTCGACCTCCCGGAGCAGGGCGAGCAGCCCGCCGGCGCGGAACAGGTCGTCCATGAGGTGGCGCCCGGCCGGCTGGAGGTCGGCCAGCAGGGGGACGCCGGCGCCGGTGCGGTCGAAGTCGTCGAGGTCGAGCGGCACGCCGAGGCGGCCGGCGATGGCCAGCAGGTGGATCACCGCGTTGGTGGAGCCGCCGATGGCGGCCAGCGTGACGATCGCGTTGAGGAACGAGCCGCGGGTCATCACCTGGCTGGGGCGGCGCTCCTGCCGGACGAGCTCGACGGCCAGCTCGCCCGCGGCGTGCGAGAGCTCCAGCAGCCGGCTGTCGGGGGCCGGGGTGCCGGCGGTGCCGGGCAGGGTCATGCCGAGAGCCTCGGCCATGCAGGCCATCGTGGAGGCGGTGCCCATGGTGTTGCAGTGGCCGCGGCTGCGGATCATGGACGACTCGGAGCGCAGGAACGCCTCGCGCGACAGCGTGCCGGCGCGCACCTCCTCGCTGAGCCGCCACACGTCGGTCCCGCAGCCGAGGGGTACGCCGCGGAAGTGGCCGGTCAGCATGGGGCCGCCGGGCACGACGAGGGCGGGCAGGTCGACCGAGGCGGCGGCCATGAGCAGCGACGGGATCGTCTTGTCGCACCCGCCGAGCAGGACCACGCCGTCGATCGGGTTGGCGCGCAGCATCTCCTCGGTGGCCATGGCGGCCAGGTTGCGCCACAGCATCGCGGTGGGGCGGACGTTGGTCTCGCCGAGGGAGACGACGGGCAGGTCGAGCGGGACGCCGCCGGCGGCCCACACGCCCTGCTGCACGCTCGCGGCCACCTCGTCGAGGTGGGAGTTGCAGGGGGTGAGGTCGGAGGCGGTGTTGGCGATCGCGATGTGCGGCCGGTCGCCGCCGAAGGCGGAGGAGGGCAGGCCACGGCGCATCCAGGCCCGGTGGATGTAGGAGTTCCGGTCGTCACCCGAGTACCACTGCGCGCTGCGGAGCCCCATGGCCGCAGCCTATCGCCCGGCCCTGTCGGGCGGCCCTGTCAGGCGGCCCTATCCGGTGGTCTTCATCACCATGTGGACGGTCGTCCCGGCGGGGCCGGTGGCGAAGGCGGCGCCGTCGGTCAGGCGGCGGATCAGCCAGATGCCGCGCCCGCCCACCTGGGAGGGGGCGGGCAGCCCGGTGTCCTCCAGGTACGACGCCGGGATGCCGGGACCGAAGTCGCGGATCTCGCACAGCAGCCGTTCACCGTCGTGCCACAGGCGCAGCCTGCCGCGCCCGCCGGCGTGGGTGACGACGTTGACCAGGCACTCGTTGACCGCCATGACGAAGTCGACGAGGCGGGTGGAGATGAGCCCGTTCTCGCCCGCGACCCGTTGTGTCTCGGCGCGCGTGCCGGTCAGGGTGTCCTGCTCGAAGAACGTGTCGAGCAGCGGAGGCGGGTCCGCCTCACCGCGTTCGGAGTTCACGGGGTCGCCTGCCTGAGGTGGTCGGCCTGCCGGTGGACGGCCGGTCCGGGGTGGACGGCCGGTCGGAGGGTGGTGGCGTGCGTGGACGGGCGCGTGCCGTCAGGACGCGTCGTGCCGCCGGTCGCCCAGCGACATCGCGATGCGCACGGCGGTGCCGTCCGGGCCGGTCGTGATGGTGACGTCATCGGCCAGACGCCGCATGAGCCAGATGCCCCAGCCGCCCGCCGAGGTCATGGGCGGCGGATCCACCTTGTCCAGTGTCCGCTCCGCTATCCCGGCTCCGTGGTCGCGGATCTCGCACACCATGTCGTCGCCGTCTCTCCACAGCCGCAGCACCCCCCTTCCCTCGCCGTAGGCGATCGCGTTGACGACCGCCTCGTTGGTGGCCAGCACGAGGTCCACGGCGCGCTCCTCCGCCAGGCCGTGTGCCTGCGCGAAGCGCTCCACCGCGCCGCGTGCCCCCGCTACGTCCGCCTCGGTGAATGCCATGACGAACGCGTGTGTTCTCGATGACCGGATGTCCATGACGCCTCACTCAGCCGGTTGACTCGTCTCCTGCCACAGGAGAGCCGTTCTAATCAAGGCGGTTGAGCCGTCCGTATGAAGGAACCATCATGGGATGGACGATATCGACGCGTACTGGCGGGCGGCGAACTATCTGTCCGTCGGGCAGATCTATTTGCTGGACAACCCCCTCCTGACGGAGCCGCTGCGGCCCGAGCACGTGAAGCCGCGCCTGCTGGGCCACTGGGGGACCACGCCCGGACTCAACTTCTGCTTCGCCCATCTCAACAGGATCATCAGGCTCCGCGACCAGGACATGATCTATGTCGCGGGGCCCGGCCACGGCGGGCCGGCGGCGGTGGCGCACGCCTGGCTGGAGGGCTCCTACACGGAGCGCTACCCCGACATCGGCCAGGACGCGGAGGGCATGCGGCGGCTGTTCCGCCAGTTCTCCTTCCCCGGCGGGATCCCCAGCCACGTGGCGCCGGAGACGCCCGGCTCCATCCACGAGGGCGGCGAGCTGGGCTACAGCCTGGCGCACGCCTACGGCGCGGCCTTCGACAACCCGGACCTGGTGGTGGCCTGCGTCATCGGCGACGGGGAGGCGGAGACCGGGCCGCTCGCGGCGAGCTGGCACTCCAACAAGCTGCTCGACCGGCGCAAGGACGGTACGGTCCTGCCGATCCTGCACCTCAACGGCTACAAGATCGCCAACCCGACGGTCCTGGCCCGCATCCCCGAGCAGGAGCTGCTCCAGCTCATGCGCGGCTACGGCTACCGGCCGCACGTGGTGGGCCCGGACCACCAGGAGATGGCCGGCACCCTGGACACGGTGTTCGACGAGATCGCCGCGTACCGGGCGGGCGACGCGGAGCGGATGCCCATGATCGTGCTGCGCACCCCCAAGGGGTGGACCGGCCCGCGCGAGGTGGACGGCCTGCCGGTGGAGGGCACGTGGCGCGCGCACCAGGTGCCGCTGGCCGGCGTGCGGGACAACGCCGAGCATCTGGCCATGCTGGAGACCTGGATGCGCTCCTACCGGCCCGAGGAGCTGTTCACGCCGGAGGGCCGGCCGGTGCCCGAGGTCACCGGGACCGTGCCCGGCGGGCCGCGCCGGATGAGCGCGAACCCGCACACCAACGGCGGCGAGCTGCTGGCGCCGCTGCGGCTGCCGGACTTCCGCGAGCACGCCGTCGAGGTCAAGTCGCCGGCCGCCTCGATCAACGAGCCGACCCGCGTCTTCGGCGGGCTGCTGCGCGACATCATCGCGGCCAACCCGACGACGTTCCGGCTGATGGGGCCGGACGAGACCGCCTCCAACCGGCTGTCGAACGTCTTCGAGGTCACCGACCGGGCCTGGAACGCCGAGCTGAAGCCCACCGACGAGAACCTGGCGCCCGGCGGGCGGGTCATGGAGATCCTTTCGGAGCACCTGTGCCAGGGCTGGCTGGAGGGCTACCTGCTGACCGGCCGGCACGGGCTGTTCAACTGCTACGAGGCGTTCATCCACATCATCGACGCCATGTTCAACCAGCACGCCAAGTGGCTGGAGTCGTCCAAGAAGATCCCGTGGCGGCGGCCCGTGGCCTCGCTGACGTACCTGCTGTCGTCACACGTGTGGCGGCAGGACCACAACGGCTTCAGCCACCAGGACCCGGGCTTCCTCGACGTGGTGGTCAACAAGAAGCCGGCGGTGGTGCGGGTCTACCTGCCGCCGGACGCGAACACGCTGCTGTCGGTCGGCGACCACTGCCTGCGCTCGCGCGACTACGTCAACGTCATCGTGGCCGGCAAGCAGCCGGTCCTGGACCTGTTCACGATCGACGAGGCGATCGCCCACTGCACCCGCGGCCTCGGCATCCTGCCGTGGGCGAGCACCGACGAGGGCGCCGAGCCGGACGTGGTGCTGGCCTGCGCGGGCGACGTGCCCACCCTGGAGACGCTGGCCGCCGCGGCGATGCTGCGCGAGCACCTGCCGCAGCTGAAGGTGCGCGTGATCAACGTCGTGGATCTCATGCGCCTGCAGCCGCGCAGCGAGCACCCGCACGGCATGCCGGACGCCGAGTACGACGCGCTGTTCACCCCGGACAAGCCGGTGATCTTCAACTTCCACGGGTACCCGCAGCTCATCCACCGGCTGACCTACCGCCGCAGCGGTCACGACCACCTGCACGTGCGCGGCTACAAGGAGGAGGGCACCACCACGACGCCGTTCGACATGGCGATGCTCAACGACATCGACCGCTTCCACCTCGTCATGGACGTCATCGACCGGGTGCCGGGCCTCGGCACCACGCAGGCGCACCTGCGCCAGCGCATGTCGGACGCCCGGCTGCAGGCCCGCGCGTACACGCGGACGCACGGCGAGGACGCTCCCGAGATCAGCGGGTGGACATGGCCGCACGCATTCTCGTCCTGAACACCGGCTCCTCCTCCATCAAGTACGAGCTCATCGACGTGGAGTCCCGCGAGCGGGCGGCGCGCGGCCTGGTCGAGCGGATCGGCGAGGAGGAGGGGCGGCTCACCCACCACGCGGGCGGCGCGGAGAGCCGGCCGTACGAGTGCGAGCGGCGCTTCCCCGGGCACGCCGAGGGGCTGGCGGCGGTGCTGGAGGCGTTCGACAAGGCCGGGCCGGAGCTCGACCCGGTCGCGGTCGGGCACCGGGTCGTGCACGGCGGGACCCGCTTTCGCGAGGCGGTGCTCGTCGACGACGAGGTGATCGCGGCCATCGAGGAGCTGGCGCCGCTCGCCCCGCTGCACAACCCGGTGAACCTGGCCGGCGTGCGCGTGGCGCGCGAGGCCTTCCCGGGCGTGCCGCAGGTCGCCGTGTTCGACACCGCCTTCCACCAGACGCTGCCACCGGAGGCGTACACGTACGCGGTGCCGCGGGAGTGGGAGGTGCGGCGGTTCGGCTTCCACGGGACCTCGTGCGCGTACGTGTCGGGGCGGGCCGCGGAGCTGCTGGGCCGTTCCCCGGAGGAGACGAACCTGATCGTGCTGCACCTCGGCAACGGCGCGAGCGCCACCGCGATCGAGGGCGGCCGCAGCGTGGACACCTCCATGGGGCTGACGCCGCTGGAGGGCCTGGTCATGGGCACCCGCTCCGGCGACGTGGACCCGGCGCTGCTCGGCTACCTCAAGCGGGCGCGGGGCCTGGACGTGGAGCCGGCCGAGGAGGCGCTGAGCCGTGCGGGCGGGCTGCTCGCCCTGGCCGGGTCGGGCGACATGCGCGAGGTGCGGCGGCGCGCCGCCGGCGGCGACGCCCGCGCCCGGCTGGCCCTGGACGTCTACACGCGGCGGATCCGCAAGTACGTCGGCGCCTACTGCGCGGTGCTCGGCCGGGTGGACGCCGTCGTGTTCACCGGCGGCGTCGGCGAGCACGACGCGGCCACGCGGGCCGAGGCGCTGGCCGGGCTGGACCGGTTCGGCCTGGCCGTGGACGCGGAGCGGAACGCGGCGGACGCCTCCGGGGAGCGGCCCGTGTCTCCGGAGGGGGCGCGGACGGCGGTGCTGGTCGTGCCGACGGACGAGGAGTGGGAGATCGCCCGCCAGACGCTCGCCCTCATCTGACCCCGCCTCCTGATTCGCACAACAGGCCCATATGCCGCCAAATGGTACGGTTTGCGGGTCATCAGCGGATCGGGCGAGCGGGGAGACGGTGGAGGTCGAGCAGACTGCGCTGCCGGGCATCGGGCTACGGCACGAGTTCACGACGCAGAGCGGCAGACGGGTGGCGGTGATCTCCCACCGGACCGGGCGCCGTGACCTGGTCATCTACGACAAGGGCGACCCCGACCGCGCCTGCGAGACGGTCAAGCTGAACGACGAGGAGGCCGAGGCGCTCGTCGAGCTGCTCGGCGCGCCCCGCATCGTGCAGCGGCTCAACCAGCTCCACCAGCAGGTCGAGGGCCTGGTCAGCCTCCAGCTGCCCATCCCGCCCGGCTCGCCGTACACCGGGCGGCCCATGGGCGACGCGCGCGTGCGGACCCGCACCAACGCCTCCATCGTCGCGGTGGTGCGCGGGCCCCAGGTCTTCACCAGTCCCGGACCGGACTTCGTCTTCGCCGAGAACGACATCGTCGTCGTCGTGGGCGGCGCGGACAGCACCGCCGAGGTGGCCGACATCCTGGCGCACGGGTAGGGCCCTGGGTGCACGACACTGCAATTCTGCTGGTCGAAGTCGGTGCGGTCATTCTGGGCCTCGGCGTGCTCGGCGCCCTCGCCCTACGGGCCGGAATCTCCCCGATCCCCCTCTATCTGATCGCCGGGCTGGCCTTCGGCACCGGCGGCGTGCTGCCCCTGGCCACGAGCGAGGAGTTCATCTCCGCCGGAGCCGAGCTGGGCGTCGTCCTGCTGCTGCTCACGCTCGGCCTGGAGTACAACGCCGGCGAGCTGGTCACCAGCCTCAAGAGCAACGCCCGGGCCGGGCTCGTCGACCTGGTCGCCAACGCCGCTCCCGGCGCCATCTGCGCGCTGCTGCTCGGCTGGGGGCCGGTGGCGGCGGTCGCGATGGCCGGCGTCACCTACGCCACCTCCTCCGGCATCACCGCCAAGGTCCTGTCCGACCTGGGGTGGATCGGTAACCGGGAGACGCCGACGGTGCTGTCGCTGCTGGTGTTCGAGGACCTGACGATGGCCCTCTACCTGCCGGTGCTGACGGCCCTGCTGGCCGGGCTGAGCCTGGTGAGCGGCGCCGTCACCGTGGCCGTCGCGCTGGCCACGGTCAGCGTGGTGCTGCTGGTCGCGCTGCGCTACGGCCGCTTCATCGAGGCGTTCGTCTCCAGCCCCAACTCCGAGGTGCTGCTGCTCAAGGTCGTCGGGCTCGCGCTGCTCGTGGCCGGGCTGGCCCAGCAGCTCCAGGTGTCGGCGGCCGTCGGCGCGTTCCTCGTGGGCATCGCCCTGTCCGGGCAGCTCGCCCACGACGCGCGGGCGCTGCTGGAGCCGCTGCGCGACCTGTTCGCCGCGGTGTTCTTCGTCTTCTTCGGCCTCCAGACCGACCCGGCGAAGATCCTGCCCGTGGCGGGCCTGGCGGCCCTGCTGGCCGTGATCAGCATGGCCACCAAGCTGCTGACGGGCATGTACGCGGCCCGCCGGGCCGGCATCGCCCGCGCCGGCCAGGCCCGCGCCGGCATCGCGCTCATCCCCCGGGGCGAGTTCAACATCGTGATCGCCGGGCTCGCCGTGGCGGCCGGAGTCCACCCGGACCTCGGCCCGCTGGCCGCGGCGTACGTGCTGATCCTGGCGGCCTTCGGGCCGCTGGCGGCCAAGCTCGTGCAGCCGCTGATCGACTCCCTGACCCGCCGGGCCGCCGGCGAGACGGGCTGACACACCTCACCGCGAGAACTGTCGGGGGCGGTCGCTAGCCTACCGGCCATGGCCGAACGCGCGTCTTCCGCGACGTCCGCTTCAACGTGTCGCTGCACGAGGACGCCCTGTTCGCGGGCTGCGCGTTCGTCCGCTGCTCCTTCTTCGACGCCACGTTCGGGGCTGCAAGCTGACCGGCGGCAGGTTCGACGGCTGCTCGTACGGGCTGCTCAAGGCCGAGGGCGGGGACTGGTCCTTGATCGACCCGCTCACGGCCGAGCTCGACAAGGCGATCATCGACGCCCACCAGGCGACGGTGGTCGCCGCCGCGCTCGGCCTCGACGTGCGCTGACGGCCCCACCGGCCATGTGGAGCGGGCGCCGCCCCGGCTTCGCCCGGGAGCGGCACCTTCTGAAAGGCTGGTGCCGGTACGCCGGTGAGATGTGGGAGGCAGACGTGGGCGACGAGTTCGACGTGATCGTGATCGGCGGCGGTCCCGCCGGGGAGAACGTGGCGGCGCGGGCCGTGCGGGGCGGGCTCACCGCCGCTGTCGTGGAGAACCGCCTGCTGGGCGGCGAATGCTCCTACTGGGCGTGCATCCCCAGCAAGGCGCTGCTGCGCCCCGTGGAGCTGGCGGCCGAGGTGGCCCGCGTGCCCGGCCTGACACTGGGCCCCATCGACGCCGGCAAGGTGCTGGCCCGGCGCGACGAGGCGGTGGCGCACTACGACGACTCCGGCCAGGTGGACTGGCTGAACGGGGTGCCGGCCACGATGGTGCGCGGCACGGGCCGGCTCGACGGCCCGCGCCGGGTCCGCGTCACCGAGCCCGACGGCTCCGAGCGCACGCTGACCGCGCGGCACGCGGTGGTGCTCGCCACGGGCAGCACCCCGGCCGTTCCGCCGGTGCCCGGTCTGCGCGAGGCCGCCCCCTGGACCAGCCACGAGGTGACCGCGGCCGCCTCCGTGCCCGAGCGGCTGGCCGTCATCGGGGGCGGCGTGGTCGCCTGCGAGATGGCGCAGGCCATGCACGGCCTCGGCGCGCGGCAGACGACGGTCCTCGTGCGCGGCGACCGGCTGCTGCCCCGGATGGAGCCGTTCGCCGGCGAGCTGCTGGCGGCCTCGTTCGCCGACGCGGGGATCGACGTGCGCTTCCACACCGACGCCGTCGCGGTGGAGCGGCCCGAGCCGGGCGGCAAGGTCACCGTCCGCCTGCCCGACGGGCCGCCGGTGGAGGCCGACGAGCTGCTCGTGGCGACCGGCCGGAAGCCCGCCACGTCCGAGGTCGGCCTGGAGACCGTCGGGCTGACGCCGGGCCGCTACGTCGAGGTCGACGACAGCATGCGCGCCACCGGCGCCGACGGCGGCTGGCTGTACGCGGTCGGCGACGTCAACGGGCGGGCCCTGCTCACCCACATGGGCAAGTACCAGGCGCGGGTGTGCGGCGACGTCATCGCGGCGCGGGCCAAGGGCGAGCCCGACGACCTGCCGGCGCTGCGCGACACGGCCGACGGTCAGGGCGCGCCGCAGGTGGTCTTCACCGACCCGCAGCTCTGCTCGGTGGGCCGCACCGAGCAGGCCGCGCGGGAGGCGGGGTTCCGGGTCCGGGCCGTGGAGTACGACATGGGCGCGGTGTCGGGCGCCTACCTGCTCGGCGACGGCTACCGGGGACGCGCCAAGGCCGTCGTGGACGAGGACCGGCGGGTGCTGCTCGGGGTGACGTTCGCCGGTCCGGGGGCGGCCGAGCTGCTGCACGGCGCGACGATCGCGGTCACGGGCGAGGTGCCGCTGGAGCGGCTGTGGCACGCCGTCCCGTCGTTCCCGACGGTCAGTGAGATCTGGCTGCGCCTGCTGGAGACGTACGGCCTCTGACCGGGGCGCCGCGGCAGGTGCGGGCGGCTGTGTGCGTGCCGGGGACACCAGGCATGGACCGGTCCGGCGCGGGAAGATGATCGTCGTGAGCTTCGCACCCCTCGACGCCACCGTCCTGGAGAGCCGGGTACGCCACCGGCTCTCGGAGGCGGGGTTCACCGTGGAGCGTCCCGAAGCCGACGGCGACGGCGGCCTCCGCGTCTGGCACGATCCGGGCCGTGGCGTGGTCGTCTCGTGGGAGCCGGACGCCGCGCCCGGCGAGGAGCACGCGGCCCGCTACCGCCTGATCCGGGGCGCGGTACGGCTCGCGTTACGCACGCTGCTCGCCGACGACGGCTGCCACGTGCGCGAGGACGGAAGCCAGATGGTCGTCACCTTCCGCCCCTGATCGTCCGCTCCGAGGTGGGAAGCCGGTGCTGACCGGCTGCGCGCCGCTCGGCGGAGCGGCCTGCGGCCGGCTCGTGTCGCCGGACCGGGCCGTGGGCCGGGGCCGCCGGGCGGCGGACCCGCCGGAGGCGATAGGTTGATCCACGGTGTGCCGGGAAGGCTGGTCGGCGGTCCTGTCGTCGTGCCCCGGGAGTGCCGTTCATGCGTGCCAGCGATCTCGTCGCCGACTTCCCCACCGTGGGTCTCGACACCCCGGTGGCCGACGCCGCCCGCCTGCTGGCCGAGCAGGACCTGCCGGGTCTGATCGTGGTGGACGAGCGCGGGCTGCCGGCCGGCATCCTGCCGGGTACCCAGGTGCTGCGTCTGGCCGTGCCGGGCTACTGCCTGGAGGATCCCGCGCTGGCGCGCGTCGTCGACGAGGCGCACGCCGACCTGTTCATGCGCTCCATCGCGGGGCGTACGGTGCGCGAGGCGCTGCCGCCCCGGCCACGCGAGCTGCCCGTGGCCGATCCCGACGCCACGGTGCTGGAGCTGGCCGCGCTCATGGCGCGCACGCACAGTCCGCTCGTGGCCGTGGTGGACGGGAGCGGGCTGCGCGGGGCCGTGACGCTCCAGGCGCTGGTGGACCGGCTGGTCGAGCAGTGACGCTGACGGCCTGGCTGGCGCTCGCCGTCTTCCTCGGCGCGTACACGCTGATCGCCACGGAGAAGGTGCACCGGGTCGCCGCGGCGCTGGGCGGCGCCGGGATCATGCTGGTGATCCACGCCACCGCCGCCGGGCCCGCGTTCTTCTCCGAGAGCACCGGGATCGACTGGAACGTCGTGTTCCTGCTGCTCGGCATGATGATCATCGTGGGGGTGCTGAAGCGCACCGGCGTCTTCGAGTACCTGGCGATCTGGGCGGCCAAGCGCGCCCGCGGGCGGCCGTACCGGCTCATGGTGCTGCTCGTGGTGATCACCGCGTCGGCGTCGGCGCTGCTCGACAACGTCACGACCGTGCTGCTCGTGGCGCCCGTGACGTTCCTGGTGTGCGAGCGGCTGGCGCTGCCGGTCGCGCCGTTCCTCATCGCCGAGGCCATGGCCTCCAACATCGGCGGCACGGCCACGCTCGTCGGAGACCCGCCGAACATCATCATCGCCAGCCGGGCCGGTCTCACCTTCAACGACTTCCTCGTCCACCTGGCGCCGCTGGTCGTGGTGCTGGTGGCGGCGTTCGCGCTGCTGTGCCGGGTGCTGTTCCGCCGGGCGTTCCGCTACGACCCGGCGCGGGCGGCGGAGATCATGGCGCTGAACGAGCGGGAGGCCATCGCCGACCGGCGCCTGCTGTGGCAGAGCCTCGTCGTGCTGGGGCTGGTCATGGCGGCCTTCGTGCTGCACCCGGTGCTGCACTACGAGCCGTCGATCGTGGCCCTGCTCGGCGCCGGGGTGCTGGTCGCCCTCACCGAGGTCACCACCGAGGAAGCGCTGGCCGAGGTGGAGTGGCCGACGCTGGTGTTCTTCGCCGGGCTGTTCGTGATGGTGGGCGCGCTCGTCCACACCGGCGTCATCGGCGAGGTCGCGCGAGCCGCCGCCGGAGCGGCCGAGGGACGGCCGGCGGCCACCACCATGGCGCTGCTCTGGGGGTCGGCCGGGCTGTCGGCGATCGTGGACAACATCCCGTACGTCGCCACCATGAGCCCCATCGTGGAGCAGCTCGTGCAGGCGAGCGGCGACCATCAGGGGCAGGTGCTGTGGTGGGCGCTGGCGCTCGGCGCCGACCTCGGCGGCAACGCCACGGCCGTCGGCGCGGCGGCCAACGTCGTGGTGATCGGCATCGCCGCCCGCAACGGCACGCCGATCAGCTTCTGGGGCTTCACCCGGTACGGTCTGGTCGTCATGGTCGTCACGGTCGCGCTGGCGACGCCGTACCTGTGGCTGCGCTACCTTCTCTAACCGTTGCTGATTCCGTAGTCGGAGATCAGTAATCCGGGCATTACGGCCCGGAAGGTCCGTCACGGTGTCACCAGAGCGCGGGTTGCGCTTCGGTGTCCTGAGTACGGTCTCGCGCTTCTTCCCGCTGGTGCGGGGTTGCGCCACCGGCCCGCCCCGACTCGGCCTTGCGGCCGAGTCGGGTAGCGCGGGTCTTCTGGTCGGCTCCACGCGGTTTCGACGCTTGCGCGTCCTGGTCTCCGGCCACTCCGGTACCAGTGGTGCAGGCCGCCGCGAGGGCGGCAAGGTTTCGGGCTGCGTTCTCGTCCCGATCCATCACAAGGGGGCAGTTGTCGCAGTCGAACACTCGAACGCGCAGCGGCAGCTTGGCTTTCACCGCGCCACACTTCGAGCAAGTCTTCGAGGACGGGTACCAGCGGTCGGCGACATGCACGGCCCCGCCGTTCCACCCAGTTTTGTAGGTGATCTGACGGCGGATCTCGCCGAACCCGGCGTCGGCGATATTACGGGCCAGGCGCCGGTTGCGGAGCATCCCGGCGACGTTCAGGTCTTCAACCACCACGGTGCCGTACTCAGCGGCGAGTCGCGTGGTGAGCTTGTGCAGGCCGTCGGCCCGCAGGTTCGCCACTTGATGGTGGACCTTGTTGCGTTCGGTGTTGGCGCTCAGCCACCGTTTGGACGGCTGCTGACCGGTGCGCCGGTCCGGTCCCTGGCGGCGGGAGACAAGGCGCGACAGCCGCCGGAGATGCTTGAGTGCGCCGTCCAGGTGGGCGGGGTTCGGCTCGTATCGCACTTCACCGGCGCTGTCGGCGAGTACTGCGAGGCATTTGACACCCAGGTCCACGCCCACGACAGTGTCCGGCCGCGCTGGAACACTCGCGGCTCGTTGGACCTCAACTTGGAAGGACACGAACCAGCGTCCACGCTCGTGACGGACGGTGGCCGACATGATGCGGCCGGTCCCGGCGGTCAGCCGCCGCTGGAGTTTGCGGGTGGACTCGTGGGTGCGGATCGTGCCCAGCCGGGGCAGCGTCACGTGACGGCGGTCATCTTCCACACGAATGGCGCCGGTGGTGAACTTGATCGACGGGACGGCCTTCCGCTTGGACCGGAAGGCCGGGAAGCCCATCCTCGGCCCCTTACGCTTGCCTTTCTTGGAATCGCTCCAGTTCTTCAACGCGACAGCGAGGCGCTCCAGCCCGCTGCTGTATGCCTCTTTGGAGTTGTCCTCCCACCACGGCGCAACCTGCCCTTTGGCGGTGTTCCAGACTTTACGCAGCGAGTACATCGACCACGACAGCGACGGGGTCAACTGCCCTTCGGGGATGCCGTAGCTGCGTTCCGCATCTCGCTGGTCGAGGTTCGCCTTGACCAGGGCCAGGCCCCAGTTGAACGCCACCCGCGCCGCACCGCAATGTGACGCCAGTGCGCGGGTCTGGCCCGCGTTCGGGTCGAGAGCGAAACGGTAGGCCTGCACCACGAAACCGGTCTGCGCCTGGAACTTCGCCGCCATCAGCCACCGACCTCTGCCTCGACATCCGTTGCGGCGGATACGGCGAGTTCGGCACGACGCTTCGCCGAACGACGCCCGTACAGGCGGGCGCACATGGACGTCAACACCTCGGTCATGTCCCGAACCAGATCATCGGTGGTCTCATCCGGTTCCAGGACCACCAGGCGGCGGCCGGACGCGGCGAGCGCGGATTCCACGTGTTCGACACCGAACCGGGCCAGCCGGTCGCGGTGCTCGACCACGATGACAGCCGCAGTCGGGTCGGCCAGCACGAGATGCAGCTTGCGGCGTGTGCCGTTCAGACCGGACCCGACCTCCTTGACCACCTCGCCGACGGCCAGTCCTTGGGCGTTGGCGCCCTCGACGACCCGCACGGCCTGCCGGTCCAGATCGCCCTTCTGGTCGCCGGACGACACACGGCAGTATGCGACCACCCGACCAACGGCGCTGGCAGGTTCTTCGACGATCCACGTGCCGGAGGGCGCCTGGCGGACGGGTACGGGCATCTTGCTGTCCTTCACCCATCGCCAGGCGGTCTGATAGCTCACGCCCTGCTGGCGCGCCCACTCCGAAAGCTTCACACGTTCATGATACACGACTACTTTTGACTATGTTTGTCTATAGAATCTGGGGCACCTGCCCACCCCCACTCCCTCCGACCCCCACTTCCCACCTGAGGAGCTACTCCCCCGTGGCTGACAAGAAGCTCGACCCGGTCGTGGTCATCGGGCTCGGCCGGTTCGGCACGTCGCTGGCGCTGGAGCTGGCGCGGCACGGCACCGAGGTGCTCGCCATCGACCGGCGGCCCAAGGTCGTGCAGGCGCTCGCCGGGCAGATCACGCAGATCGCCGCGGCCGACGCCACCGACATGGAGGCGTTGCGGCAGCTCGGCGTGCCCGACTTCTACCGGGCGGTGGTCGCCATCGGCGGCGACCTGGAGGCCAGCATCCTGACCGCCTCGCTGCTCGTGGAGCTGGAGATCGACGACATCTGGGCCAAGGCCGTCAGCAAGCAGCACGGCCGCATCCTCAGCCGCATCGGCGCCCACCACGTCGTCCTGCCCGAGCACGACATGGGCGAGCGCGTCGCGCACCTGGTGAGCGGCCGCATGCTCGACTACATGCAGGTGGACGAGGGCTTCGCGCTGGCCAAGACCCTGCCGCCGAAGGAGTACGTGGGCGTGCCCCTGGGCCGCTCCCACCTGCGCCGCAAGTACGGCATCACGATCGTCGCGGTCAAGAGCCCCGGCGAGGAGTTCACGTACGCCACGGCGGAGACGGAGCTGACGTACAACGACGTGATCATCGTCTCGGGCCGGACGGAGGCCGTGGAGCGTTTCGCCGAGCTGTGAGCCGCCATCGCCCGGCGCCCGATATATCCGTAAAAATCATGTAGGAGAAGGGTTGGGTGGGGGACGAGCGGGCATGGCAGGCAATTCCTGCACGTCAATCACGAGGAGGAGCCCTAGTGCTCACCCTGACAGAAAACGCAGCCCAGGCCATCCGCGACCTCACGGCCTCCGCGCCGGAGCCCTCGCAGAGCGGCGTCCGCATCGCGTCGCAGGGGCAGGACACGGGTACGCTCACCCTTTCGCTGGCCCACCAGCCCGAGCCGACGGACGCGGTCGTCGAGACCGAGGGGGCCCGCGTCTACCTCGACCCGGTGGCCGCCACCGTCCTCGACGACAAGGCCCTGGACGCGGGGGCCGACGACAAGGGAGCCGTCTCGTTCCTCGTCACCGACCAGCCCACCTGACATCCCACGCGGCGGCCCCGGCCTGACGGGGGACCCGCGGGCCGCCCCACCGGCCCGGCACGGCTTGTCGTGCCGGGCCGGTGGCGTGCCCGCGGCTGCTCAGACGGCGCCGGACAGGAGCTTGTGCGCGTACCGGAGCTGCTCCTCGCGCTGGAAGCCCTGGCCGCCCTCGTGCCCGTTCCACGGCCAGACCGTGATCTCCTTCGGGCCCTGCCAGTGGTTGTAGGCGGCGAAGACCGTGGACGGCGGGCAGACGTCGTCCATGAGCGCCACCGAGTACAGCACCGGGGCCTGGCCGCGGGCCGCGAAGTGCAGGCCGTCGAAGTAGGCCAGCGTGCGGAAGACCTGCGCCTCGTCGCCGCGGCGGCTGGCGAGGAAGCGCACGATCTCCTGGTACGGGTCGCGGTCGGTGATCTCGACGGCCCGGCGGAAGTGGGTCAGGAACGGCACGTCGATGAGCGCCCCGGCGACCGACGGGTACAGGGCGGCCGTGGCCTGCGCGATGCCGCCGCCCTGGCTGCCACCCGAGACGATGATCCGGCTCTCGTCCACCGCCGGGTGCCCGGCCGCGGCGTCCACGGCGCGCACCGCGTCGGTGAAGACCCGCCGGTAGTAGTACTCCTCCGGGTCGAGGATGCCCTTGGTCATCATTCCGGGCGCGTGCGGATGCGTGCCGCCGTGGGGATCGCCGGTGGCACCCGGGTGTCCCGTGCTGGCGCCGCCGTGGCCGCGGGTCTCCATGACGAACACCGCGTACCCCGCCGCGGGCCACATCAGGTGGTCGTGCGGGAAGCCGCGCCCGCCGGAGTAGCCGATGTAGTGCATCACGCAGGGCAGGGGTCCCTCCGCGTCCCGCGGGGTGAGGAACCAGCCGCTGATCCGGTGGCCGCCCCAGCCCGCGAACGACACGTCGTACACGTCCACCGAGGCGAGCGGCAGGTCGTACGGCGTGAACTCGGGGGCGAGGTCGAAGCGCCGGGCCTCCTCCAGTGTGCGCGTCCAGAAGTCCGCGAAGTCGGCGGGCTCGTCGCGCTCGGGGCGGTACGAGCGGAGCTGGTCAAGCGGCAGGTCGAACAGGGCCACGAAGATCTCCCAACCTGTGGAACCCGGGGAACGGTTGAGGACATTTCACCGCATGAATGCAGGTAAGCGCTATCCCGGGGTGCCGCAAGCCCGTCCCGGGGTAGAGGCGGACGAATGAACGATCACCTGGTGAAGATCGCGCACCCCCGCCTCCAGCCCGGCCTCGCCATGGAGGCCCCGGCCGACCCGAGCGACTTCCTGCTGCTGTTCACGGACGAGACCGAGTCGCGGGCCCGGCTCGTCCGCGACGACACGGGGCGGCCGGTGCTGCGGGTCGGGGCGCGGATGCGGCTGGACGGGACGGTCGTGGACGAGCAGGTCTGGACGGTGCGGGAGCTGGTGCGCCGGCCGGGCCTGACGCTCATCCGGCTGGGCGAGGCCCTGACCGCCTGACGCTCATCCGGCTGGGCGAGGCCCTGACCGCCTGACGCTCATCCGGCTGGGCGAGGCCCTGACCGCCTGACCGGTCGCTCGCGCCGGGGTCACTCGACGACGAGCTCGACCGGGATGTTGCCGCGGGTGGCGTTGGAGTAGGGGCAGACCTGGTGGGCGGCCTCCACCAGGGCGCGTCCCTCCTCGCCCTGCAGGTGGTCGGGCAGTTCGACGCGCAGCGCGACCGAGAGCGCGTAGCCACCGGCGTCGTTCGGTCCGATGCCGACCTCGGCGGTGACGGACGCCTCCGACACGTCGGCCTTGGCGCGCCTGGCGACGACGCCGAGGGCGCTGGCGAAGCAGGCGGCGTAGCCGGCGGCGAAGAGCTGCTCGGGGTTGGTGCCGGCGCCGGTGCCGCCCATCTCCTTCGGCGGGGCCAGGGCCACGTCGAGCCTGCCGTCGGAGGTGACGGCGCGGCCCTCGCGGCCGGTGGCGGTGGCGATGGCGGTGTAGAGGACGCTCATGGACTCGCTCCTTATGGTTGGACGCAACTCGATTGTGCACAACTCAATTGGCAACAGTCAAATCGGGTATCATGGTCGTATGGATGCCCTGCGGCTCGACGACCAGGTGTGCTTCGCCGTGCACGCCGCCTCCCGCGCCCTCGACGCGGTCTACCGGCGTGAGCTGGCGGCGCTCGGGCTGACGTACCCGCAGTACCTCGTGATGCTGGTGCTGTGGGAGCGGCGGCAGGCGTCCGTCAAGGACCTCGGAGTGGCGCTGCGGCTCGACTCGGGCACGCTGTCGCCGCTGGTCAAGCGCCTGGAGGCGGCCGGGCTCGTACGCCGGGAGCGCGACGCCGGGGACGAGCGGTCGGTGCTGGTCCGGCTGACCCCGGAGGGGGCGCTGCTGCGGGCGCGGGCCGAGCCGCTGCCCCGGCGGATCGGGGAGGCGTCGGGCATGCGGCCGGAGGAGCTGGCCGACCTGCACCGGACGCTGGGCCGGCTGACCCGCTCCCTCACCGAAGCCGCCGCCCGCCCCTGACCCCGGCCGTCCCTGCCGAACCGCCCGTCCCCCGCAATCGCCGGTCCGGGAGCTGGGATCAGCGGGCGGCGGGCCCGGCCGAGGGGACGTCGCAGCGGCCGGCCTTGACGCCGGCCACCTTCCACCCGGCGTCCGGGAACGGCGACATGAAATGCGTGAGCAGGTCCACCACGTAGTCCGGCACCTGGCCGCCCGGGTCGAGCAGCGACACCATCTGCGGCCCGTCCGCGCCCCGCAGCCTGATGGAGCCGCTCGCCCCTTCCTCCGCGAACCCCGGCCGGGCGTCCACGGTCAGGCAGGCCAGCCGCACCCCGGCGGCGCTGATCGCCTGCCGGGCGCCGATGCGCCGCATCCGCTGGTCGTAGCGGCGCAGCGCGAGGGAGGTCGCGCGGCCCAGCCGCACCGAGTCGTGGAACACGTCGGCGCCGACTTTGCGGCTCAGCCGCACGTCCAGGCGTACGTCGGGCCGCAGGTCCACGCCCTTGGCGCCGAGGTCCAGCCGGTCGTACCGGCCCTCGAACCCCGGCGCGAGGTAGCCCAGCGCGGCGGGCGCCCGCAGCCCGAACGGGATCCGGCCCGGCCGCACCCGCAGCCACGACACGCGCCGCACCGCGAGCGAGACGTCCGCGACGGTGCTGCGGTCCAGCGCGAAGTCGCCGCCCACCTGGTACGACAGGAAGCCGGTCGTGTACGGGACGTCCTTGCTCACGGCGACGCGCTGGCGGGCGACCGGGTCCACGGTGAGCCCGGCCCGGACGGCGACCCGGCCGGTGGGCACGGGCCTGGACACCAGGTCCACGCCCTGGCCGCCGGGGCCGGGCCGGATGGTGGTGTCCGCGGCGAGGTCGGTGACGGAGAGCGCCACGCCGCCGAGCCGCCCGGACGGGTCGGCGAGCCGGCCCTCCACGGCCAGCCGGCCGTCGAGCGCGTTCACCCCTTCACCGGCCCGGCCGCGCGTACCCGGGCCGGCCGCGTTCCCCGGTCCCGGCACGGCCTTGTACGTGACGGCCGGGACGCGCAGCGCTCCACCGGACGCGTCGGCGTCCAGCCCGAAGACAGCCGGGACGTCGCTGAGGCTGAGCTCGCCGCTGCCCGCCCCCGGCACCGTGACCGCGGCGCTGAGCCGGCGGACGGGCGCGGAGCCGGTGACGCGGACACGCGTGCGCGCCCCGTACGTGCCCTGGACGGCCAGCGTCGCGGGCACCGGGTCGACCGCCACCCGCCCGCGCACCCCGCCGGCCTCGGCGTGCAGGGTGAGCGATCCGAGGGTGGCCGCCGGCCGGACGCTGTACGCGGCCCGCACGACCCCGCCGCCGCCCACCTCGAACGGCCCGACCGCCATGCTGGTGACGGCATGCGGCAGCCCCGCGAGCGTGGCCCGCACCTTGACCGGGACGGGGGCGAGGACGGTGCTGGCGAGGTACACCTCCAGGCTCCCGCCCCCGGGCCGGAACCCGTCGAACGTGACCGCCGTCCTGGCCGGGTCCACGGTGACGCGGTCCGGCAGCCCGGTCAGGTCCACGTACGCCTGGACCCCGAAGCAGCCGCGCCCGGCGACGCAGAACGGACCGTCCGCGCAGCCCGGCGAGCCGGGCGGGCAGCCGCCGTCCACCAGCGAGACGCCGCCGGCCACGGCGGGGGCGGCGGCCATGCCGCGCAGGGCGGCCGCCTTGCCCGCCCAGGCCCGCGCACGCAGGTCCAGCCGCGCGCCCTTCCCCGGCACGGATGAGGCGACGGCGCCGGAGTACGTGATCACGCCGTTGGCGGACGTGACCGACAGTCGCCCGGGGACGGGACCGACGTGGCCGAGCAGCCCGAACCGCAGGCCGCCGCGCGTGACGTCGGCGTCGAGGGCGAGCCGCTGCCGCGCCGCGCCGAACCCGGCCGTGAACCCGGCCGCCTCCGGGCTGAACTCCACGCTCCTCAGCCCCTTGACCCGCACGCTCGCGTCGAGGTCACCGGTGGCCTCGTCGAAGTGGGCCGCCAGGTGCGGCCCGGCGGGCGCGCGGGCGCCGTCGTGGTTGGTGAAGGCCAGCTCCGCCGACCCGACCGGCCCCGACAGGCCGCGGAACCGGTACGCCCCGGCGTCCCAGGAGGCGTCGAAGCGAGCCGGCACGCCGGTGACGCGGGCGGAGGCCCTGACGTAGCGGCCGCCGGCCCGGGCGCGGGCCAGCGCGGCGACGGAGCCGACGGGCCGGTCGGACGTCCAGGTGAGGGTACGGGCGGCGGCGTCGGCCACCAGCCGCACGCGCCGCCCCGCGCCGCCGATCTCCGCCCGCACGTCGTCCGCCCGCACGTCGACCGCCGGGTCGGCGGCGCCGGCGGCGGGCTTCCCGGCCGCGTACAGGCGGACCCGGGGCAGCCGGGACTTCCCGCGGACTTCCACCACGGACCGCTCCCCCAGCGCCCACGACGCCGCCACCTCCCCCCGCACCCCGGACACCACGGCGTCGATCGTCGGGCCCGCCTTCAGGTCCGTGTACGAGGCCCGCGCCTGGCGGATCACCCCCGTGCCCCGGTAGACGGCCTTCCCCGCGGCCGGGTCGAGGCTCACGTCCACGTCGCCGGGGGTGTCGGACAGCTCGACCCGGGCCAGCCGCGTCCCGTCGAGACTCGCGGCGGCGACGAAGGACCCGCCTGAGCCGCCCTCCAGGCGGGCGCGCGGCGCGGAGCCGTACGTCACGTCGAGCCCCGACACCCCGGTCAGCGACGCCGAGACGCCCAGCGCCGCACCGTCCTTGATCATGGTGACGTGCCCGCCGCGGGGGCTGGAC
Organism: Nonomuraea sp. 3-1Str; assembly: GCF_031570565.1. Lineage (NCBI taxonomy): Bacteria > Bacillati > Actinomycetota > Actinomycetes > Streptosporangiales > Streptosporangiaceae > Nonomuraea > Nonomuraea sp. 3-1Str. The sequence goes on from NZ_JALHBK010000008.1 coordinate 261,960, forward strand.
ACCGCGCCGCCGCCCCGCTGGAGCACCACGGCGAGCCTGCCGATGGCGGTGCCGGCGGTCTGGGTGACGCGGTTCGCGGCCGGGTCGCTCTCCAGGCGCACCTTGGCCGGCAGGCCGTCCAGCTCGGCCCGCAGCACGGTCCGGCCGGCGGCCCGGTCGAAGTAGAGCAGCCTGGCGGCGCCCGCCCGCGCCCCGCCGGAGGTCACCTCCAGGGTGTGCCGCCCGCCGCCGGTCCCGTACGTGGCGGTCAGGGACGGCGGCACGTCGCGCAGCTCGGCGGTCATGGCCCGCGACAGGCGGCCGTCGCCGTAGACGTAGCTCCGCAGCTCCGCGCGTCCGGCCGGGCTGGACCCGGTGAACCGCACCCGCGCGGACCCGTCGCCGCGGGCCAGCTCGATCCGGGCGCGGGTGGGCATGCGGTCGAGCACGGCCCGCGTGTACCTGCCGCGGTCCACGGCCACGGCGTCGATCCTGGCGGGGGCGGAGGCGGAGATCTCCAACGCGGGGGTGCTGAGGTCGGCGTCGACGGTGAGGCTGGCGGTGGCGGGCGTCTGGGTGAGGCTCACCGCGGCGCGGCCGGTCAGCCCGGCCATGACGGCCGCGGAGGCGCCCGGCTTCGTGCGCTTCACGGCGGCCCGCACCCGCGTGCCGGACAGGTCGACGGTGAACGTGCCGCGGTCGGCGTCCGACAGGGACGCCCCCTTGCGGAGCCCGTCGAAGCCGACCGACACGCGCCCGTCGTACTCGGCCCACACGCGCGCCCTGAGTCCGCCGGCGGCGCCGGGCAGCCGCCGCACGGCGAACCCGAGGCCCACGGCCCCCTCCTGGGGACGGGCGGCGGGCACCAGGCCGGCGGCCAGGTCGGGGAGGCCGTCGCCGGTGACGTCGGCCACCACGGGGACCGCCACGGGCCGGACCGCCGAGCACGAGACCGGCACCTCGGCGCTCTCCACGCACAGCCGGTACGTCACCCCGGCCGACGTGCCACCCGACGTGCCACCCGCCGTGCCGCCTCCGGTGGGGAAGGCGCCGGTGAGGGTGTCGGCGAGGGAGCGGGACAAGGTGGCCGGCGCTCTCTTCACCGTCAGCGGGCGGGCGTCGCGGGTGTCGGGGAGCACGGACCGTACGCCGGGGCCGTCCGCGCCGACGTGGCGGGCCGCCTCGCGCTCGACCTCGCTCACCAGCCTGGGCCCCGCCGGGACGGTGATGTCCGGAGCGGTGGGCGCCGCGAGCCGGCCGTCGGCGTCCCGCAGGGCCGGGGACGCTTCCGTGGGGACGTTCACGGTGGCGGGAGCCGGCCGGCGAACGGCCGGCACCGGCCGCACCCGCACCCCGGCGGAGTCGGCCGGGGAGAGGACCGCGGGAGTCCGGGCGGCGCCGGAGACTTGCGCCGCCCGGACGGGACCCCGCATCGGGTGGGGCGTCGCGCCGTCCACTGCCCCCGCACCAACCGGACCCGCCTCTGACAGGGGCTCCGCCGCGTTCACCGCCGCGGAGCCGGTCGTCAGAACGGCGCCGGCCAAGGACGCGGAGGCGAGCACGCGCGCGAACGCGTGCCGTGGATACCGCGACATCTAACGCTTACCCCCGAAGCGGTCTCAATCATCACATCTCTAACGAGAGTTACGACCCGACCACATTTCCTCACTATTCGTCAATCTGGGCCCAACATGGGGCCCCAGATCGACCGGTCCGGCACCGCCACGAGGACGGTGACGTACATGGGGTCGCGCGCGTACCGGTAGAGACCGCCGGATGCCTTCGATCAGGTGCAGGGGCTCGTGGACCAAATGATGTAGCCGGTGACCCTGCCCCAGGTCGAGACCTCACCATCGCAGAACTGCGTCTTGACTCCGACCAAGTTGGTGCGCGCCGGGTCGGAGAAGTACTGGGTGTTGCACATGTAGCCGGCGCCGCAGGCAGGGGCGGCCTGCGCGCCGGCCGGGACGGTGGCGAGCGCGGCGGTGGCCATGGCCGCGACGGCCAGTACGCGACGGATCATCAGTCATCCTCCCTGAGCACGAAACAGCACAAAGATCCCGCGACTTCATGGGCGGCCCAACCGGTGATCGGATGATCCGTCCCCCGGGAGGAAAACGCAAGAGGGGCTCATGTCCCACTGTGTCGCATCGAGCCGCGACCTTCCTCACCGGCTTCCCGCTCGAGGGCGTCGATGGTGGCGCGCAGCCATGTCAGCTCCGCCTGACCGGTGGCCCGCGCGATGGCCAGCAGCCCCTGGCGGAAGGGGTCGCCGAACTCCTCCGCCCCCATCGGCCGGTCGCCGTCGTAGAAGAAGCTCGTCGGCTCTTCCAGGAACGCGAGCCGCCTGCGCAGCACCTCCGCCTGGGCGGCCGGGTCGTCCAGATGCCGCAGGAAGGCGAGCAGGGTGAACCATCGGTTCTCGTCGCTGATGTCGAGCGGGGCCGGTGCGCGCAGCCGCCGCTCCAGCTCCGCCGTCCCCGCGCCGGTCAGATAGAGGACGCGGCGCGGCGCCGCGGTCGCGCCGGGCTCGTCCTTCCTCGTGACCCACCCGGCGGCGGCCATGCGCTTGATCGCCGGGTAGAGCGTGCCGTCCGCCACGGGGCGGACGTGGCCGGTCAACGCGGCCACCTTCACGCGCAGCTCGTACCCGTGCGACGGCCGCTCCCTGAGGAACCCGAGGATCGCCAGCTCCAGCATGTCCCCTACTATACCTCGAAGCCGATATATATTGCTTACGATGCATCAGGAAAGGTTCACTCATGCGTGACGCGACGGTCCACCCGAGCGGCGCCCGGATGCGCTGGGTCGAGCTGCCCGGCGCCGATCCGGCCGTGGTCTACGTGCACGGCCTGGGCGCCATGTCGGCCCCCTACTACGCGGCCACGGCGGCTCACCCGCTGCTGGGCGGCCGCCGCTCGCTCCTCGTCGACCTGCTCGGGTTCGGCATCAGCGACCGGCCGGCCGACTTCTCCTACACCCTCGAGGCCCACGCCGACACGCTCGCCACGGCCCTGCGGCAGGCCGGGGCGAGCCGGGCGTCCCTGATCGCGCACAGCATGGGCGGCGCGGTGGCCATCGTCCTGGCCGCCCGCCACCCCGACATCGCCGAGCGCCTCATCCTCGTCGACGCCAACCTCGACCCCTATCCGCCCACACCGGTCACGCCGGGCGGCAGCGGCATCGCGAGCCACACGGAGGACGAGTTCGTGGACCACGGCTGGAGGGAGGTCCGCGACCGGGTGGGTCCGCACTGGTGGTCCACCATGCGCCTGGCGGACCGCCGCGCGCTCCACCGCTCGGCGGTGAGCCTGGCCGAGGGCACGGACCCGACCATGCGCGAGCTGCTCATGGCCCTGCCGATCCCGCGCGCGTACCTGTATCCGGCGGGCGAGGCCCCCGCCTCGGCCGGCGACCTCGCCGCCGCGGGCGTGGGGCTCCTGGAGATCCCCGACGCGGGCCACAACGTCATGCTGGACAACCCCGAAGCCTTCGCTCGCGCCATCGCCGGGCTCCTGCCCTGACGGTCGCCTTCCGGGTCCCGCGCAACGGAAATGCCGTCGAGAGTCGCCGTCCCCGCTGGCTACCGTGGGCCCGTGGACATCTTTCTGACGACCGACCGGCTGCTGCTGCGCCGCTTCACCGAGGACGACGCCGAGCTGCTGGTCGAGCTGGACAGCGACCCCGAGGTGATGCGGTTCCTCTCCGGCGGCAAGCCCACGCCGCGCGAGAAGATCGTGGAGGAGGTCCTGCCCGCGTTCATCCGCTCGGGCTTCTTCGCGGCGATCGAGCGGGACACCGGCGAGTTCGCCGGCTGGTTCCACCTGCGGCCCGCGCGCAACGGCGATCCCGCGGAGCCGGAGCTGGGCTACCGGCTGCGCAAGGCGTCCTGGGGCAAGGGGTACGCGACGGAGGGCTCCCTGGCCCTGATCGACAAGGCGTTCGGCGAGCTGGGCGCCCGGCGGGTGTTCGCCCGGACCATGACCGTGAACCGCGGCTCCCGGCGGGTGATGGAGAAGTGCGGCCTGCGGTTCGCGCGGACGTTCTTCCAGGACTGGCCGGAGCGGATCGACGGCTCGGAGGAGGGCGAGGTGGAGTACGAGCTGCTGCGCGGCGAATGGGAGGCGGGAAAGTCGTGACCTCGCCGGGCCCCGGATGTCGATCCCGGCGCGGTCCGTTCGTGTAGAGGGTGAGAGGACGGCGACGGGGCCGGCCACGACACCGAGGAGAGACCCATGCAGCAGTACCTGCTCAGCCTGTACCAGCCGGACGGGGACCCGCCGCCGCCCGAGGTCCTGGAGCCGATCATGAGGGAGCTCGCGGTCGTGAACCGGGAGATGCGGGAGGCGGGCGCGTGGGTGTTCGACGGCGGGCTGCACGCGGCGAGCAACTCCACCGTGGTCCGGGTACGCGACGGCGACATGCTCATGACCGACGGCCCGTACACCGAGGGCAAGGAGCACATCGGCGGTTTCGTGGTCGTACGGGCGGATGACCTGGACGGGGCGCTGGAGTGGGCGCGCAGGATCGGGGCCGCCAGCGGGCTGCCGATCGAGGTCCGCCCGTTCAAGGACCTGCGCTGACCCGCGACGTGCCGCCCGCGTCCGGCCCCTCCTCCCCGGAGGGGCCGGGCCGGCCTCAGCCGCCGCGGGCGCCGGACCCGCTGAACCGGCCGGACCGGCCGGTGGACGTCGAGGGCGTGTTCCGGTGGGAGTACGCCCGGGCGGTGGCCGTGCTGGTGCGCCACTTCCGCGACATCGACCTCGCCGAGGAGGCCGTCCAGGACGCCTTCACCGTGGCGCTGGACCGGTGGCCGGCTGAGGGGACGCCGCCGAGCCCGGCCGGCTGGATCATCACGACCGCCCGCAACCGGGCCGTCGACCGGCTGCGCCGCGAGTCGTCCCGGGCCGACCGGCACGCCGCCGCGGCCCTGCTGCACGCGGGGGACGACCCCGGCTCCACCGCCGAGGAGGGACCCGTGCACGACGACCGGCTGCGCCTCATCTTCACCTGCTGCCATCCGGCCCTGGCCGTCAACGCCCAGGTCGCCCTGACGCTGCGGCTGCTCGGCGGGCTCGGCACCGCGGAGATCGCCCGCTCGTTCCTGGTGAGCGAGCAGGCCATGGCCCAGCGGCTGGTGCGGGCCAAGGCGAAGATCCGCGACGCGCGGATCCCGTACCGGGTGCCGCGCGAGGCGGACCTGCCGGACCGGCTCCGCTCGGTGCTGGCCGTGGTCTATCTGGTCTTCACCGAGGGACACACCGCCGCCGCCGGGGACCGGCTCGTCCGCGACGACCTGTGCGCGGAGGCCGTTCGGCTGGGGCGGTTGCTGGCGGAGCTGATGCCGGACGAGTCCGAGGTGCTGGGGCTGCTCGCGCTGATGCTCCTCGTCGACGCGCGCCGGGCCGCCCGCACCACGCCCGGCGGGCGGCTGGTGCCCCTGCCGGAGCAGGACCGCTCGCTCTGGGACCGGGAGCTGATCGCCGAGGGCCACGCGCTGGTCCGCCGCTGTCTGCGCCGCGGGCGGCCGGGGCCGTACCAGATCCAGGCCGCGATCAACGCCGTGCACGGCGACGCTCGCACGGCCGCGGACACCGACTGGGGGCAGATCGTGCGGCTGTACGACCAGCTCCTGGCCGTCGCCCCGTCCCCGGTCGCGGCGCTGAACCGGGCCGTCGCGGTGGCCGAGGCCGAGGACCCGCGGGCGGCGCTCGCCCTGGTGGAGGAGCTGGACCTGGACGGGTACCACGTGTTCCACGCCGTACGCGCCGACCTGCTGCGGCGAGTGGGGCGTACGGCGGAGGCGGCGGACGCCTACGACGCGGCGATCGGCCGGACGGCCAACGCCGCCGAGCAGGACTTCCTGCGGCGGGCCCGCGCCACGCTGACCTGAGACACCGGGGACACCTGGTGCACTGGTCCGACCAGTGGCTAGGGTGCTTCGTATGACGGGATACGACGCGTTGTTCCGCCTCGACGGGCGGCGGGCTGTGGTGATCGGGGCCGGGAGCGGCATCGGCAGGGGGGCGGCGCTGGCCCTGGCCGCGCACGGCGCCGAGGGCGTGGGCGCGGACCGCGACCTGCCGGCCGCCGAGAAGACCGCCGCGCGGGCCGGCGGCACGGCCCGGCTGCTCGACGTGCTGGACGCGGACGCGGTGCGGGAGGCGGCGGACGGCGATCCGGCGGACGTGCTCGTGTTCACCGCCGCCACCAACGTCCGCAAGCGGCTGCTGGACTACTCCGGCGAGGAGTTCGCCCGGGTCGTGGACCTCAACCTGCGGGCCTCGTTCGACGTGGTCCGCGCCTTCGGTGCCGGGATGGTGGAGCGACGGCGCGGGTCGATCATCGGGTTCGCGTCGATCCGGGCGTCGGTGACGGAGCCGGGGCAGGGCGTCTACTCGGCCACCAAGGCCGGGCTGGTGCAGCTCCTGCGCACGGCCGCCGCCGAGTTCGGCCCGTACGGGGTGCGGGTCAACGCGGTCGCGCCCGGGGTGGTGGAGACGCCGCTGACCCGGCAGATCAAGGACGACCCCGCCTGGTACGACGCGTACGCCGCCAAGAGCGCGCTGGGCCGGTGGGCGCGGGCGGAGGAGATGGCCGGGGCGGTGGTGTACCTGGCGAGCGACGCGGCGAGCTTCGTCACCGGGTCCGTGCTGTACGTGGACGGCGGGTGGACCGCCGTGGACGGCCGCTTCGACCCGCCCGCCTGACCAGGCGGCCCGAAGGCCGGGCACCGCCGGGGCGGCTCGCGGGAGGCCCGTACCGGCTGTTAACGTTCACACAATGTAACGGCGTGAAAGGGGAGCGCACGTGTCCGCGAGCATGGAGGAGCGGGTTCTCGGCCGGACCGGCCGCCGGGTGGGCGTCGTCGGGCTGGGCGCCTGGCAGCTCGGCGCCGACTGGGGCGAGGTGGCGGAGGACGACGCGCTGGCCACGCTGGCCGCCGCCGCCGACGCGGGCGTGACGTTCGTCGACACCGCCGACGCCTACGGCGACGGGCTCAGCGAGCGCCTGATCGGCCGCTTCCTCAAGACGCGGCCCGGCGTCACCGTGGCCACCAAGATGGGCCGCCGCGTGATGCCCCAGGAGCCGGGCGTCTACACGCTGGACAACTTCCGCGCCTGGACCGACCGCTCCCGCGCCAACCTCGGCGTCGACGTGCTGGACCTGGTGCAGCTGCACTGCCCGCCCACGCCCGTCTACTCCTCCGATCAGGTGTTCGACGCGCTCGACACGCTCGTCGCCGAGCAGCGGATCGCCGCGTACGGCGTCAGCGTCGAGACGCGGGAGGAGGCGCTGCGGGCGATCGCCCGGCCGGGCGTGGCCACCGTGCAGATCATCCTCAACATGCTGCGGCTCGGCCCGCTGGACGAGGTGCTGCCGGCCGCGCGCGCGGCCGGGGTGGGGGTCATCGCGCGGGTGCCGCTGGCCAGCGGCCTGCTGTCGGGCAAGTACGACGAGCACACGACGTTCCCCGAGAACGACCACCGCACCTACAACCGCGCGGGCGAGGCGTTCGACGTCGGGGAGACATTCTCCGGCGTGGACTTCGCCACGGGCCTGGCGGCGGTGCGGCGGCTCGCGCCGCTCGTCCCGGAGGGGGCGACGATGGCGCAGTTCGCGCTGCGCTGGATCGTGGACCAACCGGGGGTGAGCGTGGTGATCCCGGGCGCCCGCAACCCGGCCCAGGCCCGCGCCAACGCGGCGGCGGCCGGGCTCGCGCCGCTGCCGCCGGAGGCGCTGCGCGTGGTGCGGGACGTCTACGACGACCTCATCGCCCCGCAGGTGGCCGCCCGCTGGTGACACGGGGCTCCCGGCCGGCCGCCCACGCGCGGGGAAGGCCCGGGGGCGGCGTCAGGCGGGCCAGGCCGCGAGGGCCAGGTCCGCCGTGGCGGCGAGCTCGGCCGCCGTCGCGCCGTCGCGGGACCGCTGGGACATGCCCTGGATGATCGCCGCGAAGTAGGCGGCCAGCGCCTTCGGGTCGGCGTCGGCCGGCAGCTCGCCCTCGTCCCGGGCGGCCCGCAGCCGCGCCTCGAAGGTGACCAGGTTGGCGTTGCGCAGGTCGCGCAGGAAGGCCCCGACCTCCTCGTCCTGGACGGTCACGTTGGTGGCCGCGCAGATGGTCAGGCAGCCGGCCGGGTGTGACGGGTCCGGGTAGATCTGGGCGGCCTCGCGCAGGATGCGGGCGAACGCGCCCCGCGCCGTGGGCTCCTCCTCCAGCGCCACCCCCATGAACGCGCCCACCGGCGAGCGGCCGTAGGCGGCCACGGCCTCCTTGAACAGCGCCTTCTTGTCCCCGAAGGCCGCGTACAGGCTGCCCGGCCGGATGCCCATCGCCTCGGTCAGGTCGCCCATCGAGGTCGCCTCGTACCCGCGCCGCCAGAACAGCAACGTGGCCGCCGCGAGCGCGGCGTCGCGGTCGAACGCGCGCGGCCTGCCCCGCGCGGCCCGCCGGACCGCTCCGGCCTCCGGGTCCGTGTCCGTCGTCATGCCACCCATTGTAGAGCGACCGCTCAACAATTCGTGCTAGCGTATTTGTTGAGCAATCACTCAAGAAAAGGGGAGCATCATGGGCAGGACCATGGACGGCAAGGTCGCGCTGGTCACCGGTGGCGGCAGGGGCATCGGCCGGGCCATCGCCGAGCGGCTGGGCCGCGACGGCGCGGTGGTGGCCGTGGCGTACGCCCGCGACACCGCCTCGGCGGAGGAGGTCGTGGCCCGTATCCGCAAGGACGGCGGTCAGGCGTTCGCGATCCGGGCCGAGCTGGGCCGGCACGGCGACGCGGCCGAGCTGTGGGCGGCCTTCGACGCCGGCGTCCGCCCGCTCGTGCCCGGCGGCGGCGTGGACGTCATCGTGAACAACGCGGCCATCGCCCGCAGCTCCGATCTGGCGAACCTCACGGAGGAGGGGTTCGACGAGGTGTTCGCGGTGAACGTGCGGGCGCCGTTCTTCATCGTCAAGGAAGGGCTGGGCCGGCTGCGCGACGGCGGCCGGATCATCAACGTCTCCAGCGGCGCGGCCCGCATCGCGATGCCCGAGATCATCGCCTACGGCTCGACCAAGGGCGCGCTCGACACGTTCACCCTCAACCTGGCCAAGCAGCTCGGGCCGCGCGGCATCACGGTCAACTCCGTGGCGCCCGGCATCGTCGACACCGACGTCAACGCGAGCTGGCTGCGCGGCGACCCGGAGGCGCAGGCGCGGGCCGCGGCGGTGGCCGCCCTCGGCCGGGTGGGGCAGCCGGACGACATCGCGGACGTCGTCGCGTTCCTCGCCTCGGACGACGCCCGCTGGGTCACGGGCCGCGTCGTCGATGCCACGGGCGGCTCGGGCCTGTGACGCCCCCCTCAGGTCAGGCGGTCACGGGCGGATGATCGCCATGCGGGTGACCGTGAGCTCCTCGATGGCGAAGCGGGGGCCCTCCCGGCCGGCGCCCGAGTCCTTGACGCCCCCGTACGGCATGTTGTCCGCGCGGAACCCCGGCACGTCGTTCACCACCACTCCCCCGGCCTCGACACGGTCGATGGCGGCGAACGCGGTGGACAGCGAGCGGGTGAAGACCGCGGCGTGCAGGCCGTAGCGGGAGGCGTTGACGGCGGCGAAGGCGGCGTCCAGGTCCGGCACCGAGCGGACGCACACGACGGGGCCGAAGATCTCCTCGTCCCACACGGCGGCCCCGTCCGGGACGTCCGCCAGGACCGTCGGCGCGATGGCCCGGCCGTCGGCGACGCCCCCCGTGACGAGCGTGCCGCCCGACTCCCTCACCCGGCCGAGGACCCTCTCGGTCGCGGCCGGGTCGATCAGCGGCGCGACCCGCGTCTCCGGCGAGCGCGGGTCCCCGGTGACGACGTCCTTCATCCGCGCCGCCAGCAGCGCCAGGAACGGCTCCCGTACGGGCTCCTCCACCAGCACCCGCTGCACCGAGATGCACGCCTGGCCGGAGGCGTAGTAGCCGCCCCGCACGACCGCGTCCGCCGCGGCCTCCAGGTCGGCGTCGGCGGCCACCACGAGCGCGGCGTTCGAGCCGAGCTCCAGCAGGACCTTGGTGGGCGCGGCGGCCCGCGCGATGGCGTGGCCGGCGGCGGCCGAGCCGGTGAACGACACAGCCCCGATCCGCCGGTCCTCCACCAGGGCCCGCCCCACCTCGACGTCCCCGGTCACGAGCTGGACCCCGGCTGGCGGCAGCGCGCCCGCCGACCGCAGCAGGTGCACGAGCCAGAGCGTGGCCAGCGGCGTCGCGGGGGCCGGCTTGACGATCACCGGGCAGCCCGCGGCCACCGCCGGGGCGATCTTGTGGGCGGCCAGCAGGAGCGGGTAGTTGAAGCCGGTGATCCCGACCACCACGCCGATCGGCCGCCGCGTCCAGAACCCGATCAGCCCCTCCCCCGACGGCAGCAGGTCGAGGGGCACGGTCTCGCCGTGCAGCCGGGCCACCTCCTCGGCCGCCGTGGCGAGTGTGACCAGCGTGCGCGCCACCTCCACCCGGCAGTCCACGAGCGGCTTGCCGGTCTCCAGCACGAGCAGCCGCTCGACGTCCTCCCGGCGTGCGGCGAGGGCGTCGTGCGCGCCCATGAGGGCGGCGCGGCGGGCGTGCGAGGGCAGCGCGGCCATGGCCGGCGCCGCGGCGAGCGCCTCCTCGACGGCCCGGCGGGCCAGCTCCGGTGTGCCGACCGGCGCGCTCGCCACCACCGAGCCGTCGTACGGGAAGACGACGTCACGGGAGAGCCCCGTCTCCACCCAGCCGTCGCCCACGGGCAGCCCGGCCGGCCATCCATCTTCGGCGATCATCACGCCACGCCCCCTCTGGCGCTCGGAAACACGTCGAGATACGCGGGCGCGCCCGCGCGCCCGGTCGCGGCCAGGACGGCGTGCGCCACGGCCCGGCTGAACACGTCGGCCCCGGCGGCCAGCACGTCCTGCAGCCCGTACGGGTCCGGCGCGGGCTCGCCGCAGGTGGCCAGCCCGAAGATCGTGTCGCCGTCGACCATGGTGTGCGCGGGCCTGATCGCCCTGGCCAGCCCGTCGTGGGCGACGCCCGCGAGCTTGCCGCACTGCGCCTTGGTGAGGGTGAGGTCGGTGGCGACGACGCCGATCGTGGTGTTGAACGAGGTGACGGCGGCGGGCCGCCAGGCGGCGGACTCCTCGGGCGACGGCTCGCGCAGCGGCCCGAACTCGCCCGGCAGGCCGTACCGGGTGCCGGACAGCAGCGCGCGGCCCGGGTCGAGGACCGACCCGGCGGCGTTGACCACGGCCAGCGCGGCCACGGTCACGCCGGAGGGCAGCACGGCGCTGGCGGTGCCGACGCCGCCGGCCAGCCCGCCCGCCACCGCTCCGGCGCCCGCGCCGATCGACCCGCTGCGCGCCTCGGCGGCCGAGGCGGCGTCCAGGGCGGCGGCGCCCAGCGCGCCGTCCGGCACGGCGCGGAACCGGCCGCCGCGCCCCAGGTCGTAGATGACGGCGGCGGGCACGATGGGCACCACGCCGCCCTCGACGGGGAAGCCGATCCCCGCGTCGGCCAGCCGCTCCATGACGCCGCACGCGGCGCTCAGCCCGTACGCGCTGCCGCCGGCGAGGGTGATCGCGTGGACGCGCTCGACGAGGTTGCGCGGGTCGAGCAGCTCGGTCTCCCGGGTGCCCGGCGCGGCGCCGCGCACGTCCACCCCCGCGACCATGCCGCCGGGGGGCGCGAGCACGACGGTGGTGCCGGTGCGGTAGCCGCCGCCGACCCGCTCCGCGTGGCCGACACGCAGGCCCGGCACGTCGACCAGCGCGTTGGCGCGCCCGGCCTTCACGCCCGCCTCCCGGGCCCGGATGAGCGGGTCCCGGTGAGGAAGCGGCGGGCCGCCTCGGCGAAGACGCGGGTGCACTGCACGATCTCGTCCACCTCGACGTACTCGTCGGCCTGGTGGGCGATCCACTTGCCGCCCGGCCCGTACACGACGGACGGCACGCCGCCCCAGTGCGTCAGGACGGTGCCGTCGGTCGAGCCGGGCACGCCCCCGTAGACGGGCTCCTCGCCGGTGACGGCCCGGTGCGCGCCGGCCAGCGCCGCGACCACGGGATCGTCCACGGGCACCTCCACCGGCGGCCGGTCCACGAGGACCGACACCTCCGCCGCGATCCCGTCGTGGGAGGCCAGCTCCCGCACCCGGGCGGCGACGTCCGCGTGCGCGAGCCCGGGGACGGTCCGCACGTCCACGAAGACCGACGCGACCGCCGGGATGACGTTGACCTGCTCCTCGGTGCCCGCCCGCACCACGGTCGGCGTCACGTACACCTCGCCCAGATGCTCGTGGGCGGGATGCGCCGCCTGGAGCTCCTTCTCCAGGGAACGCAGCCCCACAAGCAGCGCGCCCACGGCCTGGATGGGGTTGCGGCCGTGCTGGGGCATCGCGCCGTGCGCCATCTTGCCGGTGAGGTCCACGCGCAGCCGCAGCGCGCCCTTGGCGACCGCGCAGATCTCGCCCGCCTCCGGCTCGGCCACGATCGCGCCGTCGACGTCGGCGGCCAGGCCCTCGGCGACGAAGTGGTGCGCGCCGATCATCAGGCCCTCCTCGTCGGCCAGCGCGCACACCTTGATCCGGCCCGGGAACGGCCCGGCGAGCTGGAGCGCCCGCGTGGCGTAGAGGGCGGCGGCCAGGCCCGACTTCATGTCGGCGCTGCCCCGCCCCCACAGCTTCCCGTCGCGGATCTCGCCGCCGAACGGGTCCACCGTCCAGCTCGACAGGTCGCCCTCGGTCACCACGTCGGTGTGCCCCTCGAACATGAGGGTCGGCCCGTCACCGCCGCCGCCCTCGACGACGGCCACCACGTTGGGCCGGCCGGGCTCGACCTCGTAGACGCGCGGCTCCCAGCCCCACTCCCGCATCCGCGCCTCGACCAGCTCGGCGGCCGGCCGTTCGCAGCGCCCGCGGGCCGGATCGTTGGTGCTGGGGATCCGTACCAGCGCCTGGGTGAACTCCACGACTCCGCGGGCGTCTACGTCGATCACAGCAGTCCCTCCAGGGTCGGTACGGCCGCCAGCAGCGCGCGCGTGTACGGGTGCTCCGGCGCGGCCCACACGTCGTCCACCGGGCCGCTCTCCACGATCAGCCCGTCGTGGACGACCGCGACGGTCTCGCACAGGTGCCGGACTACGGCCAGGTCGTGCGAGACGAAGACGAGGGTGAGGCCCAGCTCGTCGGCCAGGTCGGCCAGCAGGTTGAGAATCTGGCCGCGTACCGACACGTCGAGGGCGCTGACCGGCTCGTCGGCGACGAGCACCTCCGGCCGGGGCGCGAGGGCGCGGGCGATCGCGATGCGCTGCCGCTGGCCGCCGGAGAACTGGTGCGGGTAGCGGCCGGCCGCCGAGGCGGGCAGGCCCACCGCGTCGAGCAGCTCGGCGACGCGGTTCCCGACGGGCTCCCCGAGCGCGACCAGCGGCTCGGCGACGAGGTCGCGCACCCGCATGCGCGGGTCGAGGGAGCTCATCGGGTCCTGGAAGACGATCTGGAGGCTGCGCCGCAGGAACCGCAGCGACCGCTCGGGACGGCCGGTCACCTCCCGGCCGCCGAAGGTGACGGAGCCGCTCGTGGGCCGGTCGAGCGCGCAGAGGAGGCGCAGCAGCGTGGACTTGCCGGAGCCGGACTCGCCGACGATCCCGAACCGCTCGCCGCGGTGGACGGTCAGCGACACGCCCTTCAGCGCGTGCACGGCCTCGCCGGGGCGGGTGAGCGAGCTGCGGGGGCGGCGGTAGACGCGGGTGAGGTCGCGCACCTCGATCAGCGGCTCGCCCCGGGAGCCGCCCGCGCGGTCGTGGCCGCCTGCCGCGGCCGTCGCGTCGGTCGTGGCGGTCGTGGCGGTCGTGGCGGTCACCGGGTCAGTCCCGGGGGTGCCGGCATGCGAAGGCATGGCCGTCTCCTGTCAGCTCCGGAACGGTCGCGCAGACGTCGGAGGCGTGGGCGCACCGGTCGCGGAAGACGCACCCCTCCGGGAAGGTCCCGGCCGCCGGCACGGTGCCCGGGATGGTGGCCAGGCGGGTGCCGCGCGGCGGGAGCCGGGAGGCGGCCAGCAGGCCCTCGGTGTAGCGGTGGCGGGGCCGGGCGAACACCTCGCGCAGGGGGCCGCTCTCGACGACCCGCCCGCCGTACATGACGAGCACCCGCTCGCAGACCGAGGCGACGACGGCGAGGTCGTGGGTGATGAACAGCAGCGCGGGCGCGACCTCGGCGATGAGCTCCAGCATCTGCCGCTGCACGGTCACGTCGAGCGCGGTGGTCGGCTCGTCGCAGATGAGCAGCTCGGGCTCGTTGGCCAGGGCGATGGCGAGCATGACGCGCTGGCGCTGGCCGCCGGAGAGCTGGTGCGGGTAGGAGCGGGCGATCCGCTCGGGGTCGGGCAGGCGGACCCGGCCGAGCAGCTCGACGGCGCGCTCGCGGGCGCGCCGCGCCGCGGCGCCGTGCAGGGTCATGACCTCGGCGACCTGCGCGCCGACCCGCATGAGCGGGTTGAGCGCCGTCATGGGCTCCTGGAAGACCATGGACACCGTACGGCCGCGCAGGTCCTTCAGCCGCCGCTCGGGCACGCCCACCAGGTCGCGCCCGCGCACCCGGGCGGTGCCGGACGCGGTCACGCCGTCGGGCAGCAGCCCCATGAGCGCCAGCGCGGTCAGCGACTTGCCGGAGCCGGACTCGCCGATGAGGCCGACGCGCTCGCCCGGCCCGATGCCGAACGACACCTCCCGCACCAGCTCGATGTCCTCGGCCCGCACACTCAATCCCTCAACCGTCAGCACGGATGCTCCTCAGCTTCGGGTCGAGGTGGTCGCGCAGGCCGTCGCCGAGCAGGTTGAAGCCGAGCACGGCCAGCGCGATGGCCAGGCCGGGCCACAGGGCCAGGCGCGGGGTGGAGAACAGCAGCTCCTGCGACTCCTGGAGCATGCGCCCCCACGACGGCGTGGGCGGCCGGGTGCCGAAGCCGAGGAACGACAGCGCCGCCTCGGCCAGGATCGCGATGGCGAACGACACGGACGCCTGCACGATGAGCACCGAGCCGATGTTCGGCAGCACGTGCCGCGCGGCGATGGCGGGGCCGCGGCGGCCGGCGGCGCGCGCGGCCAGGATGTAGTCGGTCACCATGACCTGCATCGTCGCCGCCCTGGCCACGCGGGCGAACGCGGGCACGGTGGCCACCCCGATCGCGATCATCGCGGTCAGCGTGCCCGCCCCGTACACCGCGCCCAGCATGACGGCCAGCAACAGCGCGGGGAAGGCGAACACCAGGTCGTTCACCCGCATGATGAGCTCCGACAGCCAGCCCCGGGAGCGGGGCGCCATGCCGGCGGCCACGCCCAGCGGCGTGCCCAGGACGGCGGCGATGCCGACGGCCACCACTCCCACGTACAGGGTGGTGCGGGCGCCGACCATGAGCTGGCTGAGCGTGTCGCGGCCGAACTTGTCGGCGCCGAGCAGGTGACCGCCGCCGGGCTCGCGCAGCTTGGCGGCCGCGTCGACGAGGGTCGGGTCGTGCGGCGTCCACACGAACGAGACGAGCGCGGCCGCCACGACGATCCCGACCAGCGTGCCGCCCGTCACCAGCCCCAGGTTGAGCCGTCTCCTCATCGGGCGCCCCGCAGGCGGGGGTCGAGGGCGGCGTAGCAGACGTCCACCACGAAGTTGATCAGCAGGACGGCGGCGACCAGCACCATCACCACGCCCTGGACGAGCAGCAGATCGCGCCCGGCCACGCCGTTCAGCAGCAGGTCGCCGAGCCCCGGCACGACGAACACCCGCTCGACCACGACGGCGCCGACGAGCAGGGTCGCGAGCTGGAGGCCGAGCACGGTGACCACGGGGATGGAGGCGTTGCGCAGCCCGTGCCGCCACAGGGCGCCCATCCGGCCCCTGCCCTTGGCCCGGGCCGTGCGCAGGTAGTCCTCGCGCATCACGTCGAGCACGGCGCTGCGCACGTACCTGGTCAGGACGGCGCCCTGGACGAGGCCGAGCGACAGCCACGGCAGCAACAGGCTGCGCAGCCACCCGGCCGGGTCGTCGGCGATCGGCACGTAGCCGCCGGACGGCAGCGCCTGCGCCTTCACCGCGAAGACGAACACGAGCAGGATGCCCGCCAGGAACGCGGGGACGGCGATGCCGATCTGGCTCACCGCGCTGACGGCCGCGCCGAGCGGGTCGCGGTGGTGGACGGCGGCGAACGTGCCGGCCGGTACGGCGACGAGCAGCGCGATGACCATGCCGCCGATGACCAGCACCGCGGTCACGCCGAGCCGGTCGGCGATCTGCGGCCCGATCGGGGAGCTGGTCACGTACGAGGTGCCGAAGTCGCCCTGGGCCAGCCCGCCGAACCAGTCGAGGAACTGGGTGACCGGCGGCCGGTCGGTGCCGAACCGGGCCCGCAGCTCGGCGACCGCCTGGGGTGTCGCGTTGACGCCGAGCGCGACCTCGGCCGGGTCGCCGGGCAGCACGGCCATGAACGCGAAGACCGCCACGCCGGCGGCGGCGACGCTCGCGAGGAGCACCGCCAGCCGCTTCGACAGGTAGACGATCACTGCTTGGCGAGCCCGGTGAAGTCGAACGACTCGGCGATGGCGTTCTGGGGCAGGCCGGTGACGCCCTTCTTGGCCACGATCAGGTTGGGGAAGAGGAAGAGCCAGTCGGCGGCGGCGTCGTCGGACAGGAGCTTGGCGGCCTGCTTGAGGTCGTCGGTCTGCTGCTGCTCGCTGCCCTCGTCGGCGGAGGCGAGCAGCTTGCCGAACTCCGGATTGTCGTACCGGAAGTAGTACGACTTGTCGGCGAATATGCCCATGTCACGGGGTTCGACGTGGTTGATGATGGACAGGTCGTAGTCGCCTTGCTTGAACACCACGTCCAGCCACCGGGCCGGGAACTCCAGCGGCTCGATGTCGGCCGTGATGCCCACCTGGGCGAGCTGCGACTTGACCACCTGGGCGGAGGCCACGGCGTAGGGCAGGTTGGGGATGCGCATCTTGACCGTGTACGTCTTGCCGCCGAGCAGCTCCTTGGCCTTGGCCGCGTCGTACGGGTAGTCGCCGGCGCGGTCCTCGTACCAGGGGTCGGTGGGCGGGACCATGGAGCCGATGAGCTTGCCGCGCCCGGCCCAGGCCGTGTCGAGCAGCGCCTTGTGGTCGATGGCGTACCGGACGGCCTGGCGCACCTTCTTGTCGTCGAACGGCGGGCGGCCGTTGTTCATCGACAGCACCACCTCGCCGTTGGTGGTGCCCTCGACCGTGACGAACCGGTTGGGGTCGGCGAACTGCTGGAGCGACTCGGGGGCCTGGACGCTGGAGATGACGTCGATCCCGCCCGTCAGCAGCGCGTTGTTCATGGCCGTCGCGTCCTTGAAGTACTTGAGGGTGACGCCGCTCATCGCCGGCTTGGTGCCCCAGTACTTCGGGTTGGCGTCGAGCCGGATGGAGTCGCCGCGCTTCCATGAGCCGAGCTGGTAGGGGCCGGTGCCGACGGGCTTGTTGGCCAGGTCGGCGACGCCGGTGCGGCTGAACATGGCGCCGAGCCGGGTCGCCAGCGCGTAGAGGAAGCCGTTGCTGGGGCGCTTGAGCGTGACGACAGCCGTCGTGTCGTCCTTCTTGTCGACCTTGTCGATGACGTCGAGCTGCGACTTGATCTTCAGCTTCCAGTCCGTCCGCACGCGGCCGAGGGAGAAGACCACGTCGTCGGCCGTGAACGGGGCGCCGTTGGTGAAGGTGACGTTCTTGCGCAGCGTGAAGGTGTAGGTCTTCCGGTCCGGCGAGACTTCCATCTTCTCGGCGAGCAGCGGCTGGATCCGGCCGTCCTGGTCGAGCTTGACCAGGCCCTCGTAGACGTTGACGAGCAGGGCCTGCGGGATGGCGGCGCCCTCGGTGGAGGTGAAGTCGAGGTTGGCCGGCTCGGCCGTGAACCCGACCGCCAGCGTCTGCTTCGCGGCCGTTCCCCCGGGGTCTCCGCCGGAGCCGCCGCCGCAGGCCGCCGTGCCCAGCAGGAGCCCGCCCAGGGCCATCCAGATGCCGATGCGCCTCATGTCCAAGCCTCCTGGCTGTGCCCTGGCTAGTGCACTGGTCGGACCAGTAGGCTACGCACATTGCCAGCCGACGACGGCTCAGGTCAAGGGGGCGCAATGAGTGGTCCACGCTTCGAGCCGGTACGCACCGTACGCGCGTACGAGCGGATCGTGGAACAGGTCGAGCAGGCCATCGAGAGCGGCGCTCTCCGCCCCGGTCAGCGGCTGCCCAGCGAGCGCGACCTCATGGGCCAGTTCTCGGTGAGCCGGTCCACGGTGCGCGAGGCGCTGCGCGTGCTGCAGTCGCGCGGCCTGGTGCGCTCGCGGCCGGGTGACCCGCACGGGGCCGAGGTGCTGCCGTTCAGCCCCGACGCGCTGCAGAGGTCCATGGCCACGCTGGCCCGGGTCGAGGGCCTGTCGCTCGGGGAGCTGGTGCAGTTCCGGATGCTGCTCGACGGGTCGGCCAACCTGCTGGCGGCCCGGCTGCGCACCGACGAGCAGCTCGCCGAGATGGAGGCGGCCATCGACCGGATGCGCGCCACCCTCCGCGAGGGCGCCGCCGAAGGGCATGACGCGTTCAGCGCCGCCGACGTGGCCTTCCACGACGCGGTGGCGCGGGCCAGCGGCAACAAGCTCATCCAGATCTGCGTCGAGGTGGTGCGCTCGATCGTCGTCGACCTGGTGGCCGACCGGCTCGCCGCCGAGCCCGACCGGGAGGCGCTGATGCGGCGCAGCATCCGCCACCACGAGGAGGTGCTGGCCGCCGTCCGCGCCGGCGACGGCCCGCTGGCGGCCCGGCTGGCGCGGCAGACGATGTACGACTACTACGCGGACCACGTCCCGGCGGCCGAGCGCTCCCCCCTGCGGGCCCTGCTGGAGTAACGTCCCGGATGGACCGCGACATGTCCGGCCACCTTGGGATATGGACGCGCTATCTCCCGTTAACGGGTGTATGTTGCAGCCGTGGCGCGCGAGGATTCGGACGGGCTCGCCGAGGCGTTCCTGCGCGAGCCCCGTCGCTACACCAGCCACCAGGTCGCCGAGATGGCCGGGGTGCCGGTCTACCGCGCGCGCCGGTTCTGGCGGGCGCTCGGGTTCCCGAACGTCCGCGACGACGCCGTGGAGTTCACCGACTCCGACGTGGAGGCGCTGAGGACCCTGGTCGGCATGGTCAGCGCCGGCGTCTACGACGAGGAGCACGTGCTGCTCATAGCCCGCTCGCTCGGGCGGGCCACCACGCGCCTGGCCGAGTCGCAGGCGCAGCTCGGCGCCGAAGAGCTGGACCAGGCGGGCGTGCCGCTGGCCGAGCGGTCCCGCGCCTGGCGCCGCCGGGCCGACCGGGTCGTGCCCCCGCTCGCGCGGCTGCTCGTCTACTCGTGGCAGCGGCAGCTCGCCGCAGCGGCCGGCCGCATGGTCGACCAGGACCACACCGCGGTACGGCTGGCGGTCGGCTTCGCCGACCTGGTCGGCTTCACCCGGCTGAGCAGGCAGATCACCGAGCGGGAGCTGGCCACGCTGGTCGACAGCTTCGAGGGCCGCTCCGCCGACGTGGTGACCTCCTCCGGCGGCCGGATCGTCAAGACGCTGGGCGACTCCGTGCTGTTCGTCGCCGGTAAGGCCCACGAGGCGGCCGAGATCGGGCTGCGGCTGCTGGAGACGCACGCCAGGGTCCGGGGCATGCCGGAGCTGCGCGTGGGGCTGGCCGCGGGGTCGGTGATCTGGCGGATGGGCGATGTGTTCGGCACGACGGTCAACCTGGCCAGCCGGCTCACGGCGCTGGCCCGCCCCGGCACCATCCTGGCCGACCCGGAGATGGCCGAGGAGCTGGAGGGCGACCGCGCCTTCGAGCTGCGCCCGGTCAACCGGCTGTCGGTGCGCGGCCTGGGCGAGCTGGCGCCGTTCACGATCCTGCGCGCCGGCCGCGCCGGCTGATCCGACCCGTTCCCTGTTGAGGCCGGGCAACCCGGCGCGCGCGTCGATGCGTCACTAGCCGCAGTGGCCCTCAGCGGGAGGGCCGGACGAGACGCGTGCGGGCGCGCCGCGCCGGCAGGAGGCATTAGGTGGCGGATCGGGCGATATATCAGGAATTCGTGCTGGCGCGGTCGGACCGGCTGTTACGCACGGCGTACCTGCTGACCCGCGACTGGGCCCTGGCCGAGGACCTGCTGCAGGAGTCGCTGGCCAAGGCGTGGTTCGCCTGGCCCGGCGTGGCGGAGCCGGAGGCGTACGTGCGCCGCGTGCTCGTGACGACGTACACGTCGTGGTGGCGGCGCAAGTGGCGGCGGGAGCTGCCGAGCGACGACCTGCCGGACGTCCCCGTGGACGGCGGCGCCGGCCGCGACCGCGAGGAGCTGTGGCAGGCCGTCGGCCGCCTCCCCGCCCGGATGCGCGCGGTGATCGTGCTGCGCTTCTACGAGGACCTGCCCGTGGCCGAGGTGGCCCGGCTGCTGGGCTGCGCGCCCGGCACGGTCAAGAGCCAGACCGCCAAGGCGCTGGCCAAGCTGCGTGTGGACGAGTCGATCATGGAGGAGACCCACCGATGACCGTACGCGAGCTGCGCGACGTGCTGCGCGAGCACGGCGACGCCACTCCCCCGTCCAACCCGGTCCGCCACGAGCAGGTACGGGCCCGCATCTCCCGGATCCGGCTGCGCCGGCGGCTCGCCGCGGCCGGGACCACCGTGGCGGCGGTCGCCGCGCTGGGCCTGGTGCTGCTGCCAGGCATGGCCGGAGCGGGTCCCGACACGGCGGCCGTCACGTCCGCCACGGCCGGCCCGCTGGCCGGTTCGCCCGTCCCCGGCGGGCTGCCGGAGACGTTCACCTCGCCGGACGGCACCGGCTACCGGCGCCTGGCCACGGCCTCGATCGGGGCGACCGGCAGCAGGAAGGCCACGGTCACGGTCCGCGTCACCGGCAAGCCGCTGGACGTGGCGTTGATCTGCACCCGCGCGGGCCGGGCGCTGCCCGGTCTCCAGGTCAAGGTCAACGGACGACCGGTGCCGGCCCACATGTTCTCCTGTACGGGGCACAGGGAGCTTGCGCCGCTGATCGTGCCTCGGGGCGCGGGGGACCGGGCCGTGATCACCTTCGACGCGACCACGCACGGCTCGGCCTGCGTGCGGGCCGACTCCAAGAGCCCCTGCCGCCCGGTGAAGCCGGAGCGCGCCTCCATGTCCATGGCCGTGTACGAGTGGACACCACCGGACACTCCTGTAGAGCCCAAGGCGCCCAGGGCGTTCCCCGCCCACCAGAGCCGCTGGAAGCTGGCGGACACCCGGACCGGCACCTGGCCTGCGGAGAGGTCCCTGACGTTCCGGGTGCGCGGCGACGGCCGCGAGTTCGGGCTCGACCAGATCTGCACCGGCGACCTGGCCGCGCGCCTGTGGTTCAGGTACGAGATCGACGGCAAGGACACCGGCGGCGCGAGCGGTTGCGGTGTGTGGGAGGAGGGGCCCTACCCGGGAGCGATGTCGCTGTACAAGGTGGCGAAGGGCAAGCAGGTGACCGTCACCCTCAAGCTGTTCATGAATTCGCCGGCGGACGGGCGGCCGGTGCGCTGGTCGGTGGGGCTCTTCCGGCAGTAGGCGTGGGGTGGAGGGCGCGCGAGCACGAAAACCCCGGGTGGTTGTTGGCAACTGCTTCGCTTGCGCGCCCCCACGGCCCCGGGTGATAACGGCTTGTCCCCAACAATCCCGGGCAACACCCATCAGAAGGGGGTTCCATGGCGCGCCACCGGATCATCGGGCTCGCAGCCACGCTCCTCGCCTTACCCCTCCTCACGGCCCTTCCCGCCACCGCGGAGGCCACGCACGCCGCCCCACCGGCCCCGGCGCCGTCCGACGTGCGAGAGCTCACCCGCAAGGACTTCACCCTCGACGGCAAGCCGGTCAAGGTGCCGTCGGCGTACCGGGCCAAGCCGAGTGCCAGGGCGAAGGCCGCGGACACGCCGCCGGTCGGCACCGTCCGGCAGTGGCTCGGCATGGACGACTTCAACGGGCGGCTCTACCGCAAGGACTACACGCTGCGCGGCGTCGGCGACAACATCGAGGTGTGGGTCGCCAACGACCTCGCCTTCCCCGCCGGCGACTGCCGCGCGCAGGTCCCGTCCAGCACGCAGGTCACCGACGCGCAGGTGGCGAGCCTCGTCCACGAGTTCGACACCAACATGTACCCGAAGGAGACCGCCGCCTTCAGCAGGCCGCCGGACCGCGACGGCTCCAACGCCGTCCTCGGGCCCGACGCCAACGGCAACGGCGGCGTCTACACCGGCGCGGGCAACCGCACCGTGACGCTCGTGGACAACGTCAGGGACGACAACTTCTACGACTTCCCGGCCGCGCCCACGTACATCGCCGGGTTCTTCTCCTCGCAGTTCAACGAGCTGCTCGACCGCAACGTCATGACGATCGACGCGTTCGACTGGCTGCATCGCACCGGCACCAACCCGCCGGACGAGCCCACCTCCGATCTGTGCACCTCCCGCCCGGCGCGGCCGCACCAGTACGAGAACACGTTCGCGCACGAGTGGCAGCACCTGGCCCACTACTACACCGACCCGCTGGAGACCACCTGGATGAACGAGGGCCTGTCGGACTTCGCGCAGACCCTCGTGGGATACGCCGACGCGAAGGCCACGGTGTTCGACCGGGGCGCCGACAGCCACATCTACTGCTTCCAGGGCTTCGGCACCGTGCAGACGCCGTACAACACCAACCCGCGCGACTGCGGCGGCCCGGAGAACTCGCTGAACCTGTGGGGCGAGGGCGCCACGGCCAGCGGGGTGCTCGCCGACTACGGCAACGCGTACTCGTTCATGCTGTTCCTGTACGACAGGTACGGCACGGACTTCCTGACGCGCCTGCACCGTGACGGCGACCTGCAGGGCCTGGCCAGCCTGCGGGCGGCACTGGAGGCGCGCGGCGTCAAGAACCCGTACCAGGTGATCCACGACTACCAGACGACGACCCTGGTGGACAAGATCGTCGGGGAGGCGGCCAGGGGCGTCATGCTCGGCGTGCCGAAGAAGCGGGTGACCACCGCGAGCCTGCGCTCGACGGTCAACCTGGACAACCCGGCGGCGTACAAGACGGCCGGCGCCGCCCCGAACGGCGCCGACTACGTGCCGCTCCAGGCGACCGGCGGGAAGGTCCTGCGCGGGTCGGACCTGCGGTCGCTGTCGTTCGAGGGCGCGAAGACGCTGCCCGCCCAGCCGCTCGCCTGGACCGTCGTCTCCGACGACCCGGACCGGGTCGGCAACCCGGTGCTGTGGTCGGGCAACTCCAGCAACCTCGACGCCGCCGCGGTGACCCGGGTGACGGTCCCCACCGCGGACCCGACGCTGCGCCTCCTGGCCAAGTACGGGGCGGAGAGCGGCTTCGACTACGGCTACGTCGTGGTCTCCACGGACGGCGGCGCCACCTACACCGCCGTCCCCGGCGACCGCACGGTGACGGGCCCGCTCGGCCCGGCGCTCAACGGCACCACCACCGGCTTCGAGCCGCACACCTTCAGCCTGGCCGCCTACGCGGGCAAGGAGATCCTGCTCGGCTTCCGGTACGTCAGCGACGCGGGCGTCAACGAGGGCGGCCTGCGGATCGACGACGTCACGGTCGGCGGCACGGCGGTGAGCGACGGGTCGAGCCTGGAGCCGTTCGACTCGCCGACGGAGATCCACCCGACGCCGGTCGCCAACTGGAACGTCCGCCTCGTCGGGCTGGACGACAAGCACGCGGTGGCGCTCCAGGTGGAGTCCGACGGGCGGCGCACGCTCTCGCTCAACCGGCTCCAGCTCGCCGTGCTGGCCCCGTTCCCGAAGGTGGTCGCGGTGGTCGCCTACGACGACCCGACGGAGCAGGTGGGGCAGTACGCGCCGTACACGCTGAAGGTCAACGGCGTCACCCAGCCGGGGGGCGCCCCGCAGCAGTGACACCGGGGTGAGCCGGCGGGAAGGCGGCGCCCCGCCCCGCGCGGGGCGAGGCGCCGCCCGGACCGCTATGACGGCGCGCGGACGGTGGGGTGGGTGACGTCGTGGGTGACGAGGTTGCCGCACATGCCCCACCGGTCCTGGGGCGGGCTCTCCATGAGGGCCGCGTCCAGCAGGTGGGCGCCGTCGCCGGCCTGGAGGGCGTCGAGGACG